>CABQNH010000035.1 GCA_902465435.1 uncultured Eubacteriales bacterium | reverse complement strand
AAAACCAAGAAGCAAAGGCGCAGCCTTCGGATAAAAATCCGTCGGCTGCGCCTTTTCGTGTTTTAAATAGTTTAATAGATGGTACCAAAAGCAAAAAGTGCCTGCGCTTTCTTCCGGCGCGCAGGCGCTTGTCGTCATTCCCTTCTGCTTACAAAAATTCTCCAGACGGATCGACATGCTCGCGAACAAAGCGCTCGAACACCCAGTCCGCACCATCATAGAGCACCTCATAGAGCGTCTGCCGCAATTCCTGCTTGGAAAGTCCGTTGATGTAGTTCACAACCAACGTATCCAGCTTTTCCTGGCGGCGTTCTTCTTCCTCCTCCGCACGGATCACTTCCTTATAAAACCGCTTTGCTTCATCCGGCTGCACGGAAAAGTACACGGCAGCGATATGCTTGCAAATGATCCTTCGCCCCTTCGCGTGCGGGCAATCGCAGGCGGACTTTCTTGGATGCTGCAAATCCATATGCACCGAATAGCGCGCCCCACCGCTGCCCCGCACCACAGCGTCATATACCTGAAGCGCCGTTTCCTCCCACACAGTTACGCGTCCCTCTTTATAGTATTCGTAACCGCGCCATTGGGAAGCCATGCTTGCAATACCCAGCAAACCCATTCCAAACACCTCGCAAAAAAATGCGGCGCACCGTTTCTCTTCCAAGTGCAGTGCGCCGCATTTCCTTTCTTTTACATTGCCAGCAAAACGATCTGATCCTTCTCTGCGCGAAGCTGCATCTGACTGATTGGCTCCTCGTAGGCATCGATCAGCTTTTCGGCGATCTTATCTTCAATTTCCCGCTGGATCGTCCGGCGCAAATTCCGTGCGCCGTAGGTAACAGAATAGGATTTTTTCACCAGGAAGTCCAGCACGGAATCCTCCCAATTCAACGCAATCGCCCGCTCGGCCAGCGCCTGCTGCAGTTCGCTCAGCATGATTTTCGCGATCCCGCGGAAGTTTTCCTCTGTGAGCTGATTGAAGCACACGATCTCATCGACACGGTTTATAAATTCCGGCCGCAGGAACTCGGAAAGTGCCTTCATCGTCTTTTCCCGCGTTAAATCAGAAACGCTTTTGCCGAAGCCGACCGTGCCGTCCCTCCGATCCGATCCGGCGTTGGACGTCATCACAATGATCGTATTCTCGAAGTTCACCAGTCGGCCGTGCGCGTCCGTAATCCGTCCGTCATCAAGGATTTGCAGCAGGATATGAAGCACATCCGGATGCGCCTTCTCCAGCTCGTCAAACAGGATCACCGCGTAGGGCTTCCTGCGTATTTTTTCCGTAAGCTGTCCTGCCTCATCGTAGCCCACATAACCCGGGGGCGACCCGATCAGCTTAGAGACGGAGTGCTTTTCCATATATTCCGACATATCCAAACGGATCAGGGAATCGACGGAATCGAACAAATCATCCGCAAGGCACTTGACCAGTTCTGTCTTACCGACGCCGGTAGGGCCAACAAAGATGAAGGATACCGGCCGCTTTTTGACCGAGATTCCAACGCGGCTGCGGCGAATCGCCGCCGCAACCGACGCAACCGCCTCGTCCTGCCCGACAATCCGCTGCTTCAGCCGCTGCTCCAAATTGCGCAGGCGCTCATATTCCTGCGCCTGAATCTTGCTGGCCGGAATTTTTGTCCACAGTTCAATGATTCTCGCAAGATTCTCCATTGTTACCCGCGGCGCAGGCATTGCCTCCAGCCGCGCGACCTCATCGTCCAGCTGACAAACCTTGCTGCGCAGTGTTGCGAGCCGCTCGAAATTCTCATGCTCGGTATCCTCCGTCAGCAGCCTGATCTCCAGCTTGTAGTCATCGCGCTCCTTCCGCTTTTCGGCAAGCTCAGACAGCTCCTTGCAGCGAAGGTTGACGTCCGAGCAGGCCTCGTCCAGCAGGTCGATCGCCTTATCCGGCAAGAACCGATCCGTGATATACCGCTCCGACAGGATCACGGCCTGCCTTGCAATTTCATTGGAAATCTGCACGCCATGATATGTTTCATAATAGTGCGCAATGCCCCGCAAAATCGCAACGGCTTCCTCAATCGTCGGCTCGTTGACCGTAACCGGCTGGAAGCGACGCTCCAAGGCAGAATCCTTCTCAATATACTTACGATATTCCGAGAAGGTCGTTGCGCCGATCACCTGAATTTCACCGCGGGAAAGCGCAGGCTTTAGAATATTTGCCGCATTCATCGAGCCTTCGGCGTCGCCCGCCCCGACCAGATTATGCACCTCGTCAATCACAAGAATGATATTGCCCAGACTTTTAATCTCCGAAATCAGGCTTTTCATCCGGCTCTCAAACTGACCGCGGAACTGTGTTCCCGCGACAAGCGCCGTCAAATCAAGCAGGTATACCTCCTTGCTGCGCAGCTTATAGGGCACGTCACCTCTGACGATCCGCTGCGCCAGTCCTTCGGCAATCGCCGTTTTGCCGACGCCCGGTTCGCCGATCAGGCAGGGATTATTCTTCTGCCGTCGGTTTAAAATCTGTACGACGCGCTCCGTTTCCTCTTCGCGGCCGACAATTTGATCCAGTCCGTTGTCCCGTGCCTTTTGCGTCAGATTCAGGCAATAGGTATCCAGAAATTTATGCTTCTTCTGCTTTGTCGGCGCGCTCTGCTGTGCATTTTTTCGCTCCTCGCCGCGCTCCGGCGCAGGCACGATATCCCCATCCGCGCCGCGTCCAAAAAGCTTATTCAAAAACGGGAAGGTCGCGGTCTGGCTTTCGATCTCTTCCTCCTCGTCCGTCGGTTCGCTTTGCTGATCCTGCAGCATGGAGAGCATTTCGCCGTTCAGATTATCCAGCTCTTCCTCGGTAATCCCCATCTGCTTCACAATATCGTCCACCTGCTTAATGCCAAGTTCCTTGGCGCATTTCAGGCATAGTCCCTCGTTGGTGGACTGGCCGTTCTCGATCTTCGTAATAAAGATCACAGCCACATTTTTCTTACACTTTGAACAAATTGCAGGTTTCATGCATGTTCCCCCCTTCGGGAATTCCGTTTCGCGGGCAAGTCCCCCGCTTAATGAGACAGTATATCACAGCTTATGCAAAAAAACAAATGAAAATCACGGAATATACAGCTCCGCCGTGCCAGTGCTGACCAGGATCGCCGTGCCGTCCGCCCGCATCAAAACGGTGCTCGCAGTTCCAACGGCGTCCGCAGTTCGGTAAACCTCTAATTCTCTGGTAAAGATCGTCAGGCTTCCGGCCGTCAGGACCGCAAGATAATCTCCCGCCGCATCCATATCCAGGATCTGCTTTCCGACAAAGTATTCCGCAAGCTTCTCGCCGTTTTCATCCAGCGTGACCAGCGTATACTTATCTCCGGCGCGGTTTGCATTCATCCGGAGCGCCGTGAAGCTGCCGCTTTCACAGAAATCCTCCATATAGCGCTCCCCATAAGCGTACTCGCCGCGGAGCGTCCCGTCCACGCCAAAGACAAGCACGGAGCTTTCTCCAACGGCGCAGAGCGTCTGGTTATCCAAAAAGCGAAGGCTGTAAATAACCTGACTGCCCAGCTCAACCGTGCAGACCGGCACTTCCTTCCCGGTATCCAAAATCAGTGCGCTGCTGGCAAAGCCGCCGTTTTTCTGCCCGATCCCAATGGCTGCGACATAGCGTGTGTTATCCGAGATCGCACAATGGCTCAAATGCTGCGAGTTGGAATACCATTTATAAATTTCCTCCTGTCGGCCGTTGAGCACCGTAAGAATGGCACGGCTGGCCTTATCCGAGGTCAGATAGCAGATGCTTCCGTTTGAACCGATGTCGGCGTCAAAAAGCGTATTGGCAGTGGAAAGCGACAAAAGCACTTCATTCTTGTCGTTGATTGCCAGCAGCGCAGAGCCGCCGACGTCATACGCCAAGACAATCCCGCCGCCCTTCTTTACGGCCGGAGTATCCATGGTAAGCTGCGCGACCGCCTGCTCGTTGCCGTAGGGCGAATAGGTCGTCAGCCCGCCGGACCCCGCGACGGCAAGACCGTCGTCAAACGCACAGTAAGCGTTCGCATAGCCGGCGTCAAAGGTAAACTTTCCGTAGCTTGCTTCATCAGCTACGCTGTAATAGCTGAAAAAGCGCCGAAAGCTGTCCCAATCTGCCCGGGAAAGCAGCAGATACAGCCCAAGCAGCAGCACAACGGCAAGCACAAGCAGCGTCAGCAGCAGTGCCCGCCTGCGGTACCATTTCTTTTTCTTCGGCAGACCTTCGATCGGGATTACGTTATCCGACATCAAATTTCACCCTTCCGTCATCATACCACAGCTTCGTCATGTAAAGTCCGCCCGGGGGCGCCGTCGGCCCGGCGGCCGTTCGGTTTCCGCTCTCCAATATCGCGCCGATTTCCTCCGGCTTAATCTTCCCTTCCGCTGCGTAGACGACCGTTCCCGCCATAGCCCGCGCCATATTATACAGGAAGCCGTTGGCACAGACACGCAGAGAGATCAGGTCGCCGCTGCGCTCCACCTCGTAATAGTATACCGTGCGGACGGTGGACTTGACCTCCGTTCCGACGGAGCGCACCGCCGCAAAGTCGTGCGTGCCAACAAAGGCATGCGCAGCCGCCTGCATGATCCGCTCGTCGAGACGCTTGGGATAGAACCACGCGCGGTTTACATAAAACGGATTGTGCAGTCTGGAATTGTCGATCAGGTAGGTATACTCCTTGCGCACGCAGGAGCCGATGGCATTAAACTCCTCCGGCACCTCCATCGCACGCTGGATGGCAATATCCTGCGGCAGATGCGTATTGAGTGCATAGGGAATGCGCTCGGTTGGGATGCGGGAATCCGTGCGAAAATTGGCCACATAGCACTTTGCATGGACGCCTGCGTCCGTGCGGCCGCAGCCAGTCATATGCACCTTATGTCCAACGACCTTCTGCGCGGCAAGCTCCAGCGTCTGCGCGACGGTTTTTTCCGTCTTCTGCACCTGCCAGCCGTGGTAGGCCGTTCCCTCATACATTAAAAACAGCGCGATATTCCGCATACTTCCCTCACAGTCCGAAATGCGCCAGCACAATAACTGCGGAAAGCAGCACTGCGCCAACGAAAAACGCAGCGGCGTCCCGCCAGTGATAATGCAGCTGCTTCATGCGCGTTCTTCCCTTGCCGCCCTGATAGCAGCGGCATTCCATAGACACCGCAAGATCGTCCGCACGCCGAAAGGCGGAGATAAAAAGCGGAACCAAAACCGGCACCAGCGCTTTTGCGCGCTGAAACAGGTTGCCGGACTCGAAGTCCGCGCCGCGCGCCTTCTGCGCCGAGGTGATTTTATCCGTTTCCTCCATCAGAAGCGGAATAAACCGCAGCGCAATGCACATCATCATGGAAAGCTCGTGCACCGGCAGTTTGATTTTCTTGAGCGGGGAAAGCAGGCTTTCCAAGCCGTCCGTCAGCGCGATCGGCGAGGTCGTATAGGTCAGAAGGAACGTACCCGTTACCAGCATCACAATGCGCAGGATCATAAACAGCGCGCGCAGCAGGCCTTCCTTCGTAATGGTGAAGATCCAGAACTTCACAAGAACCGTGCCACTCGAGTAAAACACATTCAAAAGCCCGGTCAGGACAATAATGATCAAAAGCGGCTTGACGCTCTTGAGCAAAACCTTCAGCTTGATCTTTGACAGAAAAATAACCGTCAGCAAATAGGCAAGCACCACCCCATAGGAGACAAATGACTTTGCCCAGAACAGCGCGACGATATATACGACGGTAAGCAGCAGCTTTGTGCGCTGATCCAGGCGATGGATCACCGTATCGCCCGGGAAATACTGACCCAAAGTGATATCCTTAAGCATGGCCGCCTCCCTTCGCTGCAAGGACGGCGTCTCTTGCCTGCGCAACCGTAAAGGCAGAGGTGTCAATCTGCGCACCAAGCTCCCGCAGCCGCAGCAGCACCTCCGTCACCTGCGGAACGGCAAGGCCGATGCGTTTCAGCTCCGCCGCGTGCGCAAAAATCTCGCGCGGTGCGCCCTGCATAGCGACCCGGCCGCCGTCGAGCACGGCAAGGCGATCCACATTCTCCGCGATCTCCTCCATGGAATGGCTGACCATCAGGATGGTGGCATTCTGCTCTCTTTGATAGGCGCGGATGTTTTCCAAAATGCTCTGCCGCCCCTCCGGGTCCAGTCCGGCCGTAGGCTCGTCAAAGATCAGCACCTCCGGCTCCATGGCAATCGTCCCGGCAATGGCCACGCGGCGCTTCTGGCCGCCGGAAAGCTCAAAGGGCGAGCGCTCGAGCGCTTCCTCCGGCACGCCGACAAAGCGTGCGGCACGCAGAACCCGCCGGCGGATTTCCTCCTCCGGCAGCCCCATATTCTTCGGCCCAAAGGCAATGTCCTTAAAGACCGTTTCTTCAAACAGCTGGTATTCCGGATACTGAAATACCAAGCCGACGGAAAACCGCACCTTGCGCGTGAACTGCTTATCCTTCCAGATGTTTTCACCCTTATAAAGCACCTCGCCGCTCGTCGGCTTGAGCAGCGCGTTCAGGTGCTGAATCAGCGTAGACTTTCCCGAGCCGGTATGTCCGATGATGCCCAGAAACTCCCCCTCGTAAACCGAAAGGTTCAAATGCTCCACAGCGTTGCGCTCGAACGGAGTGCCCGCACTGTAGGTATGGGTCAAATCTTTGACCTCAAGGATCGGTGTCAAATTCAGTTCCTCCGATTTTGCGAAATATACTTCCAGAGCGCCTGCGCGCATTCCTCCACGGAAAGCGCCTGCCGTGGAAGCGCCGCGCCCTCGGCATTGAGCGCGAGAATAAGCTGCGTCGTCTCCGGGACGGTCAGGCCGACGCTTTGCAGAAGCTCCGCCTGTGCAAACACCTGCTTCGGCGTACCGTCTAAAAAGACATGTCCCTGATCCATCACGATCACTCGGTCGGCGTCCACCGCCTCCGGCATATGGTGCGTGATCAAGACGACCGTGATGCCCTGCTCACGGTTGAGCCGATGGATGGTCTGCAAAACCTCGCGCCGACCCTGCGGGTCGAGCATCGCAGTCGGCTCGTCCAGCACAATGCACTTGGGCCGCATGGCAATAATGCCCGCAATGGCAACCCGCTGCTTCTGGCCGCCGGACAATAGATGCGGCGCATGCAAACTGAACTCCTCCATACCGACCAAACGCAGCGCCTCGTCGACACGGCGGCGAATCTCCGCCGGCTCCACGCCCAAATTCTCCGGCGCAAAGGCGACATCCTCCTCCACAACGTTCGACACGATCTGGTTATCCGGGTTCTGGAATACCATTCCAACCGTTCGGCGGACGGCAATCAGATTTTCCTCCTGCGCCGTATCCATGCCGAACACCGTCACCGTGCCGCCGGAGGGCAGCAGAATCGCGTTGCACTGCTTGGCAAAGGTAGACTTTCCGCAGCCGTTATGCCCGAGCACCGCAACAAAGCTTCCCTGCTCGATCTCTAAATTTAAATTCTCCAGCACAGGCAGCGCAACCGTTCCCTCCTCCGCAGGATAGGAAAATTGAAGCCGTCTTGCCGTAATTGCATGTTCCATGTAACCGTTCCTAACGCTCTATTCTCTGCCGACCCAGCGACCCGTCGCTCCGCAGGGAAGGACAAGGCCGGAGTCCGTGACCGGGAGTCCCAGCTCGTCCGCAACCGCATACCCGCCAAACTGCGGCGTAAACACGCTGTCTAAAATGCAGCCGACAACACTCGGCGCAAGGCCGGTCGTATAAGAGTTGATAATCACAAACAGCGGGTTATCCGACAAAACGCCAGACACCAGCTTCACAAAGGGATAAAGATCCTTCTCCAGCTTCCAGATCTCGCCGGACGGGCCACGGCCATAGGACGGCGGATCCATGATGATCGCATCATAGCGGTGGCCGCGCCGGATCTCACGCTCGACAAACTTCGCACAGTCATCTACGATCCAGCGAATCGGGCGATCCTGCAGGCCGGAGGCGCGGGCATTCTCCTTCGCCCACGCAACCATGCCCTTTGCCGCGTCCACATGGCAGACGGAAGCGCCCGCCGCCGCAGCGGCGATCGTCGCGCCGCCCGTGTAGGCAAAGAGATTCAGCACCTCGATCGGACGGCCTGCCGCTCGAATCTTCTCCTGAATAAAGTCCCAGTTTGCCGCCTGCTCCGGAAAGATTCCCGTGTGCTTGAAATTCATCGGCTTGACCAGAAAGTTCAGCTTGCCGTAAGAAATCTGCCAATGCTCCGGCAGGTGGTGCGCAGACCAGTGGCCGCCGCCGGTCGCAGAGCGTGCATAGCGGGCGTCATATTCCCGCCAATGCCGATTTCTGCGCGGCGTTTCCCAAATGACCTGCGGATCGGGGCGCACCAAATAATAGCGTCCCCAGCGCTCCAGCTTCTCCCCGCCGGAGGTATCGATCACTTCATAATCCTTCCATTGATCCGCCTTCCACATACCGGCCTACGCTCCTAATTCCATCATTTTTTTCTTCCACCACTGCAGGAATGACTCCGTCGGCACAATTGCCTCCGGGCTTTGTGTCGGCTCCGGTGTCGGTTCCGTCGGCTCGGTCGGCTCGGTCGGCTCCGTCGGGTCGACCGGCTTCGGCTCGTCGGACGGCTCAGTCGGCTCCGTCGGATCCTCCTGCTCGTCTACCGTCTGCTGCGTGTGGAGCGTACAGACCTCGTTGGCCGGATGCGCAATTGACGAAGAGACTGCCGCAAAGTATTTTCCGTTCGGCAGCTCGCCGTCCCAATAGACATACTGCTGATCCTCCACGACGATCCCTCCCGTCGGGAAGGCGCGCAGGAAGCAAAGGATGCTTTTCGACTCAATCTCGTTTCCATGCATCTTCGCACAGAATTCGTTGGCGATCATGCCGCTTTCCTTGCAGACATCCACCCGGATATGCAAATTACAGGACTTTGTCGGCACATCCTCGCGGGCAACCAGGAGCGTCTGCGAGCGGTCGCCGCGCGCGTCATTCTTGCATTCGCTCGTGGCAAGCAGGCCGCTGTCGCGGCAGACCGTGCAGGACACGATATCATCCGGCCGGTCAAAGCTTGCCGATTCCTTTCCGTCATGGAGCTTCACCATAACGCGCCGCCACAGTCTGGTGGACGGATTCGTTCTCGTCTCGCCGGTCAAAACGATCTGCTCCGGCTGGTCAAAGCCCGACCAGACCGCCGCCGTGTAATACGGCGTATAGCCCACAAAGTAGCGGTCCACATTGCTCGAACTGGTGCCGGTCTTACCCGCGACCGCCATATCCGCGATCTTTGCCGGTGTACCGGTGCCGTATTCGACCACGTTCTGCAGTACATAGTTTACATAATATGCAGCCTTCTCGCTGACTGCCGTGTGCGTTTCCTGCACGTTGCCCAAAATCGTCTTGCCCTCGCTGTCCACGACCTTGGTATAGGTGCGCGCTTCCCGGAATTCGCCGTTGTTGGGATAGGTTGCGAAGGCCTGCGCCATCTCGCGCACGGTCACGCCCTTCGTCAGCGCGCCCAGAGCCAGCGGTGCATAGCCGATATCGGAATAAGCCTTTCCGTTGATTTCCTTGTCCTCGATCAGGGTGGTGAAGCCGAATTTCTCGGTAAGATAATCGTAGCTTGCATCCACGCCGAGGTCGTCGAGCACCTTCATCGCGATCGTATTGAGCGACTCATTGACCGCCTTATTGATGTTCACAAGTCCCTGATAGCGTCTTGTTTCATTCTTGGGGTACGGGCCGTTATCAAAGGAGAACGGCGTATCGTCATAAACCGTAATGGGGGAGATCAGTCCCTGGTCAAATGCAGGGCCATAAACCGATACCGGCTTAAAGGATGAGCCGGGAGAACGCAAGCTCTGCGAGGAGCGGTCGAGCGAAAGGCTGCCGCTCTTTTCGCCGAGTCCGCCCGCGAGTGCGACAATGTCGCCCGTTTCGTTATCGATCACCACAATGGCCGACTGCAGCTGCTGCTCGCTCTTGACCTCCGGTGCATTGTCAACATCCAGATAAACCTCGTCCACAGCCTTCTGTACGTCAAGGTCGATCGTCGCATAGATGTGATAACCGCCGGTCAGGAGCTTTTGAATCGCAGCCTTTTCCGTCAGTCCGTACTCCTCCATCAGATCGTTCACCACATCGCGGTAAACGCGGTCGACAAAGTAGCTGTAGTGCTCGCTGCGCTTTTCAATGTCCGTTCTTGCGCCGCATTCCGGGCAATCATAGCCGTCGTCCTGCTCCACAAAATCGCTCAGCGTCCCCTCAAAGCCGCAGGCCTCGCAGCGATAGGTATCCTCGTCGGTACTGCCGTTGCGGAACACCATTTCCTGCGCGACCGCCTCGTCATATTCCGCCTGCTCGATATGCCCCTGCTCCAGCATCTGCTGCAGGATCAGCAGCTGGCGGCTGCGGTTCCGCTCCGGGCGGATATAAGGATCATACAAAGACGGGTTATTGGTAATGCCCGCGATGCAGGCGCATTCGGCTGCGGTAAGCTCGCTGACGTCCTTGCCGAAATAGACCTGCGCCGCGCTCTGCACGCCCCAGCAGCCCTCGCCGAAATAGACGGTATTGAGATACCACTCCAGGATTTCCTCCTTGGAATACTTCTTTTCCACCGCCAAGGCGCGGAAAATCTCATTGATTTTACGATGAACGGTCACATCGTCCTCGTGCGTCAGGTTTTTGATCAGCTGCTGCGTGATGGTCGAGCCGCCGGCAGAGCCGGTACCCATGAACATCTTCAGGCAGGCCTTGCCCGTCGTGATCCAGTCCACGCCGTCATGCTCAAAAAAGCGCTTATCCTCGATCGACACGACCGCCCAGATCATGTTCTTCGGGATTTTGTCATAGCTGACCCAGATTCGGTTTTCCGTCGCGTCCAGCTGCTGCAGTTCCTCATATTGCTGCGTATTTTTATTGTAGCAATAGATAATTGAGGTCTGGCTCAGCGTCACCTGATCTAGATCCAGCACCTCGGCGTAGCTCTCCGCTCCGGGAATAACGCTTTCCTTCAGATAGCCGCTGAGCTTCACCGCAACGATGCTGCCCGTTACCGCGCCGATCAAAAGCAGCGTTCCCAGCACCTTCAAAAGAACAAGCAGCACCTTTCCGATGCAGCGGAATGCCTTGCGTGCCGGCGTGACCGTATTCTTTTCGTTTTTCTTTTTCTTGGCCATGATGAGTCCTCCATCGTTCTGTAAGCGGAACGCAGAGCGGCTCGCCGCCTGCGTAATTTACAAACTTAGCGTCAGTTGACAAGGGCACACGCGGTTTTTCACGGGGCAAAACGACGTCCGGCGTCGTTATCCTCGTCTCGTGGGCGGGCGCCAGTCCGCCTGTCTCGTCTGCCCTGCCCGCCGCCGTCTATCCTCCGTGAAAAGCTCCGAAGGACTTGGCGGCCGGTCTGGAGCGTTGTCTGCAAGGCAGAAAACGCAGGCGTGCTGACGCAAGTCAAGGACGATCACGCCGCAGACGGTGTTCCAGTCCGGCCCGCAAGCGTGTCTGCCCTTGTCAACTGATGCTGGCTATTCAGGATATAGTATAACACATCTGTCAATTATTCTGAATAGTAAAATTTCGCTCATAAGCATTCTTTTTTCCGGGAAAACTATGTCCATGATGCAAAAGAATTTTCAAAATCGAATCTTTTCTCTGTTCTTTCTCTGTTTTCTTCTTTTTTCGCTGGTTTTAACGGTGCGGGACGGCACGGTCGGCATCCGCGACGAGGACAGCGGCGACTGGTACGCCTGCGACACGCCGGCCTGCGTCCTGCCCCCTGAAACGCAGAAACAGCTGGAGCAGGGCGTCGTTCTTCCGGACCAAACAGCTTTCACAAAAGCACTCGAAGATTTTTGCTCATAATCACAAATCGATTCGCCCAATTTCCTCTTGATTTTCCGGCGGCTTGCATATAAAATAGAGATAACAAGGAGACAGGAGGCACGCTATGAGCCAGCAGTTTGGAGACGACATCATTACCATCACCGACGAGGACGGCGTAGAGTACGTTCTTGAGGTGCTTGCAACCGTAGAATACAACGACACGACCTACCTTGCGCTCGTTCCCGCCGAGGCGGACGACGAAGAGCAGGAGGATCTGGAGGTCAGTATTCTCAAAACCGTGGTGGAGGATGGCGAGGAAATCCTCTGCGCGATCGAGGATGAGTCCGAGCTGGAAACCGTTTATGAGCTGCTGATGGATCAGCTCTATGAGGAGGACGCTGCTTCCGACGAGCCGGAGGAATAACGTTTCCTTTTTTGACGGCAAAGCACCTGATTTTGTTCCCTGCCGGGTGCGTGATAAGCCCGTTTAAACCCACATTTTTTCTACGGGATACCGGATAACTTCCGTATCGGATTGCAGGCCTCCCGTGCCGGCACCGACCGTGCATGGACGTTGGAAGCAGCGAAGATGCGGAGAGGTAACCCACCTGCCCTTCGTGCAGGTTATAAAGGGGCTTACACGGCTTCGGCGGGGTTTTAAAAGCGCTGTCTTTGGCTGCGGCATTTGCGGCCATGGGCAGCGTTTTTTCGCACATTTCCGGCGATTTACAAATTTTTTCGCAGAAATCTGCTTTTTCACTTGCAACCGGCGCAATTTGCCGCTATAATAGCGGAAGATACGCAAAGAAGGCTTTCTCTTCCTTTGCTCCGAATTTTTCCATACGAGAGGATTGATTTTCACATGAGCGCATCCGATAAGAAAAAACTCCGCAAGGCCCTGGAGGCCGAAAAGGCGGCAAAATCCGGCGATAAGAACGTATCCTCCAGCGACCGCGCGTTCCGCAGCAGCATGATTATCGCAGGCATCGTCGCCGTTGCGGTTCTTGCACTTCTGGTCGTCTACGGCGTCAAGCGGATCGGCGAAAAGCAGCATGCCAAAGAGACGGTCATGACCGTCGGCGAATACGAGATCAAGGTTCCGGAGTTTAACTTCTTCTACCGCGACAACGTGGTCAACGCTTTGCAGAGCACCATTCTGGCTTACTATGTCGATTCGACCAAGCCGTTGTCCGAGCAGAGCTTCTATACCGACGAGTACGCAACCTATGAGGACTACTTCATCGACTCGACGGAAAAGGGCATCGGTGAAACGTATAACCTGTATGCGCTCGCTGTGGAAAGCGGCTGCACGCTCAGCGAAGAGAATCAGCAGAAGCTTGAGAGCAGTCTTGCTGAGATCAAATCCTATGCCGCACAGTATAGTCGCAGCAATGACGGCTATGTTGCTGCGCTCTACGGCACCGGCTGCACGCTGGAGGGCTATAAGCAGTACCAGACCGTCCGCCTGCTCGCATCCCAGTATTACGACGACAATCTGCCGAAGAATGAGCATGACGACGCCGCGCTGGCCGATTACTATCAGGAGCATCGTGAGGATGTGGACGGCGTGAGCTTCACCTCAATTTCCTACAGCGCAAGCAACTATGTAGAAAAGAACGAGGACGGCACCGCCAAGGACGTCGATGACGCCGCCATTGCAAAGGCGAAGGCCGATGCGGAAGCAGCGCTCGATTCGATGCCGACCGACGCTGTGGACCGCACCGCAATTACCCACGACAATATCGAGAACTACGGCTACGGCACGCACGAGATGGCTGAGTGGCTCTTTGAGGACGCGCGGAAGGAAGGCGACACCAAGCTCTTCACCTCCGAGGACGGCAACACGTTCTACGTCGCCAAGTTCACCAGCCGCGACACGCGCGATTACAACACTGTAAACATTCGTCTCATCAGCTTTACCGCAAGCTCCAGCTCGGACAGCACCGACGGCAGCACGCCCGCAACCAATGCCGGCGCAGCCTATGAGACGCTGAACAACAACCCGACCGTAGACACGTTCAAGGAGCTTGTCAAGCAGTACGCTCCCTCGAACGAGAACGAGGGGCTTGTGGAGAATGTTGCGCTGCACCAGTACGCTGACAAGGTTGATGAGTATATCTTCAGCCCAGATCGCAAGAATGGCGACTATGAGCTGATTGAGAATGACGGCAGCTACTATCTCGTCTGGTTTGAAGGTGTCGGCAGAAACTATCGTAACCTGCTGTGCGACGATCTCATGACGCAGGAGGAGCAGACCGCGTGGTACGACAGTGTGAAGGCCGTTCTGGAATCCAAGACGACAACGGCAATTCGCTACGCGCAGACAGATCTTACCCTGCAGTCGAACTAAAGCAATAGCAATAAAAAACGCCGCTGCCTTTTGGCGGCGGCGTTTTTCTGATAAGGAGTTACACATGGAGAATCAATGGATTCGTGAAGAAATGCTGCTGGGACGCGACGCAATTGCGCGTCTGGCAGGCAGTCATGTCGCCGTTTTCGGCATTGGCGGTGTCGGCTCCTTCTGTGCCGAGGGACTGGCGCGCGGCGGCGTCGGCGCGCTTACTCTGGTCGACAACGACACGGTCGGGGAAAGCAACCTGAACCGTCAGCTTTGCGCGCTGCACTCCACGCTGGGGCAATTTAAGTCAGACGTCATGGCCGCGCGCATCCGGGATATCAACCCCGATTGCCGCGTCACCTCCCTCCCCCTTCTGTATTCCGAGGCCGACAAGGAGCGCTTCTTTGCAGCGCATTACGACTATATCGTGGACGCGATCGATCTTGTGTCCTGCAAGCTGAGTCTGATTTTGACCGCGAAGGCGCGCGGCATCCCGATCATCAGCGCCATGGGCACCGGCAATAAGCTGGATCCCACGCAGTTCCGCATTACGGACATTTCCAAGACCCGCGGCTGTCACCTCGCGCGGATCATGCGCAAGGAGCTGCGCGACCGCGGCGTTGTCCATCACACCGTTTTGTTCAGCGAGGAGCTGCCGCAGAAGCCCGCGCAGCTCGAAGCACCGCCCCCCGGTCGGCGCTGCATCCCCGGCTCCGTTTCCTGGGTTCCGTCCTGCGCCGGGCTGATGCTGGCAGGTCATGTGATCCAGGCGCTTGCTTCCGGCGAATAATTCCGTCCCTCCCCGCGCACAATAGCTGTGGGGAGGGGTTTTTATGCGCAAATTTCCCTACCGTGCCGTTTTAGCCGGCGCGGCGGGTGGGATCGCCAACGGTCTGTTCGGCGCGGGCGGCGGTATGATCCTGGTGCCGCTTTTGCAGCGCTGGGTGAAGCTCGATGACCGGGACTGCTTCACAACGGCGCTCGCGATCATTTTTCCGATGTGTCTTGTGTCCATCGGCGTTTACTTCCTGCAGGGCGCCATGCCGTTGCGCGACGCCGTCCCCTTTTTGATTGGCGGCCTGCTCGGTGGACTTTTAGGCGGCATTCTGTTCCCCAAGATCCCGACAAAGTGGCTGCACCGCGCGCTGGGTATTCTGATTCTTTGGGGAGGCATACGGCTTTTACTGTGAATCATTGGCTGATTTCCGTCCTCGCGGCACTGCTTTGCGGCGTGATTTCCGGCTTCGGCATCGGCGGCGGCTCGCTGCTCATGATCTACCTGACCGCACTGCTCTCCATGGAGCAGCGCATGGCGCAGGGTATCAATCTTCTCTACTTTCTGCCGACCGCACTGGCCTCGCTTTTGTTCCATGTAAAGAACAAGCGCGTCAACTTTTCCGTTGCCGTCCCCGCCGCCATCGCCGGGAGTCTGGTCGCCGCAGGCGCGGCGTGGCTCGCCACCGTGCTGCCTACCGCGCTTCTTCGCCGACTCTTCGGCGCGTTTCTGCTTTTTGTCGGCTTCTACGAGCTTTTTTTGCGCAAAAACAAATCCTGACACACTTCCCATTTCGCGAAAATCATGTTATACTAAGGGAGCGGCTGAATGCCGCCCCTTTTTCTGTTTTCAAAAAGACATACACCGCCACAGGCTGCATTCCACCGCCGGACATATCGCCCGGCGGCACTCCCGGTACGTTATGTGGCTCTTTTGCTGTGCCGCTGGGGCGATTCTTTGCACACAAAATTTATTATTTCTGAAAGGATTGAATTCCATGTATCAGGTCACCTTCCAGTTTGAAAACGGCGAGCAGACCGTTGTCTCCGCCGCTCCGGAATCGACGCTTCTTGAGATTGCGCGCAGCGCGAACATTGCGATTGACGCGCCCTGCTCCGGCAACGGCTCTTGCGGTAAGTGCCGCGTAAAGCTTCTGTCCGGCGACGTCTCCGGTTTGCAGACCAGCCACATCTCCAACGAAGACTACGCAGCAGGCTGGCGCTTGTCCTGCTGCACAAAGCCGCAGTCCGACGTCTGCGTGCTGGTTCCCGATATTGCGTCGGCCTATCGCAGCCGGATGAAAACTGCCGACCTTTCCTCCGGTGAGGAAATCGCAATTTTTGAAGCGCTGCAGGCAGGCATCCGCAACGCGGGCGTTGCCTTTGAAAACGATTTTCGCACCGTCACCCTGACGATGGAAGTGCCTTCGCTTTCCGACACGATGCCGGACAACGAACGCTTCAGTCTGGCTCTGCGGCGCGCGACCGGCTGTGAGCGCATTGAGCTTCCCTTCTATCCCATGCAGAAGCTTGCAAAGGTTCTGCGCGACTGCAATTTTGCCGTCCGCGCCGTCGGCACGCAGCAAGAGGACACCTTCACCGTCTATGACGTGCAGCCGCAGCAGGATGCACCGATCGTCTGCCTTGCCGTGGATATCGGCACGACGACCGTCTCCGCTGTGCTGGCCGACCTTCAAACCGGCCGCCTTCTCGCAAAGGGTTCCGCCGGAAACGGCCAGATTCGCTTTGGCGCCGACGTCATCAACCGGATCATTGAGCAGGGCAAGCCCAGCGGACGCAAAAAGCTGCAGGACGCTATTTTGAAGGAAACGCTTACGCCCATGGTTGCAGAGCTTTGCAAGGCCGGCGGCGTGCGCGCCACGCAAATCGTCCGCGCCTGCGTGGCCTCCAACACAACGATGAATCATCTTCTGGTCGGTGTGGACGCCGACCCCGTCCGTATGGAGCCGTATATTCCTTCCTTCTTCCACTGGGACGGCCTTCATGCGCGAGACATCGGCCTGCCGATCCATCCGGACGCACAGGTGCTGCTTGCGCCGAACATTGGCTCTTATGTCGGCGGCGACATCACGGCCGGTGCGTTTACAAGCCTTATCTGGGACAAGGACGAGTATTCCCTCTTCGTCGATCTTGGCACAAACGGCGAAATTGTATTCGGCAACCGTGATTTTCTGATGTCCTGTGCCTGCTCTGCAGGCCCGGCCTTTGAGGGCGGCGACATTTCCTGCGGCATGCGCGCCACGGACGGCGCCATCGATGCCTGCAAGATCGACAAGGACAGCATGGAACCGAGCTTCACTGTAATCGGCGAGACGGGTCAGAAGCCCGTCGGCCTGTGCGGCAGCGGCATCATCGACGTCATTGCGGAGCTGTTCTCCGCCGGTATCATCAATGCAAAGGGGCTTTTTGTCCGCGAGGGCAGACGCGTCCTGCGTGACCGCCACGGAAGCGGCCGCTATGTGCTGGCCTTCCCGGAGGAATCTGCAACAGAACGCGAAATTTCGATCAATGAAACGGACATTGACAACTTTGTCCGCGCCAAGGGCGCTATCTATTCCGCGATCGATACCATGCTGCGCGCGTTGGAAATGCCGGTCGAGATCATAGACCATGTCTATGTGGCAGGCGGCATCGGTTCCGGTATCAACATGAAAAACGCCGTCAAAATCGGCATGTTCCCGGATGTTGCGCTGGAAAAGTATGAATACATCGGCAATTCGTCGCTTTCGGGCGCTTATGCCATGGCGCTTTCCGACGATGCCTGTGCCAAGGTTGCGGAGATTGCCGGAAATATGACCTACATGGAACTGTCCACGCATCCGGGCTATATGGACGCCTTTGTGGCTGCGTGCTTCCTTCCGCATACGGACAGCAGCCTGTTTCCCTCGGCCTTCGCCGACTAACCCAAAGAAGGAGTGCAATCATGCCGGAAATCAAAAACAATTTGGAGGAAACGCCGTTTTCCTTCTATCTGACCCGCTTTCAGGCGCTGGATCCGAAAGAAGCCGCGGCGCGCTGCGGCGCCGCCTTTGACGGCGAAGCCTTTTCTCTTTGCCTGCTCGGCCGGGAATACCGTCTGGCCTTTCCCAGCGGCGCAATCGCTCCGGACGCGCCGACGAAAACCCAAACCTTTCTGATGCGCCGCCTGACCGATGGCCGCAGCGCACCCTTCCGCGGGAGCTTTCTCACCTTCCGCGAGATGCCGTGGGGCGAGCTTTACATCAAGCCCTTTACCGGCCGCTGCCTGACCCGCGCCGCGTTCTCCTTCGGCGCAAAGCTTCCGGCATTTGCAGCCGCCTGCGAGGCCATGGGAGCCAAAAAGCTGCCGCATGGCGATGTCGGCTACGAATTCGAGCTGCTGCCGGATTTTCAGATGCGGCTCCTTGTCTGGGCGGGCGATGACGAATTCCCGCCGAATGCACAGCTGCTGTTTTCCGACAATTTTATCGACGGCTTTGCCGCAGAGGATCGTGTCGTTGCCGGCGACCTTCTCATTACCGCAATTAAGGAAAGGATGACGTCCCATGATTTATAAAGGGCTAAAGGCCAAATTGGAGCGATACCTCGTTACCGAGGAGGAACTGGACAAGCAGCTGCTTCGTCTGCGCACAAAGCGCTGCATCCCCGTTACGGAGCGCGCAAGCCGACTTGGTGACGAGCTTGTGCTTGACTATGCCGGTTTTGTCGGCGCGGAGCAGTTTGAGGGCGGCACCGCACAGGGGCAGACCCTGACGCTCGGCTCCGGCCAATTTATCCCCGGATTTGAGGAGCAGCTCGTCGGCCATCGCTGCGGCGACAGCGTAGACGTTCATGTCACCTTCCCCAAGCAGTATCACGCCGCGCAGCTTGCCGGAAAGCAGGCTACCTTCCGCTGCAAAATTCGCGAAATTCGCGTTTATCAGGACTACGCAAATGACGAGGAGTTTGCCCGCGAGGCCGGCCACTGCGAAAGCTATGCCGCCATGCGGGAGCAGGTGCGTAAGCATCTTCAGGATTATTATGACGAGCGCGCCGAAGCCGAGCTGCAGGTCAAGCTGGCTGATCTGGTCTGCGATTCCTTTGATTATACGCTCAGCGCGCAGGAAGACCAGACCGCCTTAGAGCAGGAGCTGCAGGCTCTGAATGAACAGCTTCACAGCAAGGGACTGACGCTTGCGCAGTACTGCGGATTTCGCGGCATAACAGAGCAGCAGCTCCGGGAAGAGCTGCTGCCGCAGGCTCGGCGCAGCTATAAAACACAGCTTGCGCTGGAAAAAATCGCAGAGCTGGAGCAGCTTCGTGCCGACGCCGAGGATATCGCCGCGCTTTGCGAGGAGATCTGCACGGCAAGCGGCATGACAATGGAGCAGCTTCTGCAGCAATATGACGCCGCTTATGCCGACGCCGTCTCAAAGGCGGCGCTCCTGCGTAAAACGCTGTCCTTCCTGCGGGAAAACGCAGTCATTGAGGGAGAGCTTCCAGAAGAATAGTACCAAAAATTTTCGGCCGTTCCTTTTGGGAACGGCCGTTTTTGTATCTTATTGCTGCGCTGGAACGCCGCATTCTCCGCATATAAGCTAAATAACAAGTCCACAGCTTTCAATCGTTTTTTATGCTGCTTACCGCGCAATGGTGCAAGCGCGTTACGGTTTTGCAGTTGCTTTCCCGGCGTTATTCCGCCGTATCTACCTGGTGGCAGGTCGGCGCATCCGAGCTGACATCCTGCACGCAGAATACGCTGTCCGC
>CABQNH010000034.1 GCA_902465435.1 uncultured Eubacteriales bacterium | reverse complement strand
TGCAGGTGGCCGGAACGGCCGCTGCATCCGTGACCATGTCATGTCCCAGTGCGTCCGTGTAATCGTCCACATAGCTCTCCCCGCACTCCGTGCAGGTGTAGGTCGTGTAGCCGCGCTCCGTGCAGGTCGGCGCCGTCACGGAGGGCGTGTAGTGGTGCTCGTGGCCGCCGGATGCATTGCCGGACGGTGTGACCATATTGGGGACGGGAAGATCGAACATCAACCATGCAAATTCGGGGTAGTCAATAAACACATTGCGGTTGCCCTGAACGTTCTCAACCTGGTCGTTCCGGCTCATTTCCCAGGTGTCCACCGGATCGGACTGGCACCAGGAAAGCAGCGTGGAAAGGTCATTGATGGCGCGAATGCCGGTGTTCTGGCTGTCGTCCGCATCCATTGTGGGGAGCAGCTCTTCGGATACGTCCGTGTACAAATTGGGCTGCTGCCAGCGGACATATACATAAAGCAGAATCCGCGCCACGTCGCCCTTGACATTGTCGCGTACCTCCAGACAGCCGCCGCCTGTCCAGATGCCCGGCACGCCGTCCACAAGATAGGGCTTGCCGCTGCCGTTTAGATCGGCAAAAATGTAATTTCTCTTTGCCTTGTTCAAGCCGCCCACGGAGGGACGGAGGTGGTGCAGATCCGAGCCGCCGTTTTTCTGAAAGAACGAGGCCTTGCTCTTCGGCCAGACGTGCTCGCGGTTCATCTGGAAATCATACTCACTTGCCGGAATGTCGGCATAAAAATAGTAGTACCCTTCCACGCCGTTCTGTGCGTCGGTCTTTTCCCAGTAAGTTGCCAGCGCGTTTGCGGTATAGCCGGGGTAAACCGTATAATGGGTATGCGTGCTGCTCATCAGCGTATAGAGCGCTGTGTACAGGGGATTGTTCTGCGTGGCGGCGTAGGAGTCCGTCGGCGCATAGACGCCCTTGTATGCGGAAAGCGTTTCGTAGCTGTAGCTGCCGACATAGTATGCCTGCGCCTGCTTGCTCAGTGCGGTGCAGACCTGATGCCGAACGCCGGTGTTGGCAACCGGCGTTCCGGTTTGCGCAAAAACGGATACGGACAGCGCACAGAGCAGGGCGATGCATAAGACCGCAGCCAGCAGGCGCTTTTTTGCTTGCTTCATAAGTAAACTCTCTCTTCCTTTAGAATCACACCGCACAATTGCAGCTTCGGCCTTGATCGGGTGCTTTTGCGGCTCCAACGGTTCAAAAAGCGGAAAATACACGGCGTGTTCCGGTTCGTTTCAAACCTTGACCCACAAAGCTGATTTTGCCGAATGCGTTTGCTGAATTCGCGGTGCGGCTGTAGTTGTTTTTATTTTAGCACGCGGGCGCGCCGTTTTCAAGCAGGAACAGCGGCAATTGTCCGTTAGCGTTGACACGCTCTTCGCGGTGTGCTATGCTAAGGCAGCACCGCACAATTGCGTCTTCGCGCTTCGGCGGATCCTTTCCGCCAATTCTGCGGTTTGAAAAGTTTGAAATACATACAGTATTCCTGCACATTTCAACATTCCTGCACATTTCAACCCGTGACTTGAGGAAAAATCGCTTGCCGAATCAGCTTGCCGAATTGCGCGGTGCTGCCCTAATTTTAGAAGCTGCTGCAGCAATTCCACATGGCGGACGCCGGGGCTTCTTCGCCGAGGCTTCGGTTTGGAAGGCCTGAGCCTTCTGCACTTTTCAAGTCGGCCAAACGACGCCGGTCTGGCGAGAATCTTCCGTGTTCACACTTGCCAATGGAGGCAGCAGCCCCATTACAGCCTGACGAAAGGAATTGAGAGGATGCAAAGAAAGGAAAAGAAAAGGCTGGTCAGTGAAATCGTTGCGGATATCCGACACGACATGACGGACGAGGAGGTTCTCGCCCTTTTGGCCAGCAGCAAGGTGTCCGTCAATACGGACAAAGAGACAAAAAAGGCATATTCCCTCGGGCAGCGCGCTGCCGATCAAATCGCCAAATTTGCCGGAAGCTGGGCGTTTATTTTCTCTTTTACCGGCGTGCTGCTGGCATGGATGGTCATCAATTCCCTGCTGGCCAGCGCCTTTGACCCGTATCCCTTTATCCTGCTGAATCTTGTGCTTTCCTGCGTGGCGGCCATCCAGGCGCCGCTGATTATGATGAGCCAGAATCGGCAGGAGGAAAAGGATCGCCGCCGTGCGGAGAACGACTACAAGGTCAATCTGAAGACGGAGATCATGATCGAGGATCTATACAACAAGATGGAGAAAATTTTGGAGAGACAGGAGCATATCCTGCGCTGCCTGAAAGAAAACGAGGAAAAGACGCAGGGGAAAAGGCAGAATGAAGGCTAAAATTCGGGGCCTTTTTGCTTCCAAAGTGCAATGCTTTCTTGAAAAATACAAACAAATATGGCTCAAAAAATAGAAGAACATCCGTTCCTTTGACCTGCTTTGGAAACTCGTGCCCTGCCTGTGTATGGCGAAGGGCACGGGTTTTCCTGCTTTTTGCAGCCCGGCGGCGTGCCGGGAATTCCTTTTTTGGCACGCTGCCGCAGAAAGCGGCAGGCTGCGGGCCTGCGGCACGCTGCGCGGCGGAAGCGTGTGCAATTCGTCCCGCAAATGACCTCGCCTTGCGCCGATGGAGAAACAGGAATAGGGCGTACATTTTGAGAGGAACCTCCACAGAGCACCGGGTCGGCGCTTTGTGGAGGAATTTCTTGATATTGGAATCGAACATTTGTTCAAAAATCGGTTTTTTGGAGGAAAAGCACAAAAGAATCAGAAGAAAATCAAAAAGAAAGTGTGAAAAAAGGTTGCAATTCCAAGCGCAATGCGATATACTATGCCTACAAGTGGAGCAAAATGGATGAAAAATGAGGAAAGTGGAGCGGAGGTGACGGAATGGTCGGCAAATATCGCCATACGGTTGACGCAAAGGGACGCCTTTTTGTGCCCGCGAAGCTGCGCGAGGAGCTTGGCGACGAATTCTATGTCACCATCGGTCTGGATCACTGCCTCAGCGTTTACACACTGGAGAGCTGGCAGGATATTATGGCGCGATATAACGCGCTGCCGCTTTCCAAGGCACGCAAAATCCGGCTTCTTTTCGCCAATGCGACAAAGTGTGAGCCGGACAAGCAGGGAAGATTCCTGCTCCCGGCAGATTTGCGCCGCTTTGCGGGGATCGATCAGGACGTAATGTTCCTTGGTCAGGGCAACCATGCGGAGATCTGGAACGCCGCAGAATACGATGAGCTGGAGCAGACCGCGATGGATGCGGGCGGCATTGCCGCAGAGATGGAGGAGCTGGAGTTCTGATGCCCTTTGAACACAAATCCGTGCTGCTGCAGGAATGCATCGAGGCGCTGAAGATTCGACCCGACGGGATTTATCTCGACGGCACGCTGGGCGGCGCGGGGCATTCCTATGAGATTGCAAAGCGCCTGACGACCGGCAGGCTGATCGGCGTGGATCGCGATGACGTCGCGCTGGCGGCGGCAGCGGAGCGGCTGCGGGCGTTCGAAGCCCGCGTGACGCTGGTGCATTCAAATTTTAAGCAGATCGATGCGATCCTTGACGGGCTTGGCATTGCGGGCGTCGATGGCATGCTGTTTGACCTCGGCGTTTCCTCGCCGCAGCTCGATGACGGCTCGCGCGGCTTCTCCTATATGACGGACGCGCCTTTGGATATGCGTATGGATCGGCAGGACAGCCTGAGCGCCTACGAGGTCGTGAACCTTTGGCCGCGCGAGGAGCTGCGCAGGATCCTGTTTGAATATGGCGAGGAGCGCTATGCGCCGCAGATCGCGGCGGCAATTGAAAAGCGCCGCGCTCAGCGCCCAATTGAAACGACACTGGAACTGGTTGAAGTGATTAAGAGCGCAATGCCCGGCGCGGCGCTGCGCGAAAAGCAGCATCCGGCGAAGCGCAGCTTTCAGGCGATTCGGATCGCGGTCAACGACGAGCTTGACGCCGTGCGGGAAATGATGGAGGCGGCGATTCTGCGGCTCAATCCGGGCGGGCGGCTCGCTGTGATCACCTTCCACTCTCTGGAGGATCGGATCGTGAAGCTTTCGATGCAGCGGGCGGCGAAGGGCTGTACCTGTCCGCCGGAGTTTCCGGTTTGCGTCTGCGGGAAAACGCCGCAGATTCAAATCATAACCAGGAAGCCCATTGTTTCGGGCGAGGAAGAGCTTGCGGAAAATCCGCGTGCGCGCAGCGCAAAGCTGCGTGTAGCGGAGAAACGATAGAAGGGAACAAGGATTTATGGCCGATCGGCAGGAGAAATACCGGAACACTTATGCCGCCAACGGCAGCGCGGCCTATGACGTCTATACGCAGAACGGCGCGCGCCGTCTGCGGGAGCTGCCGCAGGAAAAGAAAAAGCCGGAGCGTCTGCAGCGTGTTAAGGGACGGCTGACGATCTCGCCGGCTGCGGCGATCGGCGGCGTGCTGACCGCGGTCATGATGGTGATGGTGATTTTCGGCTATGTGCGCCTTTATGAAGCCAAGAGCCGGCTCGGCGCGACGCGCAGTGAGGTCGAAATGCTGCAGGAGAGCAACAGCAAGCTGCGCTCCGTCTATGAAAGCGGAATCGACCTGAATGCGATCGAGCAGCGCGCACTGGAGCTGGGGATGCAGAAGCCGACGGTCAATGAGGTCGTATATGTGGATGTTGCCGTGCCGGATCACGCACAGATCACCGTTCACGAGAAGACCAACTGGCTGCAGGATGCGGTGCATGCCATTCAGGACGGTTTCCGCAGTCTGGTGGAATACTTCTTCTAAGGTTGTACATATAGTATGAATAAGCAGGCATGGCGCGCGGTGCAACGCCGCCCATGCCGGACGAACGTTCGATATCGTCGGAATTCTCACGGAGCGCCGTACGGTGGGCGGCCGCTGCGGGTCAATCAGCAGCTGCGATTCCGCCGCACGTCCCGCGCACGCGGCTTCCGATTCACTGCGCAACTCTTGCCTCACCGTACTTCCGTACGCCGACGGGCGAGAGTTGCTTGTCTTTCCGAATCAAGGGGCTTCGGCATCCCGTGCAGATGACCCTTAGCGAAGCGCCGGACGGACAGAGTAAGACCACATTTGCCGCAGTCGATGACTGCGGGCGGAAAATCGGCGCTTCGGCGCAGAAACTGCACACGCCGTTTGGAGATCCGGCGGCAAAATGCCTGCAGGACAAAATGAAAAAAGGAGACGCTATGGACGCGCGCAAGGGGAAAAAAGGATACAAGCGAAAGAAAATCGAAAAAAACGTCAATACCAATGCGGACGTCCGCAAGCGCATGATCGCAATCGGCGGGTTCTGCGGGGTGTTCCTGTTTTCGCTGCTTTTGGGGCATCTGTTCCGCTTGATGATCGTGAAGCACGATTACTACGAAACAAAGGCCATTCAAAACCAGACCCGCAGCACGGCCATCACGGCGTCGCGCGGCATGATCTATGATCGGAATATGGAGATTCTTGCGGCCTCGGTCAGTGTGGAAAACGTGATCTTAGATCCGCTGGAGCTGTCGCGGAGCAAGGTGGACGTGAGCTTCCTGGCAAAGGGACTGGCCGATATTCTGGATGTGGACGCCGACTGGATCGAGGAGCAGGCGGCCGATACGGAAATGCGCTACAAAATTATCAAGCGCAGACAGCCGCAGGAGGTCGCGGATCAGGTTCGGGAATTTATCAATGAAAACAAGATCAGCGGCGTCTATCTGGAGGCAGATTCCAAGCGCTACTATCCGGGCGCGACGCTTGCCGCGCAGCTGATCGGCTTTACCAACGCGGACAATATCGGTGCGTACGGCATTGAGGCATACTATAATAATTATCTGGAGGGAACGGCCGGCGCGGTCGTGACCACGAAGGGCAATTATGAGACGGAGATGCTCTACTCCTTCGAGAAATACTACGAGGCCTCGGACGGGGACAATGTGGTCCTGACGATCGACAGCAACGTACAGCGCATTCTGGAGAAGAACGTCAACGCTGCGGTGGAGAAGTACGAGGTGCAGAACGGCGCGTTCGGCATCGTGATGGATGTGGACAGCGGCGAGGTGCTCGGCATGGTGAACGTCGGCACGTTTGATCCCAATAACTATACGGAGATCTGCGATACCCGCGTGTCGGAAAAGCTGCAGGAGCAGTATGACGCGGCGCAGGCACTGAAGGATAAAAACCCGTCGGAGGAGGAAACAGACGCCGACGGAGAGCCGCTGCAGACCTATGAGGAAGCGATGGACGCCTACTATAAGGCGCGCGTGCAGGCGCAGCTCGACCAGTGGAACAACCGCTGCATTACGGGCAGCTATGAGCCTGGCTCGACCTTTAAGCTTGTTACGCTGGCCGCCGCGCTGGACAGCGGCGCGATTACGGAAAACAGCAGCTTTTACTGCGGCGGCAAGGAGGATATCCCCGGGCGCTCGCAGACGCTGAACTGCTGGAAGGCGACCGGCCACGGCGCGATCTCGACGGCACAGGCGCTGCAGAATTCCTGCAACATTGCCTTTGCGCACATCGGCCTGGATATGGGCGGCGAAACGCTGTATGATTATATGAAGCTGCTTGGCGTGATGGAAAAAACGGGGATCGATCTTCCGGGCGAGGAAAAGGGCGTCAACCATACCAAGGAACATCTGGCCGATACCAAGCGCTACGGCACCTCCTACCTGACGACGACCTCCTTCGGTCAGTCGATCAAGGTGACGCCGATTCAGCTTGTGCGCGCAATTGCGGCAATCGTGAACGGCGGCTATGTGCTCGAACCGTATGTTGTTTCAGAAATTCTGGATGCAGACGGGAATATTGTACAGAAAAACAGCCGCACGGTGATCCGGCAGGCCATCAGTGAGGAAACGTCGGAGCTGATGCGTCAGATGATGGAATCCGTTGTCACGGAGGGAACGGCGAAAAACGCGAAAATCGTCGGCTACCGGATCGGCGGCAAGACCGGTACGGCTGAAAAGCTGGACGTGTGGGTGAACGGCGTGCAGACGTCGGACAAGATCGTTTCCTTCGTCGGCGTTGCGCCGATCGACAATCCGCGCTATGTGATTCTGGTGGCGCTCGATACGCCGACACCGGGTCTGGGCTTTACGGTCGGCGGCGGTACGATGTGCGCGCCGGCGGTGCGCGATACCTTCTCGGATATTCTTCCGTATCTCGGCGTGGAGCCGGATTATACGGATGTGGATATGCACGCCATCAACGTTTCGATGGTCAACGTGCTTGGCATGACGGAGGCGGAGGCCAAGGAAGCGCTGGCCGCCAAGAGCCTGACCTATCAGATCAAGGGGAGCGGCGACCGTGTGACTGCGCAGATCCCCTCTGCGGGAATGGAGCTGCCGGGCAATTCTACGGTGATCCTGTACATGGGCGAGGACGCACCCACGGATACCGTCGAGGTGCCGAAGCTGATCGGCATGACGGTTTCTCAGGCCAACGCGGCCATTGTAAATTCCGGGCTGTATCTGCAGTCCAAGGGAACCGACGCGACGGGTGGCACGGTCACGGTTACAAGCCAGTCTATCGCGGCGGGCACGCAGGTGCCGCGCGGCACGACCATTACGGTGGAATTTACGGATACGAACACCGGCGACTAAAAGGAGAAGGCTATGAAATTACGGGAGCTTTTGCAGGGCGTTGCAGTACAGACCTGCCATGCGGATTTGGAAACGGAGATCACGGATGTTGCGTATGATTCCCGCACGGTAAAGCCCGGCAATCTGTTTGTTGCCGTTACGGGCTTCGCGACGGACGGCCATCGGTATATTCCGATGGCGCTTCAAAAGGGTGCGGCCGTTGTGCTGTGCGAGCGGCCCTGTGAAGAGGGCGTGCCCTATGTGACGGTCGCCTCGACGAGGGAGGCGCTTGCGCAGGTCAGCGCCAACTGGTTCGGGCATCCGGCGAGGAAGATGACGCTTATCGGCGTGACCGGAACAAACGGAAAAACAACGACGACTTACCTTCTCAAGACGGTTCTGGAGAAGACGATCGGCGCAAAGGTCGGCCTGATCGGCACGATTCAGAACATGATCGGCGACGAGGGAATTGAAACGGAGCGCACGACGCCCGAAAGCTATGAGGTACAGGCGCTGTTTGCAAGGATGGCGGCCGCAGGCTGCACCCATGTGGTGATGGAGGTTTCCTCCCACGCGCTGGCGCTGCACCGGGTCGGCGGCGTATTCTTTGACGTCGGCGTATTTACCAACCTAACGCAGGATCATTTGGATTTCCACAAGACCATGGAGGCCTATCGCGACGCGAAGGCGATGCTGTTCCGCAGCTGCAAAAAGGGCGTTTTTAATGTCGATGATCCGGCGGCGGAGCTGATTATGAAAACGGCAACCTGCGAAATCTTTACGACCGGTCTGCACCGCAAGGCGGATCTGACCGCGGAAAATGTGCAGTTAGAGCCGCACTGTGTTGAGCTGGACGCCGTCACGGCACGCGAGCGCTGCCATGTGAAGCTCGGCATTCCCGGCGGCTTTACGGTTTATAACACGCTCAGCGTGATCGGCGCGGCCCTGCAGCTCGACATCGGCATGCAGGAGATTGCGCAGGCGCTTTTGCAGGCGCACGGCGTGAAGGGAAGAGTCGAGGTCGTGCCGACGCCAGGCAAGCCCTACACGGTACTGATCGATTATGCGCATTCGCCGGACGGACTGGAAAATGTGCTGCGCGCCGTGCGCGGCATCTGCCGCGGCAGGGTGATTGCCGTCTTTGGCTGCGGCGGGGATCGCGACCCAATCAAGCGCCCCATTATGGGAAAAATCGGCGTGGAAATGTCGGATCTCGCGGTCATCACCTCAGATAATCCCCGCACAGAGGATCCTATGAAGATCATTGACGATATTCTGGTTGGCGTTGCGGGAACGAAAACGCCCTACGTTGTGATCGAAAATCGGCGCGAAGCGATTCGCTGGGCGATGGATCACGCGGAAAAGGACGATGTGATCGTGCTTTGCGGCAAGGGACACGAGACGTACCAGATCCTTGGAACCGTCAAGACGCATCTGGACGAGCGGGAAGAGGTTGCCAAGCATCTCAAGGGCGAATAAGAAAGAAAAAGGAGAGCGGTATGATGGGCAAACTGACCTTGGAACAGGCTGCGACATGGTGTCACGGGGAGACAAAGCCGGAATTTGCATCCCGCAGCTTCACGGGCGTGAGCTATGACACGCGGGAGCTGCAGCCCGGCCAGCTTTTTGTGGCGATTGCCGGTGAGAAGCGGGACGGACACGACTTCGCGCACACGGCGATGGAGGCCGGCGCTGCGGCGGTGCTCGGGCAGCGCTTTCTGGAGGATATCCCGATGGTCGTGGCGGAGAACTCCGTGCGGGCGCTGGGCGATATTGCGCGCGCCTACCGCAATCGACTCCAGACGAAGGTGATCGGGATCACCGGCTCGGTCGGCAAGACCACCACGAAGGAAATGATCGCGGCGATTTTGAAAACGACCTATAAAACGGCCAAAACACCGAAGAACTATAACAACGAAATCGGGCTTCCACTCTCTATTTTAAATATGGATGACGACTGCGAAATGGCGGTTCTGGAGATGGGAATGAATCATTTCCACGAAATGTCGTATCTGACCTCCATTGCGCTGCCGGATGTGGCGCTCATTACCAACATCGGTACGATGCACATTGAGCATCTCGGCTCGCGGGAGGGCATCCTGCGCGCCAAGCTGGAGATCCTTGAGGGGCTGCAGCGCGACGGCCGAACCATTTTTAACGGCGATGAGCCGCTTCTTTGGAATCTGAAAAGCTACAACCGCGTGAAACCGATCTACTTCGGCATAGAAAATGCCGAGTGTGACCTGCGCGCGGTCGACGTCGAAAACTTGGACGGCGGAATGAGCTTCCGCGTCTGCGGCCTTGGGCATGAATTCGCGGTGTTCCTCCCGGTGGAGGGGCTGCACAATGTCTATGATGCACTCGCGGCCATTGCGGTCGCGCTGCTCTATCGGGTTTCGCCGGTGCAGATTCAGGAGGCGCTCGGCGGCTTCCAAAACTCCGGTATGCGCCAGAAAACCTATGAAAGAGACGGCTATACGGTGATCGAGGACTGCTATAACGCAGGGCCGGAATCCATGGCGGCGGCGCTTTCCGTGCTGTCCGGAAAGGCGGGGAAGGGAAAGCGGATCGCCGTTCTGGGCGATATGCTGGAGCTGGGCGCGTGTTCGCAGGCGGAGCATTACCGGGTCGGCCGACTGGCCGCACAGGCGGCGGACGTGATCCTCGCTTATGGGAAGAACGGCGCTCGCGTCGTGGACGGCGCCATTACAGGCGGTGTCGATCCGAAGAAAGTGCGCGCTTTCGATACGCATGAGGCGCTGGTGGAGGCGCTGCGGCGCTTTGCTTCGCCCGGCGATACGCTGCTGTTCAAGGGCAGCCGCGGCATGCGGATGGAGCGGGTGCTGGAGCTGTTCTTTGCGCAAAACGAGCTTGGAGGAAGATAAAATGCTTAGGATTGTTATTGTAATGGTTTCAGCTTACCTGCTGGGACTGATTCTGGGGAGACTCTATATTCCGATGCTGCGTCGGCTCAAGGCCGGGCAGGCAATCCGCGAGGAAGGGCCCAAGTGGCACAACAGTAAGGCCGGCACGCCGACCATGGGCGGACTTGTCTTTATCACGGCAATGCTGGTGATGGTCGTCGCGAGCTTCTTTACCAAGCAGCACACGCAGCTGCTTGTGCTGGCCGTGGCGCTGGGCTTCGGCCTCGTGGGCTTTGCGGACGATTTTGTGAAGGTCAAGCTGAAGCGGAATCTCGGTCTGACTGCCATTCAAAAGCTCCTTCTGCAAATTTTGATGGCGGGCATTTATCTTTATGTGCTCTACCGCACCGGAACGCTGACCTGCGACCTTTATATCCCGTTTGCCAACGTTACATGGCAGGTCAATCCAGCAATCTATCTGGTGTTCTCGACGGTGCTGATCGTCGGCTATGTCAATGCGGTCAATCTGACGGACGGAATCGACGGACTTGCCTCCGGCGTTACCGTTCCTGTCATGGTCTTCTTTACGGTCGTTTCCATTCTGGCGGGAAAGCTGGAGCTGGCGCTGTTCCCGGCCTGCCTGACCGGCGGCCTCTGCGCGTTTTTGTGCTATAATTTCTACCCCGCGAAGGCCTTTATGGGCGATACCGGCTCGCTGTTTCTGGGCGGCGCGGTCTGCGGCATGGCGTTTGCGCTGGATATGCCGCTCGTGCTGATCCTTGTCGGCGTGATTTATCTGATCGAAGCGATTTCCGTCATGATGCAGGTGACGTATTTCAAGCTGACGCACGGCAAGCGCATCTTCCGCATGACGCCGATCCATCATCACTTTGAGCTGGGCGGCTGGAAGGAGACGAAAATCTGGACGGTCTTTGTCGGTGTGACGATCGTGTTCTGCGTTCTGGCGTATTTCGGCGTCAGAGGCAGATTCTAAACTTGGAAATTCTTCGGAAGGGACGATGCTATGCAGTGGAATAAGAAGCAGAAAGCCGCTTCGGAGGCGCCGCCTGCCGGGAGCTTGCAGCGCAAGCGCCGCGTGGTGGTTGACGAGCGTGGTGTGATCGACCTTCCGTTTCTGATTTTGACTCTGATCCTCGCGGTGATCGGCCTCGTGATGTTGTTTTCGGCCAGCTTTGCGCGCGCCTATAACGACGAGGGGAATTCCGCGTTTTATTTTAGACGGCAGGCGATTTTCGCGGCGGCGGGCATTGTGGCCATGCTGTTCATCAGCCACCTTAATTATCAGCTCTATCAGCGCTATGCCATGCTGTTTTACGGCGGGTGCGTATTTCTCCTGCTGCTCGTGCCCTTTATCGGCATCGACGCAGGCGGCGCAAAGCGCTGGCTGTATATCGGCACGAACTTTCAGCCCTCGGAGCTTGCCAAGCTGGGCGCGATTTTCGCGCTGGCCAATGCGATGGCCATTAACCGGGAAAAAATGAGCAAGCCGTTTTTCGGCATCCTCCTGCCGGGCCTTCTGCTTTTGCCGGTCGTCCTGCTGCTGGCACTTCAGCCGCACCTTTCCGCAATCGTGATCATCTGCTCGGTCAGCGCCTTTATGATGATGGCCGGCGGTACGAAAATGCGTTATTTTGTCGTCGGCTTTTTGACGGCGGCGGCGCTGATCGCCGTGCTGATCCTCACAAAGGGCTACGCCAGCGCGCGAATTTCCGCGTGGCGGAACCCGACCAGCGACGCGGCGGGCGACGGCTATCAGATCCTGCAGTCGCAGTATGCGATCGGCTCGGGCGGCCTTTTGGGGCTGGGCTTCGGCAAGGGCAGACAGAAATATATGTATCTGCCCGAGGAGCACAACGATTATATCTTTGCCATCGTTTGTGAGGAGCTGGGCTATATCGGCGCGGCGGCTGTGATCCTGCTGTTCGTCATGCTGATCGTGCGCGGCTATTGGATCGCGCTGCATACGGAGGATCGCTTCGCCATGCTGACGGTGTTCGGGATCACAACGCTTTTGGCGATGCAGGTGTTTTTGAACATCGGCGTGGTTTCCAATTTCCTGCCGCCGACCGGCATTTCACTGCCGTTCTTCTCCTACGGCGGCACGGCGCTGATGCTACAGCTTGCCCAGATGGGCATCGTTCTCGGGATTTCGCGCTGGAATACGAATCAATAGCAAGGAGGTGCCGCGTTGCGAGTTATATTCACCTGCGGCGGAACCGGCGGCCATATCAATCCGGCGCTCGCGGTAGCAAAGCTGCTTCAGGAGCGGCGGCCGAACGCGCAGATCCTTTTCGTCGGCGCGGACGACGGGATGGAAACAGAGCTGGTGCCCCGCGAGGGCTTTCGCTTGGAAACGGTACATATTTCGAACTTTCAGAGAAAGCTCAGCCTTTCCGCACTGCGGCACAACGCGGCGGCGCTGGGAAGCATGCGCAGCGCGTTAAAGCGCGCGGATGAGCTGATAGGAACCTTTCAGCCGGATGTGATTCTGGGGACCGGCGGCTATGCGAGCTTCCCTATGCTGCGGCAGGGCGCGCGCCGCGGAATCAAAACGGCGGTGCATGAATCGAACGCCGTGCCCGGTCTTGCCACGCGCATGGTGGCGGATAAGGTAGACAGAATTCTGGTTTCCTTCCCGGAATGCCGGGAGGGCTACAAGCATCCGGAGCGTGTCGTTGCGGTCGGTATGCCGGTGCGCAGCGAGTTCATCTACACCGATCGGCAGGAGGCGCGCAAGGCGCTGGGGCTGGACGATCGGCCGGTCGTCGTTTCTGCCTGGGGCAGTCTCGGCGCGCGGGAGATGAACAAGAAAATCGCCCAATTCATGAAGCTGGAGGCAAAGGACGAACCGTTCCAGCATATCCATGCGACCGGCACCTACGGCTGGCGCTGGATGCCGGACTATGTGAAAGAGCTTGGCGTGGATCTCTCTGCCCACAAGAGCATCGACATGCGGCCGTATCTTTACGATATGCCGAAGTATATGGCGGCGGCGGACGTTTTTTTGAGTCGGGCGGGCGCCTCGACACTCAACGAGATCGCTGCATCCGGAACGCCGAGCATCATTATCCCGTCTCCCAATGTGACGGGCAACCATCAGGAGAAAAACGCAAGAATTCTGGAAAATCGCGGCGCAGCGCTTGTCCTGCGTGAAAACGAGTGCGACGGGGCGCGGCTGTACGACGAGGTGACCAAGCTTTTGCAGGAGCCTGCGCGCTGCGATAGTATGCGCAGGGCACTGCGGGAGCTGGCGGTTCTGGATTCTGCGGAGCGAATTTACGGGATTCTTTTGGAGCTGGCAGGCGAACGCTGAAACGCGCCGAAGCATAGTATGGGGAAAATGATCCTTATAGTATGCGGAGGACGGAGTATGGCGAAGCTTTTGATACAGGGCGGCGTGCCGCTCTGCGGGACGGTTCGGATCCACGGCGCCAAGAACGCCGTGCTGCCGATCTTGGCGGCGGCGATGCTGCCGCACGGGCAGAGCGTGCTTACAAACTGTCCGCAGATCGCAGATGTCACAGCCGCGTGCGCAATTTTGCGCGGACTCGGCGCACAGGTACGGACACGGGGCGGGACGATCCTCGTGGACGCAACGTCGGAGCTGGATGACTGCATCCCAAGCGCGCAGATGCAAACCATGCGCTCGTCCATCTTATTTCTCGGCGCCATGCTGGCGCGCTGCGGCAGAGCGGAGTTGTCCTATCCCGGCGGCTGTGTCCTGGGCGAGCGTCCCATCAATCTGCATTTGCAGGCGCTCCGGCAGATGGGCGCGGAATGCAGTGTGACACAGGAGCGCATTGTATGCCGTGCGGCAAGGCTGCACGCCTGTACCGTGACGCTGCCCTTTCCGAGTGTCGGCGCGACGGAGAATGTGCTGCTTGCTGCAACCGGTGCGGACGGCACGGTCACGCTCTGCAACGCGGCGCGTGAGCCGGAGATCGTAGAGCTTGCGGCCTTTCTGCGCGCCTGCGGTGCGCGGGTTCGCGGGGCGGGCAGCAGCGTGATCGAGGTTACGGGCGGCGAGCTGCACGGCGCGCAGAAGCGCGTTTGCCCGGATCGCATGGAGGCGGCGACCTATCTTGCCGCCGCGGCCGCAACGCGCGGAAGCCTGACGCTTTCGGGTGTTCAGCCCGCACATCTGACGGCGGTTACACAGGCGTTCCGCCAGGCGGGCTGCGAGCTTAGCGAGTCGGAGCAGGAAATCCGGATCCGATGCGACCGCCTGCGGGCAATCCCGCCGGTGCGAACCGCACCGTATCCGGGCTTTCCGACGGATGCACAGCCGCCTATGATGGCGGCTATGGCGACGGCGGCGGGAACGACGGTTTTTGAAGAAAATATTTTTGCCAGCCGCTTTCGCCATGCGCAGTCGCTGCGAGAGATGGGAGCGAAAATTTCCTGCGGCAGAAAGGTCGCCGTTGTGACCGGCGTGGAAACGCTGCACGCGGCTTCCGTGTCCGGCACGGATCTGCGGGCAACTGCGGCGCTGGCGGTTGCGGCGTTAGCCGCGCAGGGCGAGAGCCGAATCGGCGGGCTTGCCTATCTTGACCGGGGCTATTCGGCATTTGCCGAGAAGCTGCGCGCAGTGGGCGCGAGGATCCGGAGAGTGGAGGATCCAAATTACGAATGATTCCAGTAACGGAGGATCGCTATGAAACGCGAAGAAAGGAATGCGGGGCCGACGCGGCGCCCGGCAGCCGCGCGGGAGTCCGCACGGCGGAGCGCAGGCACAGACCGCGTGCGGCGTGCGGAGCCGACCAAACGAAATAAGCAGGCGGCTGCGCGTCCGGAAAGGCGAAAAAGCACCGCCGCATCCAGAGGGCAGGCCGCGCACCCTGCCGCGAGGCGAAAGCGCCGCGTCAGACGACCGATCCTGAATCAGGGCTTCTGGACGAAGCTGCTGGCAACGGCGGCGATTGCGGCGGCGGTTCTGCTGATTTTTGTGATTTTTTTCAAAGTCAGAGATATTCAGGTGGAAGGAAACACATACTATAGCGCGGAGGAGATCATTGCGGCGGCCGGTGTGGAGCCGGGCGATAATCTTCTGACGCAGAATAAGGCGGTTACGGCGGCGCATATCAAAGCGGCGCTGCCCTATGTTTCCGAGGTGCGCATCACGAGAAGGCTCCCGGATACGCTGGTGATCCGCATTTCGGAATTTGACGTGTCCTACGCGATTTGGGCGGAGGACGGCACGCCCTGGCTGATGACGGCGGCCGGGAAGCTGTTAGAGCCGACCGATGCAAAGACGGCGGCGACGCATCTGGCGGTTCAGGGCTTTACGATCCAGGAGCCGAAGGTCGGCGCGGCGTTCGTAATCAAGACCGACGGCGATGCGCTTGCGGCCACGGATCAGCACACGGCGACAACGGAACTGCTGCGGCTGCTGGAGACCTCGGATTTCGCGGAAAAGATCCGAAGTGTCACAATTGCGTCGTCCTACGATATTCGCCTGCAGTATGAGGATCGCTACGAGATCGTTTTGGGCAATATGGAGAATCTGGATTACAAGCTTGCCTGCGTCGATGTGGTGCTGTCTAAGCTGGAGAGCTATCAAAAGGGCGTGATCGATGTATCGGGTGCAATGGATAATAAGGTTTACTTCAAGGAAAGCCAAGAAAAATAGTCCGAAAGTTTGTCAAAAAAATCAGATTCTCTATTGACCTTGAGCCATTTTCACGATAGAATAGAATCGTATAAATAACTGCGCGAAGGCGCTATGAATATGAATCCGTACATAAGTGAATATACATAGGAGGAAATGAATATGTCCGAAGTTTACGCAGATAAAGTAGTGAATATTAAGGTAATCGGCGTCGGCGGCGCCGGCAATAACGTTGTCAACCGCATGATCTCCAGCGGCATCGGCGGCGTGGAATTCATCGTTGTCAATACCGATAAGCAGGATCTGAACAAGTCAAAATGCGAGCATAAGCTCCAGATCGGTGAAAAGCTGACGGGCGGCATGGGCGCAGGCTCCAAGCCCGAGACCGGCAAGAAATCCGCAGAGGAAAGCCGTGCGGCGATCGCAAAGGCACTCGAGGGTGCGGATATGGTCTTTATTACCGCAGGTATGGGCGGCGGTACCGGTACGGGCGCTGCGCCGATCATTGCCGATCTTGCCCATGAGGCGGGTATTCTCACGGTCGGCGTTGTGACGAAGCCCTTCCGCTTTGAGGGCGCAAATCGCATGAAGCAGGCGGAGGCCGGTATTGCGGCGCTGTCGGATAAGGTCGATTCCCTGATCATCATTCCGAATGATCGCCTGAAATATGTCACCGATCAGAAGATCACCTTTGCCAACGCGTTCGGCATTGCCGACGACGTGCTCAAGCAGGCTGTGACCTCGATTTCCGAATTGGTGGGCTACTCCGACCGCGTGATTATCAATCTGGACTTTGCGGACGTTTCCTCCATCATGAAGAATGCGGGTCGTGCGCATATGGGCGTCGGCATCGCATCCGGCCGCGAAAAGGCAGAGCAAGCGGCAATGGCCGCAGTGGCCAGCCCGCTGCTGGAAACCTCCATTAACGGTGCGACGGGCGTCCTGATTAACGTGACCGGCTCTGCCGACCTCGGTCTGGATGACGTTGAGACGGCTGCAAATATTGTCATGGAAGCGGCAAATCCCGAAGCCAATATTATCTTTGGCGCGACCTTCTCGGAGGAGTTCGAGGATCAGATGCGCGTGACCGTCATTGCCACTGGCTTCGATGAGAAGAAGCCTGAGCCGAAGAAGGGCGCTTTCTCCTCGATTGCTTCCCAGCCCGCAAAGCAGACCGCTGCGTCGGCTCCTGCGGATGATGTCGATGATATCGACGAGATTTTCAAGATTTTCAACAAGAAATAATTCGTTAAATCGTTGCTAAAGGTTGCCCCGCAGAAAATGCGGGGCAACCTTTTTGTATGATAATCCGACATTGTGCCGCAAAAACTGACTTTACTTTTGGCAAGCAGTGTGTTAAAATCCCAAAGGAGGCGATTGCATGAACTATAAAAATAAATGCTCCAACCCCGACCATGAGCTGTACCGCGCGCTTTTGACGCTGAAAACGCCGGAGGAATGTCATGCGTTCTTTCAGGATCTCTGCACGGTCGCGGAGCGGCGGGCCATCGAGCAGCGCTATGAGGTTGCCCGCCTGCTGTCGGAGGGGAAGATTTATCAGGATATTCTGGAAAAGACCGGCGCGAGCAGCGCGACCATCAGCCGTGTCAGCCGCTGTCTGAATGAATACACGACGGGCGCGTACCGCACGGTATTTGCCCGCTTGGATAAGGAGAAGCCATGAGTGCATATGAGGCGCTTGCCGCGTCCTACGACGGGCTAACGCGCGACATTCCTTATGAAAGAATTCTGAGATTCTGGCATTCGCTGCTGCAGCGTCACGGAAAGACGCCGCACACGGTGTTGGATCTTGCCTGTGGGACGGGCTCCTTGTCCCTCCTGCTTGCGCAAGAGGGCTATTCGGTGCTCGGCGTGGATTATTCTGAGCAGATGCTGACTGTCGCGGCGGGAAAGGCAATGGAGCTGCAGGAGAATGCACCGTATTTTGTCCGGCAGGCCATGCAGCGGCTGCGGCTTCCGCAGCCGGTGGATTGCGTGCTGTGCTGTCTGGACAGTCTGAACTATTTGACAAAGCCGGAAGACTGCGAGAAGACGATTTCCCGTGTGTACGACGCGCTGGTTCCGGGCGGCGTCTTTTTCTTTGATATCAATACGCCGTGCAAGCTGAAGGCACTCGACGGTCAGGTGTTTTTGGACGAGACGCAGGATGCCTACTGCGTTTGGCGTGCCGATTATTCCGAAAGAGAGAACCTTTTGCGCTATGGGATGGATCTGTTTCAGCGGCAGGGGGCGATGTGGCGCAGAAGCTTTGAGGAGCACTGCGAGTATGCCTATGCGCCGGAGCAGCTCGCGCGCTATCTCTCGCAGGCGGGCTTCGCGGAGATCGAGCAGTACGGCGATTTGCGCCATACCGCGCCGACGGAGCAGGAGCAGCGAATTTATTTCTTTGCCGTAAAGCCGGAAGCGGATGGGAAGGAGCAGAAATGAACGATTATTTGGTCAGAGCCATGACGAAGGATGGCTATGTGAAGGCGGTTGGAATCGTTTCAACCGGCATTGTGCAGCGTGCACGGGAAATCCACGGGACAACGCCGACCGCTACGGCGGCGCTTGGCAGACTGCTCACGGCTACGTCCATGATGGGCAATATGCAGAAGGTAGAGAACGGCAGTCTGACGCTGCAGGTGAAGGGCGGCGGCCCGCTGGGAACGCTGCTGGCCGTTTCGGACAGTCAGGGGAATGTGCGCGGCTATGTAACCAATCCGCAGATCACACTTCTGGAAAAATACGCAGGGAAGCTGGACGTCGGCGCGGCGGTCGGCACGGACGGTATGCTGACCGTGATCCGCGACCTGCAAATGCGGGAGCCATACGTCGGCTCGGTGGAGCTGGTTTCCGGAGAGATCGCCGAGGACATCACGGCATACTTTGCCCAGAGCGAGCAAACGCCGACCGCGTGCGCGCTTGGGGTTCTGGTGGATCGCGATTGCAGCGTGAAGGCGGCCGGCGGCTATCTGCTGCAGCTCCTGCCGGGTGCGCCGGAGGAGGTCATCGGACGTCTGGAAGAGAATATTCGCCGGGTCGGCGCAGTCACCCGGCTTTTAGAGGACGGGCTGACGCCTGAGATGATCCTGCAAAGGGTGACGGAGGGCTTTGAGCTGGAGCTGTTCCCGCAAGAGCCGGTGTGCTATCGGTGCTACTGCAGCCGGGAGCGTGTGGAGCGAACGCTGATCAGCCTTGGGAAAAAGGAATTAGAGGAGATCGCCGGGGGCGGCGAGAGCATTCATGTCGGCTGTCAGTTCTGCGACGCCGATTACGTCTTTACGCCGGAGCAGATTCGCGAAATCCTGGGGAATCTTTAAGAGCGTTTCCTGCGGCGGAACGCGGAGCGGTTGCGCCGGGACTTCGGCTTAAAAACGGGAGTACATCTGTACTTTCCGACCCGGCGCAGCGGATAAGCGCATACGAACCTGCAAAGCCGACGCGACAGCGACAGGCGTGCGGCGGAAGTGCGCGGCACCGCCCGAAGGGAAACAGAACGCCTATCCGCCGCGTATTGCGTGGGAGAGGGGACGCTGCCGCTTGGGGAAAAAACTGCGAAAATCCAAAAATTATGCTTGACAAACGATGCGGCCGTGTGTATAATAACAACCGTCGCCGGACAAAACAAAGCAAAGGCGGCAAGAAGGAAGCGTAGCTCAGCTGGGAGAGCACCTGCCTTACAAGCAGGGGGTCACAGGTTCGAGCCCTGTCGTTTCCACCAAATTTGGCCCGGTGGTGCAGTCGGTTAGCACGCCAGCCTGTCACGCTGGAGGTCGACGG
>CABQNH010000033.1 GCA_902465435.1 uncultured Eubacteriales bacterium | reverse complement strand
GCTTACCTGCGCCGAGATAACCGCTGTCTCCATAGACTGTTTCTTCCTCTCCCGTTAACAATTTCGGCACTTCCGCAACGTCGTGGACATTTGCCGGTGTGGCTTCCACTGTGTGAACCAGTCCGCTGTCCTTGTCCACGCAGAACTCCGAAAATGCGCGGCTGTCGATGGCTTCTGCCACCGTGGCCTCGTCACTCAGGTCATAGAGGTTTTGCAGCAGATACAGTCGGAGCATGATCTCCAGCGGATAGGGTTTGTTGCCGCGCTCTCCTTTGTAATAGCACGGCTGAATCATGGCAAGCCATTCCTTCCACGGGACAATCCGTTCAATCTGACTGAGAAATTCTTTTTTCTTCGTCCGCACCTGTGCCAATTCGTCACGGAATGCGGAAATCGTCATCTGTTTATCCATAAGTTTATTCTATCACGCTTGGCGGTATCTGGCACTTTTTCCTGTGCGGTATTGCCTTTATTAAGTCGTAAAGCACACCGTGCTCGCCAAACCGGCGCGTGCCGGCAAGCTCCATGCCAAGATGAACGTATTTGTCGCATTTGGATTTGGCATCCGTGTCAAGAATCACCGAAACGCCAAGTCGGTTTCCCTCTGAAAACGCCATCTCCATAAGCTTCCGCATATCCCCTTCGCCTTCTTTGCTTATCGTATACAGCATACCACTTTGTATCGCCATGCGGACATAGCCGCCTATGAATGCTGCGGCGGCATCCCGACTCGGAAAGGCATTAATCAATCCGTGCTCCGTGCCGTAATCATAGTAGCCGAAGGCGTGTCCGATCTCCCGAATTACGGCCTCATCCGCCTTGTTCACCTGCATAGCTATTTATATCCTTTCCCCTGCGAGAAAACCGGGGGCCAATAGGGCATGGTCTTCGCGCCGACCTTCAGCTTGAAGTCGCAGTAGTCGCTCTTGAAACAGGTGTGCTCCCGAAACAGCGGCACGCCAAGCATGCCGAACAGGACATAGTCGAGGTTGCAGAGATAGGGCATATATTCCTCGTAGCCATACCGCTTTACAAATTCAGAAAGCGGGCATACGAGATTGTGATAGCTGAAATCGTAGCCGTCTTCCGGCGAGATCTGCGTCTCGGTCTCAAAGCTGCCGGGATTCTCCGCCGCGTTGGCCTTGTTTTTTGTATCCTTGCCTTTAATCTCCGTGTAGTCTGCCGCGAAATGCGGCCACAGCCCGAAATGCGTTGCTCCGCAATCTATTTTTGCGTTCATTTTTCCAGCACGACGATTTTGTTGGATATATTCCGGACAAGCGGGATTTTCCTGATCAGCATCCCTTTTGGAGTTAGTATACGCTAACTGTTTTGCTTTTGAAAAGCCGCCTTGCAGCAGCAATTTGAAAGCCGTCTGCTCAGCGCGGAAGCCCAGCTTTGCGCCATTTGTCAAGCGAGCCACACTCTGTTCCTGCCCATATTATAGCGCACAGGAAATTCGATTGCAATAAGATTTCCGGAAGCTTTGAACAAATCAAATGGGTGATAACAGGTTTTATAGCAAGGCGGGATCAAAAAACGCCGAAATTCCAAGGTTTCCGGTTTTACCCGAGCCTTGACGGAAGGACTTCGACATCCGCAGCCGGAGATTTGCTCTGCTGCCCCTTGATACCATAGCCCCTAATAACGGAAAGAAAGCCGTCTCCGTGCAAATGCACAGAGACGGCTTTTAAACGCCTACTTAGAATTTTCCGCTGGTATGTCCGCCGGAGGAACCGGAGGAGCGGGAACTGGAATTCTCCTTCGGCTTGGCTGTGCGCGTTACCGTATGATACAGGAAGATATCACGGCTATCCCGCAGCTTCAGGCTGCCCGCGCGCACATAATCCGCTGCCGCTGCCTTCCTTGCTACGGTTTTCAGCTGCCCCTTCAGGGTCAGCGTCACACACAGCGCCACAATTATGCCAATGGCCAGCGCAACAAAGATGGAATACCAAGGCATCGGCGCTTTGTACGGCTTCCCGGCCTTTAAGCGTTCGCCGCACAGGTCGGAGAATTTCGAAAACGCACCGGCATAATCGCCCTCCGAGAGCTTTGCCTTTACCTTTTCGCCGATGTATTCCCGGGTTTCCGAATTAAAAATCTTCTCAGCCTCGCCATAGGCGCCAATATTCCAGTCGCGTTCTTCCATCGAAACGAGCAGCATAACGCAGTTCTCGCGATAGTGCAGATTCTCAAACAGCGTCTCGGACAAGTCCGCCACAGCGGTATATCCATCCAGAGTGGAGGTCGTAATTACGACGACGTCGTAATCATATGTTTCACCAAGCTGCTGCAGCTTAGCGGTAAGGAGCCTTTCCTCACTGTCCGTCAGAATATCTGCATCGTCGATCAGCAGCGGAATCGCATAAGTATCCTCGTCCGTTTCGGCAAATACGGCCGTCGTCAGGCAGAGGCAAAGGGCAAGCAGAAGAACGATTGCCAGAATTCGTTGTTTCATCGTTTTCCCTCCCTTACAACAGATGGATCAGCCACAGGATCCCATAGGCCGCCGCAGCAACGCCTGCGGTAATGCCGCCAAACCATTTCCAGAACGCACCCATATCCATCGGCAGATTTCCGACAAATTTTCCGGTCTGACCGTTCATGGCAAACAGGTACTTTTTCCCGTTCCAGGTCGTGTTCAGAATCCATACCGGATAAAGCGCATACTTTGCCTTTCCGTTCGAAAGACGAACCGAGCTGTTTTCCGGTGTGACAGACGAATATCCCTTTACCGTATTGCGGAACGCATCCTCCGTACTGCGCTTGATTCGTTCATTCGCACGACCAATGCTTTCCTCCGCGGTCACGTCGTATTTATCCGCAAGGTAACCCGCGAGATAAGCCGTCTGGAAATCCACCGCACCGCTGAAATCGAACGGCTCCACCGACTCCATAAGATCATCCGGCATCTTGGAGGAGCCGTCCACCGGGACGCGGTCAAAGCCGACGTCACCGGAACGGAAAATAGAGAAAAACTGCGTTTCCGTATAATTATAGTCTCTGTCCGACCAATGGCGGATGCGGGTCGCACGATATCGAATGTCCGCATCGGCGTCCGCGTCAAAAAGCCAAAACGGGACATAAACGCCTTTGATCTCATCAATGTGATTTTGCTGCTTGAACACCTTCGGAAGAAGCGGCTTGCCCCGCAGGTGTCGATTCAAGGCAGCCTTTGCCGCCTCCTTGTCCAGCTTAAAAGGAATCACATAGTCCGGGCGCAGGGAACCGGAAAAGGCACCCGCCATAACGACCGGATTCCCACAGTATGGGCAGCTCGTTGCGCCGGTGTTTTCATCCCCTATGATCTCGCCGCCGCAGGATTTGCAGACGTAGACCCGCATGGAATCCGTCTCGCCCTGCTGCCATTCTCCGCCGGGCTGCGTATCCCAGGTCATTTCATCCGGCTGTTCACTTTTTAGCGCCTCGTCCTGCGCCTTCAGCGCCTCCATCTCAAACTCCGTGTCGCAGTAGGGACACTTCATTTTCTGGATGCTGCTGTCAAAGGTGATCGCGCCGCCGCAGCACGGGCATTTATACTCTAAAACCGTTGCCATTTGCTTCCCCTCTTCATTTCAAAATCGGCAACCCCGCTTTTATCAGGAGATTGCATCGTTATCGTCAAACGGATCGCCGCATTCTGGGCAGAACTTCGGCGGATGCTTGGGGTCGGCAGGCTCCCAGCCGCATTTGTCGCAGCGGTAGAGCGGTGCGCCCTCGGGTTTTTTGGCGCCGCAGTTCTGGCAGAACTTACCCTTGTTGACTGCACCGCAGGAGCAGACCCAGCCGTCCTCTGCAGGCTTCGGACTTCCGCACTCGGGACAGAATTTTCCGGTTGCCGTCGCGCCGCACTTGCAGGTCCACGCGCCCTGCGGCTTCTCTTCCGGTTTCTTTGCACCGCACTCCGGACAGAACTTTCCGGTCACCGTTGCGCCGCAGGCACACTTCCATGCGTTGGGCGTCGGCGCGGCCTGCTGCGGCTGCTGCATTTGCTGTTGCTGCTGTTGCTGCATTCCCATCGTAAAGAGATTCTGCGCGTTCATGCCGCCTGCCTGCTGCGCCATTCCCATGCCCATGAATCCCATCATGGCACCGTTAGAGTTTCCTGCCGCTGTCTTCATGGCATCCGCCTGCGCGCCGACCAGTGTCGCCGCTGCCATCGTGGGATCCCGCATGATGGCCGTGCGTTGAGCCTGCTTGATCATCTCGGCATCTTCCTCGGGCAGCGTGACGGAGCCGAGCGCAATGCTCACGACCTTAAGGCCGCGCAGTGTGCCCCACTTTGCCGAGAGTGCCGTATTCATGGCATCCTCCAGCTCCGTGTTGTGGCTGACGATCTGGTTCGGGCGCAGCTCCAGGTCGGACAGCTTACCGAATGCCGGCTGCAAGGCGCTGATAAACTCGGTTTTCAGCTGACCGTCCAGCTCCTCGCGGGAATACTCCTGCTCCACATTGCCGCAGACATTGGTGTAAAATAGCAGCGGGTCTGCGATTTTATAGGAATACACGCCGGAGCAGCGCACCGAAACATCCACATCCAGACCGATCTTGGAATCCACCACGCGGAAAGGAATGGGGTTCGGCGTGCCGAATTTGTTGTCGATCAGTTCCTTGGTGTTGAAGTAATAAACGCGCTGATCCTTTCCGGTATCGCCGCCGTAGGCAAAGCGCTTGCCGATCGTCTTAAACGTTTCGAGAATGCTTTTTCCGAGAGAACCGGAGAATATACTCGGCTCTGTCGAGCGGTCATAGGTAAACTCGCCCGGCTCTGCACAAACCTCAACGACCTTTCCCTGCTCCACAATGATCATGCACTGTCCGTCGGCAACTGCGATACCGGATCCGTTGGAGATGATATTGTCGTTTCCCTTTGTGTTGGACGAGCGGCTTGTGGTCTGCTTCTCGCCCTTGCGCATCAGTACATTTTTCGGCAGCGCTTCACAGTAAAAGAATTCCTTCCACTGATCCGCAAGCGTTCCTCCAAGTGCCCCGACGCCTGCTCTAATTAAACCCATTTGAAATAGCTCCCTTCATTTTTTGTCTATCGTTTGTCCTGTGCAGCGGACGGTTGCCGACTGCGCAGGAAGTTTTTAAGCGTAAAAGGCCTGCCGCGACAAGCAGCCGCGTTCAATCCTCACGCCGAAAGTCATCATCCGCCATGTCGTGCCCCGGCTCCGAAGCGCGCTTCTGTTTCTGCCCGACCGAATACGGGTTTTTGTTCTCCCGTACCGGCTTCGGTGCTGCGCTGCAGCGGGAGGCAAAAGCGATCACACAGGATCGGAGCAGCACCACAAGAAGCCACGCACCCAATGCGATCCAAAACCAGTAAATCGGCAAAGAAGCTGCAAAGTGCAGAATCAGCAGAATCCACGCCGGAATCGACCAGGAAAAATGCAGAATCAGACTAAACAGCAGCGTTAGGAACCATCCTCCGTGCGACTTTCCCTTCCTCATGACGTTCCCTCCTACAAGATGCTCAGCCTACCATACTGGCAAAGCTGCTGAGACTGGTATATCTTGAAACATAGTAGCGCGGGATCTTAAACCGGTCCACACCGGTCACATAAAGGCCGCCGTTCATTCGAATACCGAACAGATAATACTCCGCGCCGACCTCGCGTGTCGTCGCGTTGTTGCTGCCGGAGGGATAGCACAGCACAAACGGCTGCTTTCCCGTGACACGCATCAGCTCCAGCAGCGACTGCCTGCATTCAAACTCCGTCTCCTCCCGGTTGAGCGTTTCCATTTCATAGTGGGAGTATGTGTGGCTCTGGATGGACACAAGCCCGGAATCCGAAAGCTCCTTGACCTGCTCGGCCGACATCTTGTGCACCCCGCTGAACGAACCGCCGATAAAGAAGATGGTTGCCTTGACATTGTACTTTTGGAGCAGCGGGTAAAGCTCCTCGTAATTATCGTCGTAGCCGTCGTCAAAGGTCAGGATCACCGGCTTCTCATACTGCGCGATGTTGGGCAGATCCTCAAACCAGATCGGCGTATAACCGTTTTCTGTCAAATACTGCAGCTGCTTTTCCATCTCGGATGGGGAAACAAACAGCTCGTTGATGCCCCACATATCGTCGCTTACAGCATGGTACATCAGAATCGGTACGCGATAGCCATCCGGAATGGCATCGACATCCGGCAGCATCGTATAGTAAAGATGATTCTGCTCCGCGTCATCGTATTGCGTATAGCCCAGTGCAGAAAGTACATCGTGCAGCGGTAAATACCAGTCTGTGCCGTCGTAAATCGGCACAGCGGAAAGCAAAATTTCCTCCGCATTCAGCTCGGCCGATGCAGAGCCGTTGTCAAAGCGCAGCGTGCCATCGCTCCAGGAAAGCACGCCGGAGTACCAGTCGCTGCCGCGCGCAGTCGCAGTGCCCGGGCGCTTCTCTGTCACGGCACCCTCCGCAGACAGAAGCGCCGCCAATTCTGCAAGCCGCAGATAGGTCTGGCCGCCACTGACATAGGTCGCCGTGAGTGCCTTGCCGTCCACCGTTGCGGCGACGGTATCTGTCTGCGGCGTTTCGTCATAAACGGGTTCGGGCGGCTGTGTTGACGCAGGCTCTGTCGGCAGAGACTCCGACGGCATTGTCGGAATTTCCGTTTCCTGTCTGGACCCCGGCGTGTTTCGTGCACAGGCGCACAGCAGAGAAAGCAGCAGCAGGAATACAAAAAGCTTTGCTGTTCGTTTCATCGCAATGCCATCCTTTCTGAAAGCGTGCGGGAAGTTATCCGATTGTGTCAGGCGCCGATGTGACGCCCTGCTCCAGCAGCGGTAAGTACCAGCTCTCGTAGTATTCCGGCAGACAGGTGGCGTCATCTGCATACCAGTCGTCCCAACGCGTGCCCCACGGACGCAGCACAATGGAAAATTCGAAGAAGCTTTCCGCATTGTCCGGACTCGTGTAACGTCCATGGATATAAATCATATTATCATACGCGGCGTCCGCCGGATCGATCACCCAATCCTCTTTCAAGACGGTCTCTTCATAGAAATAGCCGTTATCGGAAAGAAGCCGCCCGGCCAGCGCCGACGTTCCGTCCTGATCGATCGTAAACTGTGCCTCCGAGAACGGCTCCGACACGGAGCCTTCCTCATCCCATAGGATCATATGCACCATTCCGTCGTTCAGAATGCCGGACTTCGCACAGCAGTCCCACCAGTAGCTTCCGTTGTCCCAGCCTTCAAAATCCCCTGCGCCGTATGTAATCAGCAGGTAGCCGTACCACGAGTTGTTCCAGTAGTCTGTCGCGTCCGCTGCAGCGGGGTCGTCGCTGCTTTTTCTGTAGAGAATGCTGGTGCTTTCATCAATGTGAACCGTAACACAGTCACCCTCAAACGCGATCTCCATCGTTTCTCCGCCATAAGAGAGTCCCGTTTCCGTCCAGGTAATCGCAAAGCGCATGGAATCCCCATAGGACATTTCACCGGTTCCGTCCTCCTCCAGAAGTAAGGTATAGCGAATCCCCATTGCAGCGAGATCGTCCTTCGTCGCAGTTCCGCTGCTGCTCTGCATTTGCTCGGCAACATAAAGGCCGGCGCGCGCTGTATCCGGCGCAGCCGGTGTCGTTCCCTCAAGCGTATAGGTACAAACGGTATCAAAGAAGCCGCTGGTAATCACCAATGCCCCGTCCTGCAGCTCGGCAATCGTCTCATTGCCGTTTTCATCCCGCATATAGACCTTGCCGTCAAGAACGAACCAGGTGAACTCCCATTCGCCGACGTCATAGCTTTTTCCGGTTCCATCCGCAAAAAGCTCGTACCAGCTGTCATTCACTTCCTGTTCCTCTCCCTGGATGAGGTACTGCGTCATGACATATTTCCCTGCAAGGCTCGGATCGGCGGTTCCGCTTGCGGGCTCCGTCACCTCGAGAACGGGAGGCTCCTCGCTGCTGCGTGTGAACTTCATGATCTGCCCGTCCTCCTCCAGCGTAAGAACGCCGTCCTCCAGCGTATATGCCACGCTTTCTCCGTCCACGGTAACGGCTTTCTCCGTCCAGCTGATTTCAGAAACCTGATCGCCCAATTCATCTACCGTGAGCGCCAATTTCCCGGTTCCGTCCTTCTCCAGAATCAGGTGGCCCGCAAAGCCAAGTGTTTTCAGGTCATCCTGATTCAGTTCAATGTCCTCTGTCTTCATATAGGTCAGGACATAGTAGCCCGCTGTGGCCGCTTCCTTCTTACCCTTGCTCTTTCCAAAGACAAAGATACACAGAACAGCAACAACTGCTGCGGCCAGTACAATACCGCCCAAGGCAAACCAAAGGATTTTCTTCTTTTTAGGATTTGACGAATTCTTGCACGCCGGCGTTCCATCTAACGTTGGAAGCTCCGCAGAGGGCGCAGCGGGCGCCTGCGATTCCGTGTTTCCCTGTGCCTCGCCAAATTCCGCCGCATCTGCAGACAAGACTGCGGCAGCGGCTGCCGCCTCGTTTTCATACTGCTCATCCGGCATCCTTTGCGACGGAAGCTGCTGCTCCGGTGCATTCTCGCACGCAGCCGAAGCCGTCCCCTCGACAGGCTGCTCCAAAGTCTGCCGTTCCACCTTGGTACCGCAGTTTGTGCAGAAGCGCGCGTCCCCGACGTCGGCTCCGCAATTTGTACAAAATGCCATAAAGTCAACTCCCATATCTGTTCTATGTGCCGTCCCGGCGGCGTCACGCTGGTTCTTTGTTTATTCTACTACATTTTTGGCGCGCTGGCAATACCCGGATTCAGCAAATATACCATTTCATATCTGCCCACAGTACGATGTCGCGGTTCTCTGTCTCAACGCAGAAAGAGCAAGCTGAACGCAAGAAAGCCTCCGAATCAATCCATGCAGCAGACAGCGGAGTCATTCTGTCAGGCCTTTGGAATGAGGAATTGGAGCGATAGCAAACCTTCCAATTTCCCTGCGTTTTCAAACCTTGCCCTGACAAAAAGCCTCTCACCGTTCGTTCTTGCCGATTGAATCAGAGGTTCCTCGCAAAGCTCGCGCCCGCCTAAGCACATGAGTACGGCAGGGTGTAAGCCCGAAAGCAAATCAAAATAAGTATGGCCGCATTGGTTCGACTTTCCCAAGAAGAGTGCCGCCGCATTGGAAAGACGTCTTCCTGTTTTGACGGCTGCGGCCCTATGGACAAGCCTTGCAGCCCGCGTCCCATGCCGCACTGGGGCACAAAGGGATGCGAGCTGCAAGGCTGGATTATGATCTTCATTTATGGTATTGAAAAGCGTATCAGCCGTTCAAGGTTATAAGTCCTCCACAGATTGGAACAGCTCCGCCGGAAGCGCGTCGGATAACTCTACCAGCGCATGACAGTACCCGGAGGTGTAATCCACGCGAAGCGGAGACGCCAAGGTGTCCGGCTTGTTTCCGTCTATGCGGATGCAGAACACAAAGGTCGCTCCGCCGCCCTTGCGGGATTCCTGAATGACACTTCCTCCATGCAGCCTTGCATAGTGGGTTGCAATAGGAAGACCGAAGCCGATCCCCCTGCGCGGATCGCCGACAAACTCATGCCGCCGATAACTGGAAAAGACGTCGATGTCGGACGCAATGCCCTCGCCGTTGTCCGAAATCCGCACAACAAGAATGCCGCCCCGCCGCTCAACCGACATGCTTACGGTTCCGCCCTTGGGGGTAAACTTCAATGCGTTGGACAAAAGATTCAAAAGGCCGCGCTCGACCTTTTGCCGATCCAGCATTCCAAAGAACGCCTCCGGAACGTTTGTAAAAGAAAAGCGGACGTCGCACTCCTGAAACAGGCTGCCAACCTCCTCTGCCAGCGCGGCAAAAAAGCGCCGAATCTCCACTCGCTCCAGATATAGCTCCTCCCTGTCCTGCATGATTTGGCTGGCATCACGCAAATTTGCGTCAAGGCGCAGAATTTGAAGAAGGTGTTTGTTGATTCTGGAAATAGAGCGATCGATCCGCGCATTTTCCAATTCGGCCAGCTCAGAAAACAGGCCGCTCGTTTCGTCAAGAAGGCCGTTTAACTGCGTTCGGAGCTGGGCGGCGACTAAAGTAAGCGTAACCGGCAGCAGGTTCTCCCGAACAACCGGCTCGCCAAGAACGAAAAGATATCTCCCATTCGTCCGCGCCAGCGTTGCAGGATAAGCCTTTCCGCATAGCATGACCGTAAGCTGTGCCTGCTCCTGCAGCGCAAGCACGGGCAGCAGCGAAAACTGCACACCGAGTATTCGATCCAATCGATCTCCTTTGGCGACCATCCGCTTGGATGCAGCGCTGTTGCAGAATACTACCGTGCTGTCATCGCAAAGAAATGCCGGCTGCTCCAGCATCTCCAGCACCAAGCGTAGCTCCGGTGTTACACAATCGTCCATAGCGGTCCCTCCTTCTCCGAAAACCGGCTCATTTGTACAAAGCGTTCGTCAAAACGTACCGAAAACTCCCGAAGTAGACGAAAGGGGTACTTCGGCAAATTGGCTGGCATTTCCTCTGCAATAGAATATGTAGGAATCACAAAACCAATCTGTCAATAATACCCATACAAATTGGTAATACCTCTCCTGTATTCATCATAGCAGAATATCTCAAAAATGCAAGCTTTTTGTCGCAATTTGGAAAATATAACAAGGATGTACCATTTGCCCATCTGGATATGGTGCGCTTTGACGGGAAAAATCGGAAAATTGCAGTGAAAAATCACTGCATACCTCGAACGATATTTCTGCAATTTTATTCACATTGCCGATTTGCCGCCAAAATTCTTACAATTTAATGATTTATGCTTGCTTATTTTGTAATCTTTTGTTACAATATAGTTACTTTCAGGAAGGAGTATTCTATGAAACTGATCTCTTGGAATGTAAACGGCCTGCGCGCTTGCGTACAGAAAGGCTTTTTAGACTATTTTGCTGCACTGCAGCCGGATTTTTTTTGCATTCAGGAAACAAAAATGCAGCCGGAACAGTTAAATTTGGAATTGGAAGGTTATCATCAGTATTTTTATTCCGCTGAGAAAAAAGGCTATTCCGGTACGGCTATCCTAACGAGGCATCTGCCGCTTTCCGTGCACTATGGCTTAGATGTCGAACCGCTCGACCACGAGGGCCGGATCATAACATTGGAGTACCCCGACTTCTACCTTGTTACCTGCTATACGCCAAACGCGCAGGACGGCCTGCGCCGCATCGAGCACCGTATGGTATGGGATGACGCGTTTCGCGACTATCTTTGCCGCTTAGATGCGCAAAAGCCGGTCATCGCTTGCGGTGATATGAATGTGGCGCATCAGGAAATTGACCTGAAGAACCCGGGTCCGAATCGCGGCAACGCCGGTTTTTCCGATGAAGAGCGCGGAAAATTTACGCAGCTGCTTGCCGCAGGATTCACGGATACCTTCCGCTACCGGAATCCGGATGTGGCAGGTGCCTATTCCTGGTGGAGCTACCGCGCACGCGCGCGGCAGAACAACGCAGGCTGGCGTATCGACTATTTCCTCACGTCCGATCGCCTACGTGACCGCATTTTAGCAACACCAATTTATTCTGAGATTCTCGGCTCAGACCACTGTCCGGTCGGTCTGGAGCTGGACATGGAGGTATCACAATGAAACACCGCAGATGGATCTGCCTCATCGTAGCGCTTGCGCTTTGCCTTGGGCTTGCTGCGCAGGCTGCTGCATATTCCAATGTTGCGCCGTGGGCGCAGGATTATATTGACGAAATGTATGAAATGGATCTGATTCCCGATTGCCTTCTGGACGCGGATCTTTCTCAGAATATCACGCGTGCGGAAATGTGCAAGCTGGCTGTAAAGGCTTACGGCAAATTTGGCCTCGTGACGGAGCCTGCCTCCAATCAATATTTTAAGGACACGAAGGACAGCGAAATTTGCTTTGCGCATGAGTTAGGCATTGTCGCAGGCGCAACGGACGGCAACTTTTACCCGAATCGCAGCCTCACACGGCAGGATCTTTGTGTGATTCTTCGCGCCTTTTTGACCGTACCGCTCGATTGGGACGGCAAATATGAAGCATACGACCTCTCGGAGCACTTTGCCGACGCAGATCAGATTTCCAGCTATGCAGAAGCGGCGGTAGAGACGATGGCCGCAATCGGCATCATTTCCGGCGACGGAACCAACATCAACCCCAAGGGAACCACAACGCGCCAGGAAGCGCTTGTTATGTTCCGCGCTGCCTACCTGTTTTTCCTGAATTGGAGCAAGGAGCAGAGCGGCGGCGGTACGGATATGCCAAGCTATACCGGAATCAGCCCCTGGGCCGTTCCTTATGTGCTGCATATGTCCGAGCTTGGTCTGATCCCCGAGCGTTTTCTCTCCGTGATTATGACGGATAAAATCGACCGTGAGGAAATGTGCGCCATCGCAATGCTTGCCTATAATAAAATCAAGGGCAGCACCTATGTGCCGGAGCGCACCGGCTATTTCCCGGATTGCCACAGCGCAGACGTTGCCGCGGCATACGAGCTTGGCATCGTAGCCGGCTCTACGGACGGCAAGTTCCACCCGAACGACGAACTGACGCGGGAGCAGTTTTTCCGTATTGTCAACAGCTTCATGATTGCCGCCGGCTATCCGCGGCGTGACGCAAAGAGCATCTCCCTTGCCCCGTATCAGGACATCCGCCAGCTTGCAAGCTGGGCACAGTCCTCCGCCCGCGTTTTGATTTACGTCGGCGCAGTTGCAGGCGACGGCATCAACCTGAACCCGAAGCGGACGGCCTCTTATGAAGAGGCGCTTACCATGTTCTTAAAGGCGTACCTGTTCTGCGAGGCATGGGTCGAGCAGCACCCGGACGGCGCCGACATTGAGGATGAGGAACTCCCGCTCGCCGAGGAACTGGTTGCCTATGCGCTTACCTTTGTCGGCTACGATTACGTCTACGGTGGAAAGAGTCCCTCCACCGGCTTTGATTGCTCCGGCTTTACTTACTACCTCTTCGGCTATTTCGGTTATTCCATCAACCGCACGGCAGACTACCAGATTCGCAATGGCATCGCCGTTGAAATCTCCGACCTGATGCCGGGTGACATTATTTGCTTCACGGCATCGCCCAGCAGCTCCAGCATCACGCATGTCGGCCTGTACATAGGCGACGGCAAGTTCATCCATGCTGCAAATTCCTCGCGCGGCGTTGTGGTGGATCCGCTCTCCGGCTATTGGCTCGACCGCATTTATGGCGCGCGGAGAATCATCTACTGATATAAAATATAAAAATCGGGGCGTGATGCAATTTGCATCACGCCCTCGTTCTGTCAAAACTCCACACCCAGAGCTGCATTGAGAAAGCACATGGATGTGGGGTTCATTCCGGTTTTTTCGGTATTCCCGCTTCCCTATCGCCTGTGCTTGCGATGATAATAAAGATTGGTCAGGCGCTCCAGCAGCAAGTCATAAAGCAGGAAGGTCAAATTCCCGCCGACAAGCAGTGCCGCGAGCAGCCATGCCCCACTTTCATAGAACTCATCCATCACAGCCTGCAGCTTGAAAAGAAAAATCATCAGCGCATAAACAAGGATCGTCGCCGCGTTAAACCATATCAGCTTCACGGGAAGCTGCAGCGGCTTTTTTACCCGACGTGCCAACGTGACACGCAGGATCGGGTAGTAGCCAAGAAACAGGAAAAGCAAATTGGCCTCCATATCCGGCGCCAGCAGCAGGCACAGAATGCTGACCGCCGCGTACCATACAAGCGCAAGCCGCCGCCCGCATCGTTCTGCGATCGGCACCAGCAGCGCCGATGCCAGCACGGGACAGCAAAACGTCGCAAACGGGATAAGTCCGCCCAGCAGCATGAAGCAGACCGCCAACGCGGCCAGCACACCGCACAGCGCAATGCTTGCGGTTCGGCCCCCCGCCTTCATCAGGCGTTGCTCCGCAGAAGCCCCATTTTAATGTCATATAGCTTCTGAGAGAGGTCAACATAATAACCATGCGGATTGTCAAAGCGCTTTACTTCATCCCACAGCGTATCGACCTGCGCAAGGCAGTAGCTCCGGATCTCCTCCAGGGTCGGCAGCTGATATACAAGCTTACCGTTTTTGAAAATGGGAACCTGCAGTTCCTTTGCCGTGAAGTCATAAACCGTCTTGCGCTTCCACACTGCGGCAGGATCAAAGATCTCCAAATCGTGGCTGTCGTCCACCGTTTCATCATACACGCAAAGGTAATCTGCGATAGCCTTGCCCGTGTCGTTTCCAAAGAAGCGATAGAGCTTTTTAAAGTGCGGATTGGTAATCTTTCCGACATTTTCGGAAATCTTGATTTTCGGCACGATTTTGCCGTTCTCTTCCACGGCGGCCAGCTTATACACACCGCCGAATACCGGCTCGGAGCGGGCTGTAATGAGGCGCTCGCCCACGCCGAACATGTCGATGCAGGCGCCCTGCCGGATCAGATCCTGAATCAAATACTCATCCAGCGCGTTGGATACCGAGATCTCGCACTCCGTCCATCCGGCCTCGTCCAGCATTTTCCGCGCCTTCTGCGTCAGGTAAGCCATATCGCCGGAGTCCAACCGAATTCCGCATTTTTTAATGCCGAGCGGCTTGAGCACCTCATTAAAGGCGCGGATCGCATCCGGCACGCCGCTTTTGAGCGTATTATAGGTGTCCACGAGCAGGGTCGCATTGTGCGGGTAGACCTCACAGTAGGCCTTGAATGCCTCATACTGGCTGTCAAACATCTGCACCCACGAGTGCGCCATGGTGCCGCCTGCCGGAACGCCGTAAAGCTGATCGGAAATCGTGCAGGCCGTTCCGTGGCAGCCGCCGATATAAGCAGCTCTTGCGCCGAGGATCGCGCCGTAAGCACCCTGCGCGCGGCGGGAGCCAAATTCCAGAACCTTTCTTCCCTCCGCAGCGCGCACCACGCGGTTCGCCTTAGTCGCAATCAGGCTTTGATGATTCAGCACAAGAAGAATATACGTTTCTACAAGCTGCGCCTCAATGGCCGGCGCACGCACGGTCAGGATCGGCTCCTTTGGGAAAATCGGCGTGCCCTCCGGGACGGCAAAAATGTCGCCCGTGAAGCGGAAGGCGCGCAGATAATCTAAAAATTCCTCGCAGAATAAATTGCGCCCACGCAGATAGGCAATGTCCTCCTCCGAAAAGTGAAGCTCCTGAATGTATTCCACGACCTGCTGCAGACCAGCCGCAATGGCGAAGCCGCCGCCGTCCGGACACTGGCGGAAGAACACATCAAAATAGCAGATTTTGTCCTGATACCCGTTTTTCAGATAGCCGTTGCCCATGGTCAGCTCATAAAAGTCGCAGAGCATCGTCATGTTGAGTTTTTCGTTAGAAAGCATATACACTTCCCACCTTTTCTTTATATTGCTTATAGTATAGCCGTTTTCTCCGCATTTCGCAACGATTTTTTCGAACGTCTCATTGTGCGGAACGGCACGGCGCTTTCAATGCGAAAATGCGCCGCGCCGCCGCGCGCTTTCAGCGCAAACGGTAAGACCCGGTAAGCAATCAATCTGCGCAGCAAGCCCCACAGCGCAGGCACTTTTTACGCTGCACTATCTCAGCAGATCATACAGGCTTGCGCAGCCGCAGCGTACCTCGAACTCGCGCTTTCATTCCACATTCTTATCCCATTGCGCCTGCGGATAGTTTCCGTAGCGCCGCCGCACATCCTCCATGCGCTGCTCAATATCGACGACGCCCTTGCTGCTTGCCAGCGCGTCACAAAGCTGAATCAGTCGGTCATAGTCGTCATATTCTGATGCACGAAGCAGCCGCTCCACCTCCTGAATTTCCGCCTGCCCGATATCCAGCTTTCCGATATAGAGTGAAAGCGTTTGATTGGGAAAGGAATGCGTCAGGCAAATTTTAGCCACAGCCGGATAGCCCTGGCGCAGCATATCCTGATAGCCGTAATAAATATGTCCAAGATCTCTGACGCGGAACCTCCTGCCGACGTCGTGCAGAAGGCCCAGCACATAGGCCTTCTCCGTATCCATTCCGGCATGCTCCGCAATGGTCCGCGCGCACTGCACAGCAAACCGACTATGCGCCGTCCACGGCCCCGGATTGGCGCTGCCTGCCTCCTTCAAAAGCTGCTGCGCCGTTTGGATGTCCGGATAGCCGCGTGCGATCTGCTCCACGGCCGCTGCCGCCTCGCGCCAGCTATGCACCCTGCGGCAGCGCAGCTGTGAGGTCTGATTTGCCGGACTGTCAAACAGAAGCGCGGGGATGCCGCATGCGTTGGCCTGCGCGCAGTTCTCCGGCAAATCGTCGATTAGAAGGTCGGTCCCCTCCGCTGCGCAGTATGCGCCCTTGTCCAGCGTGCAGAAACGGGCGTCGCAGCGAATGCCGCCGTTTTTCAGTTCCTCCTGCGTCGTCAAATAAGGCTCCGTATAGAATTCCGTCGTGCGGCCGGTCAGGATCACAATTTTGTGTCCGGAGTTTCGCAGCGTATCAATACCCCACTGCGCATCCGGCTTAAACGGCGTCTGCGCTGCAATGCGGTCGTAATACGTCCTGCAGAATTCCAGCTCGCGCGGCTTCCAGCATGCAGGCAAATTGCTGTAAGAAACGCCTTCGCGGCGAAGCATTTCGACGTCAACGCCGAAAAACTCCGCCACGAAGGGTTGAAAATAGGAAAAAGAATTGGTTAATGTATCGTCGATATCGATAGCAATTTTCATGCGGCCTTTCTCCCTGTGTTGTGTATTTTTCTACACAATGGCATAAGCCGCGAACAAATGCAAGCGCGTTCAACACGGAAAGGAAGCAAATCCGAAATTTCTCAGTCTCTTCTGAGCGCAACGATTGGGCTGAGCTTCGAAGCCTTGACCGCCGGAAGCAGACCGAACACAATGCCGATCACCATAGAGAACAGCACGGCGATTCCAATCGCGGGAACGCTGATCGCCGTCGGCGTACTCATGAACTTTGACAGGAGCTTTGCCAACACGATTCCCGCGCCCACGCCGATCAAGCCGCCCACGCTGGTCAGAACCGAGGCCTCCGTCAGGAACTGCCACAGGATCCTCCGCCGCTTTGCGCCGATCGCCTTTTTGAGTCCGATCTCGCCGGTTCGCTCCGTCACGGATACCAGCATAATGTTCATCACGCCGATGCCGCCAACCAGAAGCGAAATGCTGGCGATCCAGATCAGCTGCGAGTTGGTCGAGCTGCTCAGCTTCTGCATTTTCTGCACGCGTTCCAGCAAATCCTCGCTTCGATAGCAAAAGCCGTTCTCGCGCGCCGATTGCGTGATCAGATTCTCCGTCAGATAATCTGCAACCGACTTCCCCGCCGTCGTCATATCATCCGTGGACTTGGCCTTCACGCAAACATTTTGCTGTTCGTCAAACTGGTAAACGTTCCCCCAGCTTTCGCTCGGAAGAAAGATTTTTCCGCTTGAGGTGTCCGCATAGGTCTCATAATCCGACAGCGTTTCAATCACCGGGCGGAAATTTGAGCTAAGCTCTACCACCCCGATGATCGTAAAGGGCTGCTTCTTGATCTCAATGATCTCGCCGATCGGGTTTTTCCCGACCATCAGCGCGGAGGCTGCAGCCGTGTCGAGGATGATCACATTCTGATGGCGATCAAAATCGCGCTGCGTGAAATCCCGGCCATAGACAACCTGATAGCCCTGCACACCAAAATAGTTCTGATCCACACCGAACAGGGTACCGGCGAAGCTGTTGTCCTGATAGTATACGCTGTCCGCATAGCTGCGTGTGGTATAAAGCGCAACCCGTTCCACTCCGTCGAGCTGCTCAAGCGTCTGCCGCGTCTGCTCGCTGATAACGCGAACACCGGTCGGCGGCGCTGTATAATCGCCAGGCGCATATTCCCAATCGTTGGAGTACAGCTTGATATTCACAAGATTATTGCCGGAGCCGATCAGGTTTTCCTTGATCTGCTCGTTGGTGCCCTTGATCGTAGATACAATGGTAATGATGGAGGCAATGCCGATGATGATGCCGAGCATGGTCAGCAAAGAGCGAAGCTTATGCCCCCAGATGCCCTGAAAGGCAAGTCGAATATTTTCAAGCATAGCATACCCTCCCTTTAATAGCCATACAGCGATTCGCTGCTGGCCTCGACAGTTTTTGCGCCTTCTTTACAGCTTGCGCTGTAGGGGAACGCAAGCTTGTCGTCCATCGTAATGCCGCTCAGGACACGAATCATATCATACTGACTTGTGCCGACCTGAATCTCCACCTTTTCCAGCACGCCGCCGTTATCCCGGTAAACGTAGCTGTGCAGATTCTCCTGAATGACAAAGTAATTTGAGAGCAGGAAGCCCCCTTGGCTGCCCGCACGCGGGAGCTTAATGCTCATAAATTCATTTTCCGTCAGCTCTGCGGACGCATCGATGGAGACGGTGATGGGATAATAGGACACATTGGTATTGCCGGAATTAAAATTGCTGCTGTCCTGCACCGGCGAGTCCGAAATTGCGATAATCGTGCCGGTATAGTCGGTCCAGCTTTCATAGGACGTAACCTGCAGCTCCTGCCCCACCGAAATCGTATCGAGCATCAGCTCGCTGACCGCACTCTCCACCGTATATCCGCCGCCGCCGGAAATCGTCACAAGCGGCTTATCCTCTGTGCGCGCCGTTTCCTCATCCAGTACGCTCATAACGGTACCGTCCGTCGTTGCCTTGACCACGCCGTCGGAAAGCTCCTTCTGCATCCGGGACAGTTCTACCTTCTGCATTCTGAGATCCAGATCCAGATCGCGAATCTCCTGCTCCTTCTCCTTGCGCATCTGTGCAATTTCCGCCGCCGTATAGCCGGATGAGTCATCTACATAGTCGTCCTGCGGATCATTCGGCGTGTCCGGTTCGTCCGGCTCCTCAGGCGCTTCCGGCGTGAAGAACGCAAAGCTCAGCGTTTCCTGCTCCGCATCCGACTTATCGCGATAGAACACAACGCCCCAATAGCTCAAAAGCGTTCCATTCAAGGCGTCATTCTCACGCAGCTCAAAGGAAATCCATGTTTCCTCGCGGTCGCCGGTCAGCTTTGCAACGGTCTCATCGTCGCAGCGCAGAGAATCGCTCCAGAGATACCGATACGGACTCTCCTGCGTGCCCTCGCCGCCCAGCTTCCACGGAAGCTCTTCCGGATAAATCGGGTCCGGCTCCGTCGGTTCGGTCGGTTCGGTCGGCTTCGGCTCGGGACGCGGCACATAGGGCTTCATGCTGTTGATCCGCCGCAGCTCTGTCTGCGCATTCTGAAGGTTCAGCTCCCCCTGCTGCACCTTGAGCTGCTGCCGCTGCACCGCAAGCTCGGAGAGCGTCGTGTCAAATGCAATCACAGGATCGCCGACCTTGACACTTTGCCCCTGCGTAACATAGACTTTTATTACCGTCTGGGTATCGGACAGGCGAACCGTCTGTATATTCTGCATGGCCACGGTTCCATACAGCTCCAAAAGATCCGTATCGTCGCTCTGGTAGGCAAAATCCGCAAGGCTATAGACATTGACCGGTTTGGACTTCTTCCCAACCGCACTGAGGATGCCCACGACCAGACCGGCGACCAGCACAAGGCAAAGGAGCACGATCAGAACTTTTTTCACAGGCTTATGCATTTCCGTTACGCTCCCTTCCGTCCATGGTTAGAATACCGTCGCGAATATAATAGATCCGATCGGCGCAGTCCGCGACCGCCTGCTCATGCGTGATCATGATGATCGTCACCCCGGCATCGTTAAGGCTGCGGAACAGCGCCATGATCTGATTGCCTGCAGCCGTATCGAGCGCGCCCGTCGGCTCGTCCGCCAGCAGCAGCTCCGGCTTTGTCACCATAGCCCGCGCGATGGCAACACGCTGGCACTGGCCGCCGGAGAGCTGATTCGGGCGAAATTTCAAGCGCTCACCCAGACCGACGGCGCGAAGCGCCTCCTCCGCACGCTCGCGGCGCTCCTTTTTGGGAACGCCTGCATAAAGAAGCGGCAGGGCGACGTTATCCACCGCACTCAGCTTCGGGAGAAGGTAGAAGCTCTGAAATACAAAGCCAATCTTCTGATTTCGGATTTCCGCAAGGTGATTGTCCGATGCGCTGACCATATTCTCTCCGGAAAGAGTGTAGCTTCCGGAGCTGGGTGCGTCCAGACCGCCCAGAATATTCATAAGGGTTGTTTTTCCGGAGCCGGACGGCCCCATGATCGCAAGATAGTCCCCCTGCGCAACCTGGAGGTTCACATGCTGCAGCGCGTGAACCACCTCCTTGCCCTGCGGGTAGTTCTTGCAGATATCCCGCATTTCAACCAGCATTCGCCGCACCTCCATCCTCGGAAGTGTCCTCGACGATCCCGTCATCGGCCGCGCCGTTGGGATCGTCGACGGGGTAATCCTCGGCTCCGCCGTCCACCTCGCCGCCGGACAGGTCACCCGTATCCGGCTGCACTGCCGGTTCACTGCTGAAGTCACTTGCGTCGTAACGTGAAACCGACTGTCCGGATGCCAGGCCGTCCGCGGGAACCGCGATATAGTCCTCTGTGGTAAGTCCGGAGACGATCTCATAGCGATCCATCGCCTCATCGTAGCTGCCCAGCGTCACTGTGCGCTTTTCCAGCTTGTTTTTTCCGTTCGCTGCCCAGACATAAGCGCCATCCTCCGTCTGAACCAGGTAGGCGGCCGGCAAATACAGCGCCGTTTCATCCGCCTGCCCGCAATCCAGCTCAATATAGACATGCTGCCCGAGCATCAGCCCTGTCGCATCATCCAGCTCTACATAGAAGGGATATGTGGAGGCGCCGTCTCCACTCCCACCACCGTTATAGGCAGAGTCAATGTAGTACATGGAGCCGTCGTTGTCCGAGCTATCCGGGTTGTTCCATTCGATTTTGGAAATGGAGCCGGTCCAGACCTGCGTCCGATCAACACGGGAGCGAATGCAAACACGCGCACCCTCTACAAAATCCTGCTGATTCATCTCGTTGATCGTGCCCTTCACCCGGTACGCGCCGATCTCCATCAGCGTAAGGAACGGCTTGGGATTGCCGTAGCTGTCCGTTGCCCCGGACTCGTTGAGACTCTGTACCTTTCCGGAGATCGGCGCGGTCACCGTATTGTCCTTCAGGGACGCCTCAAGGCTTTCCAGCTCACGCTGCATTGTCGTGTAGTTGTACTCCAGCTCCTTCAGATCCGTCTGCACACTCTGAATCTGCACCGTGTAGGAAAGCTGCTCCGACTGCGGTGCGGAAGCCTTCTCCTTTTCCAGCTGTGCAATCTGCGCTTTATAGGTTGTCATGGTATTATCAGCCTGCTCAATTTCGAGCTTTTTCTTATCCACGGAAAGCTGCAGATTGTCCGTGTCATAGGTAAAAAGCGTCTGTCCCTTTTCGACAAGATCGCCGACCTTGACAAGAACCTCGCTAACGGTTTTTTCGCCGTCCTTTTCTACCTTGACCTCGTTCTGCGAGATCACAACGCCGCCATAGGCATTATTCTCCCCCAGGGACAGGTAGCCAAGGATCGCCGCGACCGATTGCACCGGAACGGACTTTCCGTCGCTCTTGCCGCAGCCGGTGAAGAAGCACATCGGCAGCACAAGCGCAAGTAAGAGAGCGAGACAATTCGTTTTTTTCATACCTGTTACCTCATTTCGTTTTGGTATTCATACTAATAGACGGCGGTGTCCTTCCGATGTTCCCATAACGCTCGGAAAAGGCTGAAATTTTTTCCCAAGCATTGCAGGAAGCGCCTCGTACCGATCCCAAGCCCGGGGAAGCGCCTTTGGCTCAGCGCAGTGAACCGCTCGAAACACCGTCCACATTTCTGCCGCCATCGCCATATTCTTCCGGAGATTACCTAAGGCAATACCGCACAGAAAAAAGTGCCAGATACCGCCAGGTGTGATAGAATAAACTTATGGATAAACAGAGGACGATTTCCGCATTCCGTGACGAATTGGCACAGGTGCGGACGAAGAAAAAAGAATTTCTCAGTCAGATTGAACGGATTGTCCCGTGGAAGGAATGGCTTGCCATGATTCAGCCGTGCTATTACAAAGGAGAGCGCGGCAACAAACCCTATCCGCTGGAGATCATGCTCCGACTGTATCTGCTGCAAAACCTCTATGACCTGAGTGACGAGGCCACGGTGGCAGAAGCCATCGACAGCCGCGCATTTTCGGAGTTCTGCGTGGACAAGGACAGCGGACTGGTTCACACAGTGGAAGCCACACCGGCAAATGTCCACGACGTTGCGGAAGTGCCGAAATTGTTAACGGGAGAGGAAGAAACAGTCTATGGAGACAGCGGTTATCTCGGCGCAGGTAAGC
>CABQNH010000032.1 GCA_902465435.1 uncultured Eubacteriales bacterium | reverse complement strand
ACGGAAGTTGATCGTCAGATCGTTCTCCAAGAAGAGCTGCTGACCGACGGAGATGTTCTCGTCAAGCTTCGGTTCCGTACTTACGCAGTGCACGCGCAGGAGCGTCAGAACATTCGGATAGCTGGCGTTTTCTCCACCGCAGGCTACGAGGAGATAATCGCCCTCGTCAAGCGTCAGAGTGACCTTGCCGTTTTCATCCGTAACCGCATCTGCAAGCTTCGTCAGCTCGCCGGTTCCCGGGTTCACAATCGCAAGCTGGGAACCCTCAGCCGCAACGGTGTTGTTCGTATCGGCAACGACGTCGTCGTAGCTCTTATAGTTGTAGCCCGTCCATCCGAACATATAACCGCGAACGGTCAATTCGAACGGCACGCCCGCTGCCTGTTCGATGCTGCGCACGACCTTGCCGTCCTTCATATAGAAGGTGTAAAGATCGGTGCTCATGGAAGTATCCTGATAGAGGAAGAAGTTCACGCTGTCGCCTGTCTGGATCGGGCAGTCCACGATCAGATAGCCCTCGTAGCCGCCATAGGAGGACGCAGTGTCCTTCGTCGGGAACAGATCGTTCACGGCAAAGCTGCAGTTAGAGGTCTCTTCTGCGAAGATCTTCGTGATATAGCCGTTTGCATCGACGGCAAGGTAGTCGGCTGCGGTCTCCTTTGTGAAGTCCTCGCCGAAGATCAGTTCATGTGCGCGGAGCAGCGCGTCGAGCGCGGAGACGCCCTCATACTTGCTGATCTTATCCGTAAAGCCGTAGCGGTCGCTCAGATCGGCGGATACGGTTACGGTCGTCGGCGCAAAGAAGAATGCGCCTGCCTGTGCCAGCAGCTCCACATCGGCGAATTTCACCTTCTCAAGCTGCAGCTCGGTCGTCTTGGTTTTCAGGCCATAGTTTGCATTGTCAAAGCCGTAGGTGTAGCTGAGCGTAATGCTGGTCTGGTCGGCGGAGATCGACTCCTCCTGCCATGTCACATAGTCGGTAACGTCACGCGTCAGGCCGTTTGCCAGCAATGCGACAACCTGCATCCCGGTGGGATCGAACGTCTCATTGTTGTAGTCCAGCTTGTTCGGCTTCTGAACGACCTGGATTCCCTCAATGCGCGAGGTAATGGCCATCATATAGCAGGAGTCGTTCTTATAATAGATCGTGCCGGTGCTGTCCGCGATGGTGGAGCAGATGCAGTACTGCGCCAGCGGGCTTACCGGGGTAAAGATCTCACTGTAGCCCTCGTTGGTCGCCGTCTTGGCCTTGGTCTGACCCGGGCGATCCATCAGGACGGAAATGCCGCCGGGCGTGTAGTTATACGGCAGATAGACAAAGACATAGCCGTCCGCAACGCCGTCGCCGTCGAAGTCCTCATTCTCATAAGCCGTCGAAACCATAGCAGAGGTCTGCGGATAGCCGACAATGCCGTAGGAGTAGGCCTGCGTCATCTCGCCGGTACCCACGTCAAGGTCAATGACCTCGATGCAGTGGCCGCCGTCCTTGGAAAACTGACCCTTGTTGCCGGAAACGCCGAGGTAAATGCGTCCGTTATAAACAGACGGCGTGCAGGTGGACATGATCGCACCCGGCTTTTGCTCGCTGGTATAGCCCTCTGCGTCTGTCAGCGCGAAGGACTTGAAATCCTCGATCTTGCCGGTTTCCCAGTCGATCTTTGCGTTATAGAGGTAGCCGCCCTTGGACGTGAAGAACACGCGATCCGACTGCGGGTCATGCGAAACATTAGAGCGGATATCGCCGCTGCAGCCGTAGTGCGAATCGAGCAGCGTACCCGTCGCGCGGTCGAAGACGAGCAGCGCAGAGGTATTGATATAATCGCCCTCGCCGGAGCCGTCGTCCGTGCCGACGATGCAGAGCTTATCCGTCACATAGGCACCCGCCCAGTAGAAGCCGCCGTTGCAGGCATAGCTCCAGGAGGCAAGCTTCTCTTCGTTCGTTTGGGTCGGATCCTCGTCCGTGACGCTGATCGCGACAAAGTTGCCAGGCTTGCTTTCGCCGTTCCAGAAGCCGACGTAGATGTAGCCATCCTTATAGGTCGGCGAGGTGTTCGGCTGGCCGCCGAGCTTATCGGTGTAGATCCACAGAGATTCGAGCGTCTTGGCGTTGAACGCCTGAATCTTGCCGCCAGACAGGCCGACAAAGATCATGCCGTCGGCATAGGTCGCCGGGTTAATGGAGAAGCTGGAGGAGCCTGCCATCGTGCCCTCGGCAAGCACCTTACCGGTGTTCACATCGAGACGCTTGATGGTGCTGCCCGTGTAGGTGATAAGGTCGCCGTCCACAAGGATCGGAGAGCCGGGCGCCGCGGCCCAGCCGGTGCCGTACTTCGCCGCCCACAGAAGCTCGCTGTCCTCCGAGGTGTAGGGCGTTCTCGCATTCGTAACGCCGATGTGATCCTCACCGTTGCGGAAGTTGACCCAGTCGCCCGTGATGGTCGGGTCGATCGCCGGATTCTCTTCCGCCGCCGTCAGCGTGACCTTGAGCACAGTGTTCTCTTTGCTGGCCTTCAGGGTGCCGGACTGGCCGATATAGCCCTTTGCCGTAACCGTATAGGTATAGCTTGCGCCGTCCATCAGCGTATAGGTACCGTCCTCATTCGGCAGGATGCGATCGTTGAAGGAGTCGATCAGCAAAAGCAGCGCGCCTGCCGGCTCCAGCGCTGCGCGAAGCGTGCGGGGCGGATGCTTGACCGCAGTGACGGTATATTCGCATTGCAGGCCGTCTGCGTTGGACACGACGACGGTCATGACGTTTTCGCCGTCCTGCAGCGTCCACTCGCCGGAAGCTGCACCGTTATAGGTCACGGTGTAATCCTCGCTGTAGGGCGTTGCCGAAATGATGATGGCGTCTGCAACCGTGTCAATGGTATATGCCTTCGTCTTATAGGAGAAGGTTTCGTTCATCCGCGCGCCGGTCACAGACAGCGCCGAAAGCGTGGGCGTGCGGAAAGAGGTAAGCGTATAGGTCTGGGTATCGCCGCTGACGCCGACCGTCAGCGTAACGGTATTGGTCCTTGCATCGCGGGAGAAGTTTGCAAGGCGCTGACCCGACGTCTTTCCGGAGGTGATGGTCGTGGTCTGCGTCTTGCCGTTGTAAAGGTTGGTCCAGCTTGCGGTAATCGTAGCGTTTTCCGGTGCGTCGTCGGAGAGCGTCGCCCAAAGGTAGGCGTTCATGCCGTCCGCATCGGGAATGGCAACGCGGTATTCGTTTGCAGCCGCGTCAAAGACAGGCGTCAGTGTATAGTCGCCGGAGCTGGAGAAGGCCGACAGACGCAGCGCGGACAGATAGCCCACCTTCGCGCCGCAGACCGTGCAGACGCCGCCCGTGCCATAGTTATGGCCGGTCGCCGGGATCTCTTCGGTCCGCGTTGCATCGCAGAGCGTGCAGGTATAGGTCTTCACGCCGGGCTGCGTGCAGGTCGCGGCGGTCGTGACCGTACCTTCGTCCCAAACGCAGTCATGGTTGACAATGACCTTGGCCGTTGCCGGTGCGTAGGCAGCATTCTCCGACGCGCAGTTCGGATCGATGGCCATCAGGTAATAAACGCCCGGCTTTTCAAAGGTGCAGGTGTAGCTGCCCTCGTCCGCGCCCTCCGCAATCGGGAACGGAGCGGGGTTTTTCCGGGTTTCGTCATAGCAGGTGACCGTCAGACCGCTGATCGGATCCGTGGTCTCCGTGCCGCCGTCCGCAACGGACTTTGTATCATACTTCAGCGTCCGGAAGCTCAGCGCATCCCCGAGGTTGACGGTGTATTCGTCCTGATCGAAGCAGGCGAACGCGCCGGACTGCCAGAAGGACCAGTTGGAGAACATGGCAAGATCGACCGTATCGTTATCCGACAGGAGGATGTAGTCCGCCGTTGCGCCCCAGCCTGCATCCATCAGGGGATAGACGTGGTTGCGGTAATACATGAGGTTTTCATCGTGTCCCCAGAACTGCTGCATATACATGGAGGTCGCCGAACCGCTGATCGTCAGCGCCGTGCCGTTGTTCTCCAGCGTGTTGCCGAGAATGTCATAAAGCTCGCCGCTGTGATCGCCGTTAAACAGGTCGGAGTTTGCGCTGCTGATGCCGCATTGATCGGCAGGCAGGCCAATATAGTAGCGCTCGAGCAGGTAAATGTACAGATGGAGAAGCGTCGGGCGCTCCACAACCTCTGCGTCAATGTAGCCGCCCTTGCCGTTCTCCGTGTGGTAACGCTCGAAGTCTGCAAAGAAGCTGTCATATTCCGCCAGCGAAAAATACGGCACGTCGACCGCAACATGCGCCAACGCAGTCATCTCCTCGTCGTTGCCGATCACCGGCACGCCGTCGTTGGAGACCGTGACGTAAACGCGCACGCTCTGCTGCGGCGTCTCGTCATAGCCGTACTGTCTGTCCTCGCCGTCGGCTGCTGCCTCGACGGTCACGTTCACCGTGGCTTCCGCCGTCTCTCCCTCGGCGCAGGTCGCGATAATGCCAATGGCATACTCGCCCGCAGTCGGGGTCGTGAACTCCAGTTGATCGTTTTTGATGTAAATCTTGTCGCCATAGTTTTCCTTCAAGGCATAGGTCATCGTGTGGCCGGAGCTATCCTTGAAGATTTCCTTCATGGCGACCTCATACAATGCGCCCGTCTGGATCGGATCGGGCGTCGGCGCGGTCACGCTGATGCTGCACGCGGCGGCAAACGCCGTCGGGAGCACGCTCAGCACAAGAGCCGCAGCCAGAAGCAGGCTCAGAATTCGTCTCTTCATGAAATAATTCCTTTCTGAATTTTATTTAGGAACCGCCGATTCCATCCTCATGGGAGGACTGCAGACACTTTTTCGTCAAATCGAAATTTGAAAAACGCAGGAGCACAAAGTGCCCTTCTGATTTTTCAAACCGATGTGCTGACGGAAACGCTCCTCGGTCCGCCGCAGGAGAGGGAGCCAGAGGCTTCCGTATTTCCCATGCCGATTTCTCGGCAAGCAGGCAGGATCACACCGCACAGCGGGGAGACAAAGGGGCGGCACGGTGCGCGTTGGGGAAAACACGCGCCGTGCCATGGGGTTTGGGGGATAAGAGATGGCATATCCAAGGGGTCTCTGACAAACCCGACAAGCGCGGTCGGCAAGCGTTTTTTCCGGTCTTTTCAGACCGTGGTTCGGAAAACACAGGCGGACGGGGATGTCCTTCCGGTTTCCCAAATCCAAAACCGTTTCTCCGCCGCAGGGGACATCGGTTTTCAGAGACTCCCCGAATCGGCAAGGGGGAATCAAGCCGAATACGGGCATAAAAAATACGGCTGCAAGATAGGGCGCACCTATCCCACAACCGATTCGGGCAATTTGTGTATGCGTTCACAGTAGGTCTTCTGAGTTGCGTATCCGGAGGAGCTTCCTCCCCCACGTCTGCCGCCCTGCCTTCTCAGGAGCTTTTCCCAATGACCGGCTTTCGCCGACGGACAGCAGCCTCAACGCTCACAGCGACGGTCATCCAAGGAGCCGAAGCTCCGCCCGGGGTACTAATCCCCGTTCCCTTGTTTACCCGTATGCCTGACCGCCGGGGCGGCCTTTGCGTACATACGGTCTCTGTAAGCAGCCGATATTCACTTTTCGATTTCATTATAGACGGGGAAAAAACAGAAGTCAAGGACTTTTTTTCGACCGAAGGGTCAAAAAGGGAGCCTCTGAATTTTTCCCACAGAGAGAAAATTCAAAGGCTCCCCTGTCCTTCAAACCGTCTTGAAGTCTGTCAGCGGATATCCTTTCCGGTGAGGTAGCGCTGAAGCGGCGTCCAGTAGGCAACGCCGACGACAAGGCAAACGAGCATGCACGGCAGCATATAACTGCCGTTATACAGCGCGGAATAGATCCACGGGCTGGTCATCTTCATGCCGAGGAACCGATCCGGCATATAAATGCCCCAGAGAGTCGCGCCCGTAACATAGTGCACCAGAAAACGTGCAAGCGAGCCGACGATCGTGCCCCAGAAATAGCCGTAGCGCAGATTGTGGAACAGTCCGGCAAGACCCAGCGCCGAATAGGCCAGAATATAGTCGCCGAGAATGGACTGCCAGCCGATGGAAAAGCCGCCGCCGTCAAAAAGCTGCAGCACCGAGAGCGCAAACGCGGCGAGCATGCCCTTGGCAAAGCCCCAGCGGGAGCAGTAAACGAAGATCGGCAGCATGATGAGCGTGATGGAGCCGCCGTTGGCCAGCCGCGCAAGCTTTATGTAGCCGAGGACCTGCGCCAGCGCGACGAAAATCGCGCCTTCGCAGAGCGCGCGCAGCGCAAGATACGAGGATGATTTCTTGTTCATAAATGATTCCTCCCTAAAAAATCCGCACCCTGCCGGAATGCGGCAAGGTGCAGAAAGACGTCATACTTCAAACTGCTTCCTACGCCGGCATTACCCGGATCAGGTTCAAGGTGACCTGAGAAGCACTATCCTCAATCTCAGCCGACTTGCGTCAGCGCCCCTGCGGTTATTGGATTGTAGGGACATTATACACGCCGGACGGACGTTTGTCAATCGTTTGCTGCGGCAGTCTGCTGCATTTTCAAAAATTCCGCCGGGTCCTGCGGCACATTGTTGCGGTAAACCTCAAAGTGCAGATGCGGCTCGCTGCCGACCTCCACCAGCGCGGTCTGCCCGACCGTACCGAGCGCCGTGCCGCAGGTCACCTCCTGCCCGACGGCGACAAGCACCTCGTCGGAAAGATTGGAATAGTGGGTCGTATAGCCGTCGGCGTGACGCAGAACGACCGTCTTGCCGAGCGCCTCGTCGTCCAGCACGGCATAGACCGTGCCGTCGGCAGCCGCCGCGACCGATGCGCCGGCCGCAGCGCTCAGATCCAGACCGCGGTGCGTACGCCAGTCCTGCGTAGTCACGTTATAGACCAGGCGATCGGCCGCATAGCCCAGCAGGAGCTGGCCGTCTACCGGCATGGCCGTTTTGAGGCTCTGCGTCGGCTGCCGCACAGCCTGCGGCGCTTCATCCTCCGGCTTCAGAACCGGCAGGTCGCTCTGTCTGGTCTGCAGACGGGTGTCCGCCTCGCTGCTCGCCCGGCCGGACGCGCTCGCGGCGGTGTTTGGAATGGAGAGATTCTCCGTGGGTTTCTTCGTTTGGGTCTTGATAAACAGATAGCCCGAGGCTCCTACTGCGATTACGCAAAGGCCAAGGACTATGTAATAGCCCTTCTCCTTTACAAAACGCAGGAAACCGCGTTTTTTGTTTTGCATTTTCAGCACCTCCAAGCGTAGTATGGGCAGAAGAAACGGAAAATAAACAAAAATTTTCCTGCTCGACGAATTTTGTGCAATCGTGCCTCCAACGCTTTCTATACTAAAGGAGAGCGCCGGACAAGTCGGCGCACACAAAGGAGGAGACGGAACATTGAAACAAAATCTGATGCTGAAAAAGCTGAGCATGGCGACGATATCCTGTGCCGTGCTGCTGTTCTGCACCGGGCTGATCCGGGCGCAGGAGCCGGACAGGCCGCCGCAGACGGATGCGCACCGGCCGGAGCTGGTGCTGGTGCGGATGATGATCCGCGCCGAGGACATGGCCGAGGGCGAGGCGCTTTCCCTTTATCGTGAGGACGACGAAGCACCGCTGCAAACACTTCGGCTGGACGACCGGTGCGAGGCCGCGACGGAAGCCATCGCGCCGGGGGATTACCGCGTTGTTACGGCGCACGGAGGAGAGGTGCGCTTTACGCTGCGGGAAAATGCGTCGATCGCCGTCCGCAGCGGGGAGGGCTGGTCGGACGGAGAAATGCTGTGCTTAAGCTCGGCGTCGGTCTGCAGTCTGCGCATCGTGCGCCGGACAGACGGCGGTACGCTTTATACCTATAATCTGGTCGGCGGCGGCCGGGAGCGCGGAAATATCCTACATACGGACAGCAGCACGGAAAGCGGAACCTGTCAGTATTTCGGCCTGCCGGAGGGGACGTATCGGCTCTATGAAAACGGCACGGCGATCGCGTGCGTCACACTGAGTGCGCAGTCGCCCGTGCAGACGCTGCATATCGGTTACGGCGACCGTGTGCTGACACAGGAGGACTTTCCTTCCCCAACAACCTAACGGCAGAGAACGCCGGAAAACTTTCCGGATTTCCTTTCTTGACGCAGACGGCGCTTTGTGATATCCTTACTTTGTAAGAGTGGGCGGCAAGCTTTCCCGCCCCCTTTGAACGTCAAAGAAGGAGACCGGATCATGAAGCAGGATCGCAGCAAGCTTTTTCGCGTGGGTCTGACCGCGTTTGCCGTCGTTGCGTGCAGCATCGTGTTTTCGGTCGTTTTTTCCAATTTGGACGGCTTTTTCGCCGTGATCAACGACTTTATCGCGATCATCTCCTCGGTGATCTACGGCTTTATCTTCGCCTATCTCATGAACCCGGTCATGAAGCCGGTCGAGAGCCTTGTGACCCGAGCCCTTCTGCGGCGCGACCGCAGCGAACGCACCGCGAAAAAAGCCGGACATGCCATCGGCGTGATCGTCGCGGTTCTGGTGTTCCTTGCGCTTGTGTATGCGTTCTTCGCGCTGATCCTGCCGCAGATTATCGTAAGCATCAAGGCACTGACCACGGACGAAAAGCTTGCGTCGTTCCGCAATACCATCGACGGCTGGATCCGCAGCATTCTGGAAGGCTCGAAGGCAGAGGGCTGGTATGCCAAGAACAGCGAAAAAATCTTTGATAAAATCACGCTTTGGCTTAAAAATGCCGTTACAAACACCAAATTCCTGAAATATATCGGCACGCAGGCCTATACCGTGACAAAGGGCGTCATTAATATGCTGCTCGGCATCGTCGTCGCGGTCTACATGCTGATTTCCAAGGAAAAGCTGATTGCGCAGGTCAAAAAGACGGTCGTCGCCCTGTTCAAGCCGAAGCGGGCCGACCGCATCATGGAGATCGGGCGGAAAACCAACGAGATCTTCTTCGGCTTCATCATCGGCACGCTGATCGATTCGCTGATCGTCGGCGTTCTGTGCTATGTCGGCATGGTGATTTTCCGGATGCCCTACGCGGTTCTGATCTCCGTGCTGATTGCAGTGACGAATGTGATCCCCTTCTTCGGCCCGCTGATCGGCCTGATTCCCTCCGCGCTGCTGATCCTCATCGAGGATCCCCTGCAGGCGTTTTACTTCACTATTTTTATTCTGGCCATGCAGCAGGTGGACGGCAATTATATTGCGCCGCGCATTCTGGGCAAGACGATGGGCATCAGCGACTTCTGGATCCTGATCTCCATCACCGTGTTCGGCGGGCTGTTCGGCTTTGCCGGGCTGCTGCTGGGCGTACCGGCGTTCGGCGTTCTTTATATGCTGGCCGCCGAGGCGGTCAACCGCTCGCTGCGCAAGAAAAATCAGCCGCTCGATACGGATCTGTATCTCGATATTCAGTCTGTTGAGGATCTTGCCGCACAGGAGCCACCCCCCATGCCGGAGCCTGCCTTCGATACGGAGATCGACGCGGACGACGATCTGGAAATAGAGGACTATGACGAAGCCCCGGCGCAGGCCGAGGACGAGGACGAAACGGAATAAGAGTTGACCGCCCTGCGCGATTTGCGCAGGGCGGTCAGGCTGTCAATAAAGCCCGTAACCGTCAAAACAGGAAAACAATTTTGGCGTTTCTCACTTCAATCGTGTTTATTTCATTTCACAGGAAAATCCAAACAAATTGCGTTCATAAATAAGGAAATATTTATTGTTTTGACTTGCTTCGGAACTCGCGCCCTACCGTACCTTTGTACGGCGGCAGGCGCGAGTTTCTCGTCTTACGAACTTTCTTGATAGCCTGCCAGCGTGTCAAAAAGGTTTTTTTGACACGCTGACCGCCCTGCGCGATTTGCGCAGGGCGGTCTCTCTATTATTTATTAAATATCAAAATGGAAAAAGCTTGCCCTATTTCAGCAGACTGCCGCGGTTTATCACGCCGTCGGACAAGAGAAACAGCACATCCTTGCCCGCAAAATCGACATAGTCGCCCAAAAGGGATGCGGAAATATACCGCAGATCGATCAGTGTGATCCTCCGGTACGCGCCGAGGAAATACGGCGCGATAGACGAACCGAAGGAATCGCGGAACAGGATCAGCTCGCGGTCGGTCTGCGCGTCCGGCAGTGTGACCGTCAGAAGTGCCTGCGCACCGGAGAGATAGACGTCGTAGCCGTCCAGCCCGGAAAAGCGCGCCGGCTCGTAGACCGGCCGCGTTCCGGAAAACTCCAGCCCCTCCACAACGGCAGCGTCGGTCTGCGCCGAGCACAGATACCGGAGCGTGTCCGGCGCCAGCGGCAGCGCGGCCTGTCCGTAATAGGCGCCGTAGAAGGGCGCGAGCGACCGCTCCGTATAATCCGAAAACGGCGTCAGCGCAGCGCCCATCGCCTCGGCCAGCCGCTGCGCTACGGGATAGATCCGCTCCTGCTTCCAGTGCAGATCCGTGCGGTAATAGTCCTGTGCAGACAGGCAGTCGCGCAGCTCGATCTCCTGCAGACCGGGCAGCTGCTCACGCAGCAGCGTCCGCAGCCGCTCGCTGTCCAGCTTCGGGCGGCCGTCTGTCAGGTAGTTGTTCTTACCGGGAACGGCCGCATAATAGACACGGCTGTCCTGCAGATACGTCTCATAAATTTCGGTAAGCTTCCGCGCGGTCATGGCAATTTGCTTTTCGTCCAGTTGATCATCCATTCGGTAGGCCGCACCGTCCGAGAGGAAGATCCCGTCGTTGTCAAGCTGGCGGAAAACGAAAAGCCGCAGCGCTGCCTTTGCGGTGCGCAGCTCCTCGCGAAGCGGAAACTGATCCAAAAGATACTGCTCCAGCTCGTCCGAAAATTTACCGGACTGCAGAGCGGAGACGGAAAGCGCAGGCTTCTGCGCAAGCTTCCTTCTCTCCGCACGGGAGACGGCACGGTCAGGCAGAAGCAGCTGCGCCGCCGCAGCGCCGAACAGCATCAGGAGAAAGAGCGCCGCCGTAATGCAGCCGGCCGCCCTTCGATTTTTGTTTTGTTCCATGCTTCCCCTCCTTAAAACCGGAAATACAGAAAGGGATTGAACGAGCCGTCCACGATGCAGGCAGTCGAAAGCGTCAGAAGGACGGCGACACCCAGCGGCTCCAGCGCAAGGGCAGCGCGGCTCTGCAGCAGTCGGCCGCCAATGCGCTTCGGCGCGCGGGTCGCACCGACGGCGGCAAGCAGGATGAGCACCGCATTGCTCTTCAGAAGATAGCGGCTCTCCGTGCCCCAGGCCGCCGCACCGCCAAGGCCAAACATCCGGCCAATGGTGCCGAACGCATCCGAGACGCCGGACGCATTGAACAGCACAAAGCTGAGTGTGACGAGCAGCAGAACGTACAGGTGCTGCAGCGCACGCGGCGTTCGGGAAATCAGTCCGGCGCAGCAGGTTTTCTCCAGCATCAGCACGACGCCGAACAGGCCGCCCCACAGCACAAAATTCCACGCCGCACCGTGCCAGAGGCCGGTCAGCAGCCATACCACGGCGAGATTCCGCAGCAGCTTCCACGTTTTATCTGTCCGGCTGCCGCCGAGCGGGAAGTAGACGTAATCCCGGAACCAGCCGCCGAGCGTCATATGCCAGCGCCGCCAGAATTCCGTGATGGAGCGGGAGCAATAGGGATAATCGAAATTTTCCGGGAAGTCAAAGCCAAACATCCGGCCAAGCCCGATGGCCATGTCGCTGTAGCCGGAAAAGTCGTAATAAATCTGCAGCAGGAACGCGATGGCATAGAGCCAGCTGAAAAGGACGCTTTTTTCGTCCGAAGCGGCATAGCGCGCGCAAAGCTCGCCCAGCGTGTTTGCCAGCATCACCTTTTTCGCAAGGCCGACGGTAAAACGCCGCGCACCCGTGCCGAAATCGGCAAGGCTGCCTTTCCGCTCCTTCAGCTGCGCGTCGATATCAGAGTAACGGACGATCGGCCCGGCAATGAGCTGCGGGAACAGGCAGACGAAGGTAGCAAAGGTGGCAAGATTTCTCTGCGCATGGACGCGGCCGCGATAGACGTCGATCGTGTAGCTCATGGTCTGGAAGGTATAAAAGCTGATGCCGACCGGCAGCCGCAAATGCAGCAGCGGGATTGCCGTGCCGAACACATCGTTGACCGTGCCGAGCAGGAAATCGGTATACTTAAAAAAGCCGAGAAGCCCCAGATTCAGCACGATTGAGGAGACGAGCGCCGTCCTCGCCTGCCGCGTGCCGCGCCGCTTTTCAATATAGAGGCCGTGCAGAAAGTCCGAAACGGAGGACAAAAGCAGCAGCACCACATAGCGCGGCTCGCCGAAGGCATAAAACACAAGGCTCATTCCAAGCAGCACCGCGTTTTTCAGCCGCTTCGGCGCAAGCGCATAGAGCAGCAGTGTCAGGGGCAAAAAGGCATAAAGAAAGGTCGCGCTGGAGAATACCATTCTTTATTTCCAGAGTGCGTCGAAGTTGTCCTTCAGCGCCTGCTCCGTATCCTCAAAGGACATCACGAGCAGAATGGTGCGGTTGTGCACGATGACCTCGCTCTTCTCCGCCTCCACGCAGACCCATTTGCGCGGATTCATGTTCTGCTCCATCTCCTTGGCAAGCGTCTGTGCCTGCGCCTCGTCCTTCGCGCGGACGATCACAACGGAATGCGCAACAGAGCTCATGGGCGGCTCGGAAACCATGGCCTCCACGCCGTCCTGCCATGCAGCAAAGGCAATATATTCAAAGCTGTCCTCGTCCAGCGCAGTATGCATCACAGTCGGCAGGTCAACGCCGTCTTCGATTCTGGTCAGAATGTCGTCAAGGCTCATCGTATCGCCCGGCTTTTCCTCCGTTTTCGCGTCGTCCTTCTTGGCGCAGCCGACCATTGCCGTCAGCAGACAGACGGCGAGCAGAATGCAAAGCAGTTTTTTCAGATTCTTCATGAGAAATATCCTTTCCGTTTTTAAAAATAGATGGTGTACCCGCAGCGCGGGCGACAGGGATTCAGACGCAGGAAGAAACAAAAGGTTCCCGCTTTTTCACTTTTTTCGTTCAGGCGTTCACCCTTACCTCCCCGATTCCGGCGTCCGAACCGCCGTCTCGGCCGTCTGCGCCGCGCGTTCCCGCGGCTCGCGGTTGCCGGAGCCGAACACATCCGATACCTCGCTGATCGTGATAAAGGCGCCCACATCGTTGTCATGCACCAGTGTACGCAGCCGTCCGATCTGGAAGCGGTTCACAACGAAGTACAAAACCGTCTTGTGCGAATCCGAATAAAAGCCCTTTGCGTCGATCACGGTAATGCCGCTGCCGAATTCCTCGGACAGCGCGCGGCAGATAATGTCCGGCTTGGTCGTGACGATCATCGCGGATTTTGCGCGGTCAAGACCCTCTACGATAAAGTCCACGGTCTTGAGCGCCGCGCCGTAGGCCACGATCGAGTAAAGCGGGAGGATCCAGCTTTTCATCAGAATGCCGCAGACAATATAAAGAAGCACATTATAAATCATAATGAAGGTGCCGACCGTAATGCCCAGCCGTTTTGCGAAAATCACGGACATGACCTCCACGCCGTCGATCGCGCCGCCGAAGCGGATCACAAGGCCGCTGCCGATGCCGGAAACCAGTCCGCCGAACAGTGCGCACAGGAGAAGATCCGTCCCCGCGAAGGGCGAAGCGCTGCCAACCTCCACCGGCAGAACATCCGTAATAAGCCATGCGGCAAGCGAATAAACCACGACGGCATAGACGGAATACACGGTGAAGGCCGTTCCCTGCTTGCGGTAGCCGTAGAGAAACAGTGGGATGTTCAGGAGGATCAGGGAAACGGAAAGTGGCAGGGGCGTCAGGAGACTCAGGAGCATGGAGGTGCCGGAGATGCCGCTGTCGTAGAGCTGAACCGGCGCTAAGAACATGGTGACGCCGCAGGCGTTAATGATACCGGCGAGCGTAAGGACAAGAAAATTTCGCCCTTTTATTTTTTTCTGATTCTTCATAAACATTCACTTCCTTTCTTGCAATTATACAAAAAAATGATTCAAATAGCAAGTATAAATTGTTCGGCAGATGCGGAAGTCCGCACGAATTCCGCTTGCACTGCGCCGAAAAATGTGCTATGATGTCGAAACGACGAAGAATTCGGAGGAAATGAGCGCATGACTCGGATTTTATTCATTTGTCACGGCAATATCTGCCGCAGCCCGATGGCGGAATTCATTATGAAGGAGCTTGTCCGGCAGGCCGGTGCAGAGCAGGAATTTGAGATTGCCTCGGCCGCGACCTCCTGTGAGGAGCTGGGAAATCCCGTGCACCGCGGCACAAAGCGAATTTTAGATTCCCTCGGCCTCTCCTGCGCAGGGAAGACGGCGCGGCGCATGACAAAGCAGGACTACCTTGCCTACGACTACCTGATCGGTATGGATCACGAGAATCTGCAGGAAATGCGGCGGATCGCGGGCGGCGACCCGGAGGGAAAGCTGTTTTTGCTGCTCTCGTTTGCGGGAAGCAGCCGTGGTGTGGCCGATCCGTGGTATACGGGCGATTTTGAAGCCACCTATCGCGACATAACAGCCGGGTGCACGGCGCTGCTCGCCTGGCTTACCGCACAGGCAGAGAAAAAAACGTCGAAAAATTGAGCAAAACAGAAAAATAGCGGTGGAATTTTTGTGCAAGCTGTGATAAAATCCGTTACAAACAGGCCGCAAAGCACAAACACGAAAGAAAGAGGAACCCGGTATGCAAAAAATCATGCTAATCTGCCACGCCAATATCTGCCGCAGTCCAATGGCGGAATTTATCCTGCGCGAAGCGGCAAGACAACGCGGTATGGATGGATCGCTTATGATTTCCTCCTGCGGGACCTCGGCCAAGGCGGTCGGACAGCCGATGCATCCGTCCGTAGCACAGACGCTGCAAAAGTATGGCGTTCCCTACAGCCAGACCACCGCACGCCAGCTGCAAAAAAGCGATTACGATCAATTCGATTATTTTTTGGCCATGGATAAATGGGATCTTTCCTCGGCGCTGCGGATTTTCGGCAGCGACCCGGCACACAAGCTCCATCTTTTCATGGAGTGGTCCGACGTCCCGCGCGATATCACCGACCCCGCCTACACGCACCGCTTTGACGTTGCATTTGAGAACATTGCCGAGGGCGCGGAGGCACTGCTCGACAAGCTGGCGGAGTCCTGAGCCTACAAAATCAAAACGGAAAGCCGCCCGGCATGGTAATATGCTTCCTTTATGAGAGACAGTGAAATAAAAAAGCTGTCAATCGTGAAGGGAGCATATCAATGGGGCACCATGACGGGCGGCTTTTTCGTCCCTTCGTGGGCGATTCTTCCAGCTTTTCTTTTAAAAATTGGTGCATTTTCACCAAAAATTCTCTCCATTCTCCGCAATTCTTGACAGCTTTTGCAGAACCATGGTATGATAAAATAAGTTACAACGGCAAGCAAAGAAGACGCTCCGACTCGCTCTGTCGGTGCGGGCGACGCAGGCCGGAACAGGAAGCACGCAGCGCAGAAGGATGCAGCGCCGCGTTCCTTCCTCCGACAGCTCCGGGAAACGCGGATTCCGTGACACCCCGGCAATCGGCGCCGCCTGCCGAATGGGACGATCTCGGAAACGCGCAGAGGAAGCCCTGATGCAATCCGCATAAGCAGGAAAAGGACGACAAGCCTCCCCCAAGCCGGGAGGAACGCCGATCCTCTTTCCGGTTTTCCAAGCCGCAGGATTTTACCGTCCGCCGCAGGGATTTTTTCAGCGCTTTCTCAAGGTAACTATGACAGCAATAGGAGGTTTTTTTCATGGATGCAAACTATCGCAAGGAGCTGGAACCGGGCTTCACCCCCGTGACGATCTGCGAGGAAGCCGCGCGCTGCCTGCTGTGCCACGACGCCCCCTGCTCCAAGGCCTGCCCCGCAGGCACCGATCCCGCAAAGTTTATCCGCTCCGTCCGCTTCCGCAATTTTAAGGGTGCGGCGGAAACCGTTCGCGAAAACAACATTCTGGGCGCGATCTGCGCCCGCGTCTGCCCGACGGAAAAATACTGCCAGAACGGCTGCTCCCGCTGCGGCATCGACAGACCCATCGACATTGGCCGGATCCAGCGCTATGTAACGGATCTGGAGGAAGCCTTCGGCATGCAGATTCTGCAGGCGCCCGAGGAGAAGAACGGCAAGACCGTTGCCGTCATCGGCGGCGGCCCCGGCGGCCTGTCCGTCGCGGGCGAGCTGCTGCGGCGCGGCTATGCGGTCACGCTCTATGAAAAGGAGGAGAAGTTAGGCGGCTATCTGCGTTACGGAATTCCGGAGTATCGCCTGCCGACCCACGTTGTCGACAGCGAGATCGCACGCATCGTTTCGCTCGGCCTCACGGTACATACGGGCGTAACGATCGGCAAGGATGTGACGATGGATGCGCTGAAAAAGCAGCATGACGCCGTCGTCGTGGCCATCGGCCTGAGCAAGGGCAAGTGGCTCCCGATGTTTGAAGGAAACGAAAACGTGGAAACGGCCGCGTCCTTCCTGAAGCGCGCCAAAGAGGCGGGCGGCAAGATCGACGTGCCGCAGAATGTGCTGGTCGTCGGCGGCGGCGACGTCTCGATGGACGTCTGCACCACGCTGAAGCTGCTTGGCGCAAAGAACGTCACGGCAATCGCTTATGAGGAATTCTGCGAATTCAAGGCAAGCCGCAAGGAGTTAGAGGGCGCGCACGCGCTGGAGGTCTCCATTTACGACGGCTACATTCCCACGAAGGTAGAAGGACGCACCGTGACCTTCCGCCACCGCAAGATCGAAAGCGAGATCACCTTTACGGCAGATCGTATCATTCTGGCCGTCGGTCAGGAGCTGGATGCAGAGGGCCTCGGGCTGCACTTTACCCGCGGCGAAGCCGACAGTGAAAACTTCCGCGTGGAAGACTCGAATGTCTTCGTCGTCGGCGACGTATCCAGGAATCCGGAAAAGAGCGTGGTCGGCGCCGTGAAGAGCGCGAAGCTCGCCGCCTATGCCATCGACGCCTATTTGGGAGGGAAATAATCATGGTGAAGAAAGATTTATCCGTCAATTTCTTGGGCGTAAGGTTTGAAAATCCCTTCTGTCTGTCCTCCTCGCCCGTCGGCAACTGCTACGATATGTGCAAAAAGGCCTATGAGGTCGGCTTCGGCGGCGTGGTATTCAAGACGATCGGCCCGAAATCCTATTTTATTGACGAAGTCTCGCCCCGCTTTGACAAGCTGGATAAGGAGACGACCGCGTTCGTCGGCTTCAAGAACATGGAGCAGATCGCCGAGCATCCTCTGGAGGAAAACCTCGCCGATATCCGCCGCCTGAAGGCGGAATTCCCCAACAAGGTACTGATCGCCTCCATCATGGGCAACGACGAGCAGACCTGGGAGGATCTGGCGCGCATGGCCGAGGAGGCCGGTGCAGATATGCTGGAGCTGAACTTCTCCTGCCCGCAGATGACGTCTCACGCGATGGGCAGCGACGTAGGCAGCAGCCCGGAGCTTTGCCGCAAGTATTGCCGTGCGGTCAAGCGCGGCTCGAAGCTCCCGGTGCTGGCCAAAATGACGCCGAATATCACGGACATGGTTCCGGTCGCGCTGGCAAGCTTAGAGGGCGGCGCGGACGGCATCGCAGCCATTAACACCGTAAAATCCGTCTGCAACGTCGATCTTGATCGCTTCATCGGCATGCCGATCGTGGACGGCAAGTCCTCCATCTCCGGCTACTCCGGCAAGGCGGTCAAGCCGATCGCGCTGCGCTTCCTGCAGCAGATGCGCTCGGACGAGCGGCTGAAGGATCTGCCGATCTCCGGCATCGGCGGCATCGAGACCTGGGAGGACGCGGCGGAGTTCATCCTGATGGGTGCAACCACGCTGCAGATGACGACCTCGTGTATGCAGTATGGCTATCGCGTCGTGGAGGACATGAAGAACGGCCTGATGCACTATATGGAGGAGAAGGGCGTCGACAGCCTGCATCAGCTCGTCGGCCTGGCCAACAAGAACATCATTCCGGCAGAGGAGCTGAACCGCGATTACATCGTATACCCGCGCATCGACGAGGAGCGCTGCATCGGCTGCGGCCGTTGCTATATCTCCTGCTATGACGGCGCCCATCAGGCCATGGAGTGGAACGAGGAAACGCGCCGCCCGCACTGCAATCAGGAAAAGTGCGTCGGGTGCCACCTCTGCGCGCTGGTCTGCCCCGTTTCCGCCATTTCCAAGGGGGAAATTAAAATCAAGGAAGGCCGGAAAACCCGGGCCGAGGACGTCCGCCCGTAAAAAGCCTTCCTGCCCGCCGCCCCGCTTTGCCAAGCGCGGCAGCAAATGGGAACGTGCTTTATAAAAGCTTCCTAAAATAGGTTTAAAGAACGGGAGAAATCGCAGATTTCATGCGATTTCTCCCGTTCGGACTGTCGGTTAGGTCCGCAAGCAGCAAAGCGGGCAAACCATTCAGGCTTTGATTGGAACCGTGTCCACCCTGTTTGAGAAAAAAGTCAAACAAATCCGGTTTAAAAATCGGATCATTCGGATCATATTGACTGTTTTGACCTGCTTTACAGCTCGCGTTCTAACGTACTCATGTACTCAGACGGGCGCGAACTTCCCGTCATCCGAGCTTTCCCGAAGTCTGCCCGCGTGTCAAAAAAGATTCTTTGACACACTGGCTCTGCGTTCCTCCACAAGGCCGGCCGCGGCCATGCCGCAAGGCAAAGCGTGCTGCGGGGCAATGCAGCGGCGATTTTCCGGAAAAATCGGGGATTTTCGACGTCTTTTGCGTCTGAAAATGGGAATTGCAGCAAGATAGACTTTACAAAAGAGCGCCTTCATGCTATAATGCTGCCGAAGAGAAGATTGTATCAGACAATTTTTATTTTTCCCCACGCCCCGTCTTCTTGCGGGAAAATGCGCGAGCTTTTCGTTTCAGTGGTTGAATTTGGAGCCAATGAACCCGCCTGTTTCGGGCATACTCTTAACAAAGAGGGAAGAACATGACTAAATATATGATTCACGGCGGAAATCCGCTGAACGGCACCGTGACCATCAGCGGCGCAAAAAACGCCGCCGTCGGTATTCTGCCTGCAACGCTTCTGATTTCCGACGTCTGCAGAATAGAAAACGTGCCGGATATCTCCGACGTCCGCCTGCTTCTTCGGATTCTGGATGATATGGGTGCCTCCATTCGTCGGCTCAGCCCCAGCACAATCGAGATTGACTGCACGCGCGTGCGGGATTCCGTTGCGCCGATCGAGCTGGTGCGCCGCATTCGCGCGTCGTATTATCTCATCGGTGCGCAGCTCGGCCGCTTCGGCCACGCAAAGGTTGCGCTGCCCGGCGGCTGCAACTTTGGCCCGCGTCCCATTGATCAGCACATCAAGGGCTTCGAGGCCATGGGCGCGAATGTCGATCTGCAGATGGGCTTTGTCTGCGCGAGCGCGCCGGAGGCCGGCCTAAACGGCGCGCGGATCAATCTGGACGTCGTCTCCGTGGGCGCGACCATGAACATTCTCATCGGCGCGGTACTCGCCAACGGCACGACCGTGCTGGAAAATGCCGCGAAGGAGCCGCACATCGTTGATCTTGCGAACTTCCTGAACGCCATGGGCGCGAAGATCTCCGGCGCCGGTACGGACGTGATCAAAATTCGCGGCGTGAAGGCGCTGCACGGCGGCAGCTATTCCATCATTCCGGATCAAATCGAAGCGGGAACCTATATGGCGGCCGTCACCGCCTGCGGCGGCAGTCTGCTTGTGCAGAACGTCATTCCCAAGCACATGGACTGCATCACCGCAAAGCTGCGGGAAATGGGCGCGCGTGTAACGGAATATGACGATGCCATCCGCGTGGAGCGCAGCGGTCGGCTGCGCCGCGCCAATGTAAAAACCATGCCTTATCCCGGCTTCCCGACAGATATGCAATCCCAGATCGCGGTCTGCATGGCGATCGCACAGGGAACCAGCATCATTTCCGAAAGCATTTATGACACCCGCTTCCGCTACTGCGGCGAGCTGGTGCGCATGGGCGCGAACATTCAGGTAGATTCCAAGGTCGCGGTGATCGACGGCGTAGAGCAGCTGCACGGCTGTGCGGTCAAGGCCTGCGATTTGCGCGCCGGCGCGGCAATGGTCATTGCCGGACTGGCCGCAGACGGCGTTACCGTGGTGGAGGACGTGCATTTTATTGAGCGCGGCTATGAAAACCTGATTGGAAAGCTCACCGGCGTCGGCGCAGATATTCGCCGAATCGAAACGCCGGATCCGGTCAAGGCTGCCTCCGTCGGCTGATGCCGCAGTGCCAGGGGCGGACGCAGGAACGGTCGGCAATGCCCGCCGCCTTCTCTGCGCAGGCCTTCCCTCCCCGCGTGGAAACGCAGCTTGGAAGGACGCCTGAGGAAAACACCCCGGCCGGACGCGCCGTAAAAATCAGACGATACGTCTTGAATTTCTCGAAGACAATCCCCCTCGCGGCGGATGCCGGATTTTTTTCCGTTGGGAACCTGCGGTTCCTTTGAAGCTCGCGCCCTGCCGTACTTTTGTACGCGGATGGGCGCGAGCTTTTCGCAAAAAGCGCCTGCAGCCGGATGCCTTATCTGCTCTGCGCGCCGATGTGCCGACGGAGAGGCTCTGCCGCCCGCTGCGAAGGAATTTGGCCTTTGCGGTTTTCCTATCTTTGCTTGTATCGTATTTCCCGCAGCGCACACCGCTCACAGGAACGCCGCGCTGCCGTTATTTTTCAGAAGGAGGGCTAAGCATGCCCCTTTGGCTATTGTTTCTGGGCCTGCTGCTTTTGCCCATTGGCCTGAGCCTGGTTTACTTAATTCGCAGCGTACATCGTTTTTCATGGAGCAGCGCACTTTTCTGCGGGAAAAGGAAGCTTTCCTGGCTGCTCAGCGCACTTTTTGTTCTGCTTCCTGCCGTTGTGTTCTCGCTGCTTTGGGGCGCGATCAACGCGGTCGTTATTTTGCTGCATCTTGTGCTGTTCTGGCTGCTGTTTTCCGGCTTGCAGCGTGGAATCGCCCGGCTGCGGAAGCGTTCCTTTTCCCGGAATTATGCCGCCGCTCTGGCGGTCGTCGTAACGGCGGCCTACCTCGCCGTAGGCTGGGCGCAGGCCTACCGCGTCCGGCAAACGGACTATACGATCCAAACCGGCAAGCCGGTCGGCTCGCTGCGCATTGCCCTGCTGGCAGATTCCCATGTCGGAACGACCTTTGACGGCGACGGACTTGCAGCGCACCTCCGCAAACTGCAGGCGCAGGACCCGGATGTCATCGTCGTAGCCGGCGATTTCGTGGACGAGGATACCACCTGGGCGGATATGATCGCCGCCTGCCGCTCGCTCGGCACGTTAAAAGCACCCTACGGCGTTTATTTTGTGTTCGGCAATCATGACAAGGGAAATTACGCGCAGGGGCGGCGCGGATTTACGGCGGACGATCTGATGCGGGAGCTGGAGAAAAACGGTGTGACCATTCTGCAGGACGAAACCGTACCGCTGGGTGACCACTTCTGCCTGATCGGACGGCAAGACGCCTCCGAGGAGGACTACGGCAGCGGCAGAAAGAGCATGGCGGAGCTGACGCAGGGTCTGGATGAGGACCGATTTACCATCGTGCTGGATCACCAGCCGCATGATTACGCGGCGCAGGAGGCGGCAAGCGTGGATCTGGTGCTGTCCGGCCACACGCACGGCGGTCAGCTCATTCCGCTTGTGCAGCTCATCGACTGGTTCCATTTGGGCGGAGACGATCAGGTCTACGGTCTGGAGCAGCGGGGAAACACGCGTTTTCTCGTCACATCCGGTATTTCCGACTGGGCGATTCGGTTCAAAACGGGCTGCTTTTCGGAGTATGTGATCATCGACGTTGAGGGGAAATAACGGTTTGCCGGACGGCTCGGCGCGCTTTCCGGCACGAAGTGCGCCGGAAAGCGGCAAACCGGCTTTTCCCGGCAGCTTCTGTGTTCGGACGTACCGAAAACGGATGCCGCGCCGCGCCCCAACCTGCCGGAGCATTGCCCTTCTGGCAGGCCGCGCAGCGGCGCAGCCCTATGTTTTTTTAAAAAAGCGCAAAAAAAGCTTGCATATTGTGAGAGAACCTGCTATAATACATTTGCTTGTGAGCGGCATTGCCGTTTTCCGGTATTTCACAGGGTCTCGTTCCGTTGGAAGCCCGGTTGAAGCGGTAAGCGGCCTTGCACTTAAAACTCAATATTACACTCTCTTCCATATGGGGGTATAGCTCAGCTGGGAGAGCGCTTGAATGGCATTCAAGAGGTCAGCGGTTCGATCCCGCTTATCTCC
>CABQNH010000031.1 GCA_902465435.1 uncultured Eubacteriales bacterium | reverse complement strand
TTCCGAACTTTCTTGATCGTCTGTCAGCGTGTCAAAAAGGTTTTTTGACACGCTGACCGTGCTGCCTCTTGACGAGACAGCACGGTTTGGATGGGTAGATTTACTTTATCGGTGCAGAAAGAGCTTACTTATAGAGATAAGCGTACTTGCTGCGGACGGTGAGAATCAGCTGCTCCAGCTCTGCGGGCAGGCCGTTCTCCTTGCCGGACAGATCGTAATCCCTGCAGTCGGTCAGACGAACGCGAATTTTGTCGCCGCCAAGGAACAGGAAGCCGCAGTTCTTGGAATCCTCCATACCTTCTACAGTCTGGAACAGGGTCAGCTTGTCATGACACGGTTCGGAAGCATAGGGGCAGAAGTGCGTGCAGTTGCCGCACTCGTTGCACATCTTATCCACATGGAGAATTTCGTGGCGGCCGTCCGCCAGCTTGATGACCACGTTGGCGCGGTTCGGGCAGGAGTCGGCGCAATTCTCACAGACGGTGCTGCAGTCAAGGCAGCGGCTTGCTTCGCAGCAGGCGTCCTTTGCCATCTTGAGGATGCCCTTCTTGGCAATCGCTTCGGCATGGGTGAGATAGGCCTGCTCCGGAATCTCATAGGTGTGCGGCTTGCCAATGACCAGCTCGGCAAAGCGCTTCGCGTCGGCAATGCCCTCGACGACCGTTGCCGGGCCGCGCATGGCGTCGCCGGCGGCATAGACGCCGGGAACATTCGTCTCAAAGGCGGGGCGACCCTTGCGGTCTACCTCGACGCCGTTTGTCTGCAGAAGCTCGGCATCGACCTGCTCGCCGACAGCGGAAATCACAAGGTCACAGGGAATCTCAAACAGTTCGCCGGTGGCAACCGGGCTGCGGCGGCCGGACGCGTCCGGCTCGCCGAGCTTCATGCGCTCGCAGGTCAGCTTGCCGTCTGCCTGCTTGATCGGCGCAGCCAGCTCGACAAGCTGCACGCCGTCTTCTATGGCCAGATGCAGCTCGTGCTCGTCGGCGGGCATATACTTCTTCGTGCGGCGATATACGATGGTCGCATTGGCACCCATACGCTTTGCTACGCGCGCGGCGTCCATGGCGGTATTGCCTGCGCCGACAACGACAACATTGCCCTTGAGGTTCGGCTTGACCTGCCGCTTCATATCCTTCATCCAGCCGATGACGCCGACCACGTTGCCTTCAATGTCCAGCTTACCGGCTTTCCAGGCGCCGACGGCGAAGAGAATGTGCGTATAGCCCTCGCGCTTGAGCGCGTCGATAGCGGGAGCCGGTGCGCCGAGCTTGACCTCGACGTGATACTTCTGCATCAGGGCGACGTCCTTGTCGATTGCTTCGTCGGAGATGCGGAAGGCAGGAATGACGTGACGCGGCACGCCGCCCAGCTTGTTCTCACGCTCGAAGATTGTGACGGGAACGCCTGCGCGGCCGAGGAAGTAGGCGGCTGCCATACCGGTCGGGCCGCCGCCGATCACGGCAACCTTCTTCCCTTCGATGGGAGCCGGCACCTTGATCGAGGCCATGAGTGCTTCAAAGCCGTTTTCTGCGGCGAGAAGCTTCGTGTCGCGAATCTGAACGGATTCGTCATAGAAATTGCGGGTGCACTTGCCCTGACAGCGGTGGGCGCAGATCGTACCGGTGATGAAGGGAAGCGCATTCTTTTCGGTGATCAGCTTAAGCGCCGGGCCATAGAGGCCCTTGCGGCACAGCTCAATGTACTCGGGGATATCCTGCTCAATGGGGCAGCCGCCCTTGCAGGGCGCGGTGAAGCAGTCCAGCCAAGGAACCTTCTGCTCGGATTTTCTTGCGGGCAGCGGCTTGATGGGCTTGACATGGTGTACGTCGGTACGGCAGGCGATGCTCATTGCCTCAATTGCGGCGGAATCCGTGCCGTGGAAGCGCGTGAAGGGCATGGCTTCGGTCTTTTCGGCCATTTGCAGCAGGCGATTGTATCCGCCGGGCTTCAGAATGGTTGTGGCGACCGTGATGGGCCAGATGCCTGCGGCAAAGAGCTTGTCACAGTTGAAGTATTCCGCGCCGCCCGCAAAGGAGATCCGCATTTTGCCCTTGAACTGATGAGAAATGCGGTTGCACATCTCAATGGTAAGCGGGAACAGGCTGCGGCCGGACATATACATTTCTTCGCCGGGCAGCTCGTTGCGCGTGGTGTCTACCGGGAAGGTGTTGGAGAGCTTCAGGCCGAATTCTACGCCGGTCTTGTCGGCGAGTGCCTGCAGGCGCTCGAACATCGGGACGGCATCCTCCCACTGCAGGTCTTCGTTGAAGTGATGCTCGTCAAAAACGATGTAGTCATAGCCCATGGAGTCAAGAATCGAACGCGCCGTTCGATAGCCGAGGATCGTCGGGTTGCACTTGACAAAGGTGTTGACCTTCTTTTCCGTGATGAGATAGGTTGCGATCCGCTCAATTTCCTGCGGAGGGCAGCCGTGCAGCGTGGAGAGCGTGATGCTGCGGGAGATGCGCGGCGAGATCGAAGCAATGAACTCCTTTTCCTCCGGGAACAGCTCCGTCAGAACGGCGAGGCATTCCTTAAACTGCTCCGTCTCGGCGGCGTTCTTCATGTTCTCAATGTAGGTATCGACCTTCTCGCCCTTGATGCCGTCCAGATCATAGCCGACGGACATGTTGATGACGAAGCCGTCGGGATCGCCGAAGCCGAACTTCCTGGCAAGGAGCTTCATGGCGCACCATGCTTTGATGTATTCATCCCGCGCCTGCGGTACGGTCAGCTCGGTAGACCACTCCTGATTGTAGCCCTCGTCGTTGGCAAGGATGCAGGGGCGGGGCACGCAAACGGCGAGATCATGGCCGTCCATCTTCTGCACGGTCTTGACCTCAAAGAAGCGGGCGCCTGCCACATAGGATGCGATGATGTTCTGCGCGAGCTGAGAATTCGGGCCGGCGGCGGGGCCGAACGGCGTTTCGATGCGCTCGCCGAAGATGGGCAGGCTCTTTCCGGTGGCGTGGTATGCCTTGTGGATTCCGAAGATCTCGCCCTCCCGGGCGTATTCGGTCACGATCCAGTTCATCAGAGAACGGAAGGGAATCGGGTACATTCTTTCTGACATTCTATTGAAACCTCCATGTTTGTATTGCAGGAGCTTGCCTTCCTGCTTGAATTACCGCGCAAAGCCGCGCGGAGCGGCGGATCAGTTTGCGCTTCCGAGAATGCGCAGGTCAAGAAGCGTGTCCGGCTTTGCGGCTGCGATTTTTAAGACCCAGTCCTCAGCTTCTGCGCGAGGCAAATCCCAGCCGTTTGTCCCGACGACAAGCCTCGTCTGCTCCTGAAAGCAGGAAACATAGGCCTGCGCTGCATCCATATAGTTCAACTCGCCGAAGCGATCCAGAAACAGCACTCGCGGCATCTTAGTATTCGCAGTGGTTCAGGCTGCCCCAGAGCTTCTTGGCCTCTTCCAAAATGTGCGCGTTTTCGGCTTCCTCGTCGATGCCGATCAGCTCGCGATCCTTCATGAGAAGCTTGCCGTTGGCAATTGTGGTCTGGCACTGGCGGCCGGTCATGCCGAAGATCATGTGGCCGTCGATGTTCGCATCGCTGAACGGCGTGAACGGCTTATAATCCATCACGATGACGTCCGCGGCAGCGCCCGGCTCCAGAACGCCAAGCTTGTCCGGGAAGTATTTTGCGCCGATCTTGGCGTTGTTCTTGAAGAGCATATCGGTCACCTCGCACCAGCCGACGTTGGGCAGGCAGGCGTTTTGGCGCTGCGCACACAGGGCGACCTTAATGGACTCAAGCATATCGTTCGTATAAGCGTCCGTGCCCATGCCGAGCAGAATGCCGGCCTTATAGAGCGGAAGAACCGGGCAGGTGCCGACGGCGTTGCCCATGTTGGATTCGGGGTTGTTGACAACCATCGTGCCGGTGTTTTTAATGATTTCAATTTCTGCGGAGTTCACATGGATGCAGTGACCGAGAATGGTCTTTTCGCCGAGAATGCCGTGATCCTGCAGGCGCTGCACCGGGCGGCGGCCATAATTCTGGAGGGAATCGTAGACGTCGTTCATTCCTTCGGAGACGTGAATGTGATAGCCGGTACGGCCGTTGTTGGCCTCGACCATGCGCTCAAAGGTCTTGTCCGAGATGGTGAAAAGCGCGTGGCCGCCGAACATTGCGGCGAGCATCGGATCCTTGCGCTTTTCGCATTCCGTGATCCAGTCCGCGTTTTCCTTGACGGCCTGCAGGGACTTCTCTTCGCCGTCACGGTCGGAAACCTCGTAGCACAGGCAGGAGCGGATGCCGAACTTTTTGGCGGATTCCGCGATCGTGTGCAGCGAGCCGGGAATCTCACAGAAGGAGGCATGATGATCAAAGATCGTGGTGACGCCCTGCTTGATGCAGTCGATGTAAAGCGCATCGGCAGATGCGCGCGTTCCGGCAAGCGTCAGCTTCCGGTCAATGGCCCACCAGGTGCCGTCGAGCACCTCGAAGAAATTGGTGGGGTTGTTGCCCACGATAGACAGGCCGCGCGCCAGCGCAGAATAGATATGCGTGTGCGCGTTGATAAACGCGGGCAGGATTACGCCGCCCTTGGCGTCGATGAATTCCGCCTCGGGGTACTTGGCGCGCAGCTCGGCGGTTTTGCCGACCTCCTTGATCTTGGTGCCGTCGATGACAACACCGCCGTCGGGCAGGTAGCCGGGCGCGACCTCGCTTCTCGTAATTACTTTGCCGTTTGCAAGAATGTACATATTGAAACCTCCTTGAAAATGAAAAAATGGGGATAGCGGGAAACCCCGTTATCTCCACCCAAGAAACTCCTGAGTGATAGTCGAAAGCCCGTGCGCGAAGCACTTCGTTGCAGCTATCAATCTTTAATTCTACATTTATTATACAGAAAAAGCCCTGCTTGCGCAAGGCTTTTTCCGTTGCTATATTCTACAAAAAATATTACGCATTTTCAAACAGATTGCCAAGAAGGTCAGTCGTAGGTACGAACGAGAATCTCGATATCGTATTGGTCAAATTCTACGGTGATCTGCTCCTTGATACCCTTGCGCTCTGCCTTTACCCAGTCATAATCCTCCCAGACAACGGAGTATTCGCTTTCGCCGTACAGTTCGTTAAAATGATCGACAATTTCCTGGCACTTGGCGTAAAACTCCTCAAGCTTTGCGTCATAGTCGGGATCATCCTTAAATACGCCGCTGTTGCAGGTGAATTCAATTCTTTCGTAGCCGTCGTTCTGATAGAGCAGCTCACCGGTCAGACCGTGATACTCGAAGTTTTTATAGACCAAGCGGCCCTCGTCCTCGTTGAAGATCGACGCTTCGCCAAGTGCGCTCTGCACCTTCTTCAGACTGGGCGGATCGAACATGGAAATGTCTGTGAAGGGATCGGAAATCTTACTGCTGCTCTTGCCCTTGCAGCCGGCGAATGACAGCGCGAGAACGAGCGTCATTGCGGCAACCAGCAGGCAGACGAAAACGGACGAAAGGCGCTTCCTTACGGATGCCGTACCGTCATGCTCCCGGCTGTCTTTCTTACGAAACATGATAAATCTCTCCTTTTCTTTTTCTTTTTTGGAAATGGTCGCTGCAAAAATAGAATTGCAAGCTTGCCTTATATTATAGCGGAGGCCTGCGGAAAAGGCAAGTGCGTTTTTCCAGGCGGCCGCGTCTTCCTGCAAAAGAAAACCGGAGAAATCGCAGATTCCATGCGATTTCTCCAGTTACAGTCTTTATAACAGCGCAAAATTTCCTTGATACAGGATGGAACGATCTCCTACCTTAGGTTATTTTGTGCGGCGGCTAATCGCAGCGCGGCACTGTCTTCGGTGCGGCAACGATATGATAGTCGATCATACCGGCGGGGGTGTCTTCGATCGAAAGTGTGTAGCACAGTTCAATGCTGCCACCGTCTGCCGTGATGCTCGATCTTACCGTCTTGGCGCAGATCGTGACAAGCAGCGCGCCGAACTCCATCTGATAAAGCGACTGCGTTTCCTCGCCCTCGGCAAAGACCATCTGCGTTTGCAGTGCGCCGCTCCGCCGCAGAACGATGCGGTCAGGCGCGATAAGGAACTCGGTTTTAACGCCCTCCAGACCGGTGAGCGCGGATTCCATGTAAGAAAGAACATAGCCGGTTTCCGTGCGTGCAAGCCATCCCTCCGTCGTCAGCTCGATGGTTTCCGGTTCGGCCTGCGGAGTGCGCTGCGTGCCGCGGATGGACAGCAGAATTTCGCGTTCCATATCAGTCCTCTTGCAGCGCGAGACGCAGCAGCTCGTCGATCAGCGCGGGGTAGGAAATGCCGCTGGCTTCCCAAAGCTTGGGATACATGGAGATGGACGTGAAACCGGGGATCGTGTTGATCTCGTTAAAGACGACCTCTTCTCCGTCGTAGGTCACGAAGAAGTCCACGCGCGAAAGGCCGCGGCAGCCCATGGCGCTGTAGATACGAACCGCTGTTTCGCGGACCGCTTCGGAGGCCGTTTCGGAGATGTGGGCAGGAATGTAGAGCGCGGCGCAGTCGGAGATATACTTTGCGTCATAGTCATAGAATTCCGCACCGGCGTCGATTTCGCCGCAGATGGAGGCGGCGGGGCAGGAATTGCCCAGAACGGCGACCTCGACCTCATGGCCGTTAATGAATTCCTCGACCAACACCTTATTGTCGAATTGCAGCGCTTTTTTCAGTCCGGAGGCAAGCGCGGTACGATCCTTTGCCTTGGAAACGCCGACGGAGGAGCCGGTTCCTGCGGGCTTAACAAAGACGGGATAGGAGAATTTCGCTTCGATCGTGTCCATAACGGTGTCCGGATCGGCGGCGAAGCTGCGCCGCGTTACGAGCTGCCATGCGGCGTTGCGGATGCCGCACAGGTCGGCGATCAGCTTGGAGAGGGTTTTGTCCATCGCCGTTGCTGAGGCGGCGATGTGCGGGCCGACATAGGGAAGCCCGGCCAGCTGCAAAAGCCCCTGAATGGCGCCGTCCTCCCCGTTTTCACCGTGCAAAACCGGAAAGACGACGTCGATCCGCTCTCGCACCACGCAGTCGCCTTCGAAGGTCAAAAGTCCCTGCCCGCGCATGGGAGAGATGGTGGCGCGGCGGTTTCCCGCATAGTGCTCCCATTCGCCCGTGGGGAGCAGACTGTAGTCGCGGCCGCCGTAAAGGATCCAGTCGCCGTCCTTTTTAATTCCAACAGGGAAAATGTTGTATTTCTCGTGGTCGATGTTGTTCAAAACAGACTCTGCCGAACGGAGAGAGACCTCGTGCTCGGGCGAGACACCGCCAAATAGAATGCATACACTCAGTTTTTTCAAAGAAATGTCCTCTTTTCCGTAAGTAAATCCCGCGGGATGCTGACCCGTGGGCACACTACCCTATATAATATGCAAAACGCGCCATAAAAACAAGTATTTTTTTCGGAAAGTCGGTACATTTTACTGTAGAAATTCCCATCGCGCATGTATATAATATTGGGGAATGGGGAAAGGGGTGTGCGCTATGCAAATCGAACTGACAAATCTGGAGTTCCGGCGGCTGCTGGATATGGTGTATATCGGGAACTGGATCCTGAATTCCACGCGCGGCAGTGACCGCATTGCGGATTATGATAAAATTGAAAGCAAGCTTTTCTCTCTGTGTGAGCAAAACGGAATGCGGCGGCTTGCCGAGCGGTACCACGGGGAGACCGTGCCGTCGCGCGCATTTCATGACGGCGGAATCCACGAGGCCATTGTGGATTATGAGGATACGGTCTTCTATGATATCCTGGCAGAGGAGCTGGCGCGGCGCGATATGGGGTATCCGGAAATCACACAGGAGAATTATGACGACCTAGTTGCGCGTATGGAGGATTACATGCAGGAGTTTGAGGCGCATGGCGCCGACCACATCAGCGTCGAGGCGTAAGAACGGGCGGCGCCTTGCAGCCAGCCCCTTGCGGGCGGTTTTTGCGGGGCGCTGCAAAGAATCGAAAAGTTTCACAAAAAAGTGTTGACAAAGCCGCATCCTGCCGATATAATAATAAGGCGCTGTGAGGCGTGGAAATAAATAGCTGCGGAAGTGCTGGAATAGGTAGACAGGCACGTTTGAGGGGCGTGTGGCAAATGTCGTGTGAGTTCAAGTCTCATCTTCCGCACCAGAAAAGCACGGTCGTTTGATACTGCGGTATCAGGACGATCGTGCTTTTCTTTGCTCTGCGCGGAAAGGCGCGGAAGAAGGTGCTGCGGAGGGAAGGGGCTGCCGTTCGCTGCGGGGAATGGATTCAGAGGTTCCACTGTCTTACGAACCTTCTTGAAATCTGGCAGCGTGCCGGGCAGGTTTTTGAAATACTGCGGGGCGTGGTTCGGAAAGGAGCCACGCCCCGGATTTTTGCGGTACCGGACGGCTATACGCCCCAAAAAAGAATACCAAACGCTGCCGACAGGCCGATCATCAGAATGGGAGAGGGCGTTTTTTTACGCAGTGCCTTCCAGGCGGCGTGGAAAAGGAGCAGCAGGAGCAGCACGCAGACTGCGCGCAGATCCCAGTGAAACGGACTGTGCATCCCAGAGAAGCCGAGAAGCGTATTGCAGGCCATACGCAGGGCCGTTGCCAGAATCAGCGCGACTACGCAGGGACGGACGCCGGAAAGAAAGGCGTTGACGCCCGCATACCTGGTAAGATTTTTTAAAACGGACGCAATCAGCAGAAGGATCAAAAACGACGGCAGCACGACGCCCAATGTGGCAAGCAGCGCGCCCCAAAAGCCGCCCTGCGAGGAGCCGATAAAGGTTGCCATATTCACGGCAAGCGGCCCCGGTGTGGACTCGGAGACGGCAATGAAGCTTAAGAATTCGCCCTCCGTCAGCCAGCCGTTGGAGAGAACGGTTTCCTGCACCAGAGAGACCATGCCGTAGCCGCCGCCGAAGGACATTGCGCCGATCATCAAAAAGCTGAAAAACAGCCGCAAATAGATCATATTGCATTCCGATCCTTTCGATTTTTTTTCAGGAGGAAAAGGGAAAGACCGACCGTCCCGCACAGCAGAATCAGGACAACGGAGGAAAGCGAGACGGCGCAGAGCGTGCAAACCAGCATGGCAAGGAGCACGGCAAGCAGAATTCCCCGATTCAGCGCGGTCTTTTCCAGACTGCGGTACATTTTAAAACCGGCCGAGGCAATCAGATAAATGACGCAGACCTGAATTCCATGGAAAGCGGAGGCAACGCAGCGAAGCTGCAGAAAACGGTCAAAGAACAGGGAAATACAATAAATGATAACAAAGGAGGGGAGACTGACGGCCAGCGTGGCCAGCGCCGCGCCTGCAGTACCTGCGACGCGGTAGCCGATATAGGTTGCGCTGTTGACGGCGACCGGCCCCGGCGTGGACTCGGCAATGGCCACCATATCGAGAAACTCGTCCTTCTTCATCCATTTCTTTTTCTCAAGAAATTCGTTTTCCAGCAGCGCAACCATGGCGTAGCCGCCGCCAAAGGTAAACGCGCCGATTTTTAAAAAGGTCAAGAATAATGCGGTCAGCTTTTTCATGGGGAAGCATTCCTCCCGATCTGCGCCCGGGGCGCTGAATTCTGCTGCCTGCGCGCAGGGAGCGGCGAGTGGAGGCAAACGACGCATTTTGCAGCAGAACTATTATACCGCATGGATGTTCGTTTGAAAATCCCTTTTTAGCGCTTTGGTGTGCCGCCGATACGGAAAAAACGCTTGACATTTTGGGGGGCGCGCATTAGAATAAAGAAACAAATGTAGCGCTACATATGTTTCTTTAAAGGAGGGGGTAGGATTGCCGCGGAAGTTTTTGTTTACGCGCGAGCAGATCGTGGATGCGGCCTTGGAAATCACGCGTGAGCGGGGTATCTCTGCCGTGACGGCAAGGGCACTGGGTGAACGGCTCGGCGCATCCTCCAAGCCGATCTTCAGCCAGTTCGAGAGTATGGACGAGGTGCTGGGTGCGGTTCGGGAGGCGGCGGAGGCGCGATATCAAAGCACGCTTGCCGCTGCGATGGAACGGGCGGAGGAGCTGCCCTATAAAGCAAGCGGTATGGCCTATATTCGCTTTGCAAAGGAGGAGCGGGAGCTGTTTAAGCTGCTTTTTATGCGCGACCGCACCGGAGAAGCCATTGAGGACGGCCGCGCGTCCCTGCAGCCACTTCTTACGCTGATCGAGCAGAAAACCGGGATGAGCGAGGAAGAGGCGTATCGCTTCCACCTTGAAATGTGGATTTATGTGCATGGGATTGCGACTATGGCCGCAACGGCATATTTGAACTGGCCGGAGGACAGCATCAGTGATATGCTGTCCGACGCGTTCTGGGGACTGCAGGAGCGTTTCCGGAAAAAGCGCGAGGCAAACGGATAAAGGGGGAATGGTTTATGGATGCTGTGATTACGGAGCACCTGACAAAATGCTATGGAACGCTGACGGCCGTTGACGGGCTGTCCCTGCGGATCGGCGAAGGCGAAGTGTTTTCGCTTTTGGGCGTCAACGGTGCGGGTAAGACAACGACGATCAAAATGCTGACCTGCCTGACACGGCCGACAAGCGGTGACGCGCGGCTTTGCGGGCACAGCATTTCCAATGACCCTGCGGCGGTCAAGCAGGTGATCGGTGTCTCGCCGCAGGAGACGGCCGTCGCGCCGAATCTGACGGTAAAGGAAAATCTGGAGCTGCTTTGCGGCGTGCATGGCCTTTCCACGGAGGCGCGGCGGGAAAGAACGGCGGCGCTTTCCGCGCAGTTCGGGCTGACGCCATGGATGGGAAAACGCGCGGGGAAGCTTTCCGGCGGCTGGCAGCGAAGACTGAGCCTTGCAATGGCGCTGGTCAGCGAGCCGAAGGTCCTTTTCCTGGACGAACCGACGCTGGGACTTGACGTGCTGGCGCGGCACGCGCTTTGGGACGCCATTTCCAGCCTGCACGGCAAGGTTACGGTGGTCCTAACGACGCACTATTTAGAGGAGGCGGAGGCGCTGTCCGATCGGATCGGCCTGATGAAGGACGGAAGGCTCTTGGCGCTCGGCACCGTACAGGAGCTGCTGGAGAGAACCGGTAAGGAACGCTTTGAGGATGCGTTCCTCTGCATTATGAAGGAGGCGGCACAATGAGAATGCTGACGTTTTCCGGGCGGACGGCAAAGGAAATTCTGCGTGATCCGCTCAACCTGGCGTTCGGCCTTGGTTTTCCGGTCGTTCTTCTCCTGCTGCTTACGGCGATCCAGTCCAACGTGCCGGTTTCCCTTTTTGCGCTGCCGCAGCTTGCACCGGGCATTGCGGTTTTCGGCCTGTCCTTTTTGACGCTGTTTTCCGCGACGCTTTTGGCGAGAGATCGGGAGAGCGCGTTTCTGCAGCGCCTATATACAACGCCGCTCACGGCGGTAGACTTTATTCTCGGCTATGCGCTGCCGATTTTGCCCATTGCGCTTGTGCAGAGCGCCGTCAGCTATCTCACGGCGGTTCTGCTTGGTCTGCCGGTCACAGTCGGAATTGGGTATGCGATTATCTTTGTGCTGCCGACGTCGCTGCTTTATATTGCGCTTGGGCTGCTGTGCGGCAGTGTGATGAACGTAAAGCAGGTCGGCGGCGTCTGCGGCGCGCTTTTGACGAACCTGAGCGCATGGCTTTCCGGAACCTGGTTTGATTTGAATCTGGTTGGGGGCGCGTTCCGAAGGATCGCCTATGCGCTGCCCTTTGCCCATGCCGTGGAGCTGGAGCGCGCTGCACTGCAGGAAAACCTTTGCGGCATTTTTCCGCACCTTTGGTGGGTGCTGGGTTATGCCGTCGGGACGACTGCGCTCGCCGTTCTGCTGTTTCTGCGGCAGATGCGCAGGCAGTGACGGAAAGATGGCGGAGGCCATAAAAGAAAAAGCAGGAGGGAGGGCGCGCCGCTCGGGCGACGGCTCTCCCTCCTGCTTGTCTGGGCGGAGGAGCGGAAGAATGTCTTTTTGTGGAAGGACACATGGGTGTACCAAATGCTTGACAACGACATTTTTCCTATGTTAACATAAAATCCTAGACAAAGGAAGCGCGCCGCGGGGAACGGCGCGTGGAATGCAGAAAGGAGTGCAGCAAAATGCTGAAAGGGAAAACGGCAATTGTTACAGGCGGTACGCGGGGGATCGGCTTTGCCATTGTGCAGACCTTCCTACGCAACGGGGCGAGAGTCGCACTGTTTGGAAGTCGTTCCGAGACGGTAGAAAAGGCGCTTGCGGCGTTGAAGGCGGAAAATCCGGAGTGGCAGGTTCTCGGGAAATGCCCGAATCTGACCGAGTTTGACGAGGTCAAGGCTGCGGTGGACGATGTTGCGGCACAGTTCGGCGGGGTGGATATCCTCGTGAACAATGCGGGAATTTCCGCGCGCGAGCCGTTGGCGGACTACACGCCGGAGCACTTCAAGAAGATCATGGACTTGAATGTGACTGCCGTGTTCAACGGCTGCAAGGCGGTCGAGCCGATCATGCGCGCGGCAAAGCAAGGCTGCATTATCAATACCAGCTCCATGGTGAGTCTTTATGGGCAGCCCAGCGGTGTGGGATATCCGACAAGTAAGTTCGCGGTCAACGGACTGACAAAGAGCCTTGCGCGCGAGCTGGGCCGCAGCGGGATTCGCGTGAATGCGGTCGCGCCCGGCATCACGCGCACCGATATGGTCGCGGCGCTGCCGCAGGAGCTGGTGGAGCGGATTTCTGCGCCGATTCCGCTGGGTCGTGTGGGTGAGCCGCAGGAGGTTGCAAACGTGTTCCTCTTTCTCGCCAGTGAGTTTGCCAGCTATGTGACCGGTGCGGTCATTTCTGTGGACGGCGCGGCACAGACCTGAGAATTTCTGAAATTGGATCGCTTGCCGTCCGCTCCTGCTGATGCAATCAGAAAAGACCGAACGGCCGCGTGCTTTGAGCGCCCCTGCTTTCGCTTCCAAAAGCAGGGGTTCGTTGACAGCCTGAGCCGCTGGTTTATGTGCCGAAAGCAGAGGCGTTTTTGAAAGCAGAGGCATTTTTCTACACGGAACCCCCGCGCACCGAAGCATGAACCGCATCGGTGCGCGGGGGTTTGTATGTCCGTTCCTGTTTTCTTACACTTCGTTTGCGTAATAAGCGGCACGGAACTTATATTTGTCGCCTCGCACAACCGTTTTATGGATGGCGATGAGCGCGCCGTTTTCGTAGCAGAAGCGCTCTAACAGCATGCAGGGAATTCGCGGGGAGATCAGCAGCTCGCGGCGCTCCTCATTGGTTGGCATAATGGGGGAGAGCAGCTCGTTTGCGTCGTCGATCCGCATGCAGTAGTAGGCCTCCAGATAGGCGTACAGAGAGTTTGTCTTTAAGTAGTCGATATCGAGGTGATAAAAGCGGCGCTGCGGTAAATAGGCGGTCTCGATCATCAGGGGCGCGCCGGAGGCCATGCGCAGGCGCGTCAGCCTGTGCCATTTTTCTCCCGGCTGCCGCGACGGAAGAACGCTTTGCAGATAGGTGTCGCTGTCGATCAGGGCATAGTCCAGGATCCGGTTTGTGATCTCCACATGATTGGCTTTCAGGGATCCGGCAAAGGAGTGAAATTTGGACAGCGGCTGCAGGTACATCTGCGGGCGGACAAAATTGCCGCTGCCCTGCAGCGTGTTGATATAGCCGTTCTTGCGAAGCGTATCCAGCGCGCGCCGGACTGTGGAACGGCTGACATGATACAATTCGCACAGCTCCCGCTCGGAGGGAAGCGTCTTGACCTCGGAATACGCGCCGGATACGATTTGAGAATATAACGCATTGTATAGCTCCTGATAGAGAGGAAGTCCGCTCATCTCCTGTTGCCTCCTTGCTGCACGGCTGGCCGCCGCTTGCTTTTATGTTCCCTATTATAACGCAGAACCTGCCGTTCGTCAAATCTCTCCGAAGGAGAAAATGACACGCAAAAATGCAGAAAATAATTGGGCTATGTGCAGAATAGACAAAAATGCCAGCTTATCACATACTGGTAGCATACCAGCCGATCGACTGGTTTTGCGCATCTTCCGATACCACTCGACAATTGGGTCATAATCCGCGGAGGGTGTTGATTTTAGACAAAAAACGTGCAATATTAAGTGCAGAAATCATTAAAAATGCGAGGTGCAAAGGTCGATGATCTCGTCACTCATTCACGATAAAACCTTTTTGGAGGACGTATCCTGCAAAAGCTGGGAAGAGCTTGTGGATATCGCCGGCGGCGTTTTGGTCGAGCAAGGCTCGGTGGAGCCGCGCTTTTTGCAATCCATCAAGGATACGGTTGCAGAATTTGGCGCATATATGGTATTGCTGGACGATATTGCCTTTTTCCACGGAAGACCGGAGGCCGGCGTGAAGGAAATCGCAATGAGCCTCTGCCTGCTGCGGGAGCCGGTTTATTTGATGGATCGGCGGATCCTGGCGGCGTTTGTATTTGCCGCCGTGGACAAGGATAGCCACATTCAGCTGCTGACGGAGCTGTCCGATTGCCTGCAGGATGAGGAATTCCTTTCCCTGCTGCGGAATCATGGAACAAAAGAGCAGATTATGAACATACTAAGGAGGAATGAAAGTTGAAGTATTTGGAGTATTATGACGTAATACGCGAGCAGCTTGCCCGGCAGTTCGATGAAGAGGGCGCAAACATGGAAAAGGCTGCCGAGCTGTGCGCGGAATCCGTCATGGCCGGACGCCTCATTCATGTGTTCGGCTGCGGCCACTCGCAGATGTTTGCCATGGAGGTGTTCTACCGGGCTGGCGGCCTGGTACCGGTCAACGCGCTGCTCATTCCGCATCTTGCGCTGTTCCCGCGGGCGAAGCTTAGCACGATGCAGGAGCGGATCGAGGGCTTTGCGGGCGGCTATCTGGCGCTGGAGGATACCGATGAGAGGGACACGATGATCATCGTGTCGATCTCCGGTCGAAACGCGATGGGCGTGGACATGGCGCTGGCGGCAAAGAAAATCGGCATGAAGGTCGTCGCGCTGGTTTCCAAGCAGTTCGCGCAGAGCACGACGCCGAGGCATTCCTGCGGAAAGAATCTGCGGGACGTAGCCGACGTTGTGATCGACGTGAAGTGCGTCAGCGGCGACGCCGCGATGCACATGGAGGGAATGCCGGACGCCTTCTGCGGGACCTCGACGGTGCTCGGCATGTCCGTGATGGAATCCATCGTGGCGCAGACGGTGGAAAACTGCGTGAAGCGCGGCTATGTGCCGCCTGTATACGTCAGCTCCAATTTGGATCGGGGCGATGCGATCAACGCAGAATATATTCGTCGCTATTCAAAGATGATTTCTTGTCTTTGATTAGGAAATAAAGCTTTAAGGAGTGGTGTAAAGTGTATATCGTGTGTGTATGCGGACTGGGAATGGGCTCAAGCCTGATCCTGAAGATGACGGTGGACAAGGCTGCGCGGCAGCTTGGTCTGGATGCGGAGATCGAGCATTGGGATGCCGGAACGGTCGGCAGTAAGAATGCAGATCTTATCGTTACCTCACAGGATTTTGCTGAGCGCTTTGCCGGTCAGAAGAATGTGATTTTTGTCAACAATATTATCAATACGCAAGAAGTAAAAGAGAAGCTGCAGAAATATCTTGACGAAAACAAAAACTAAAGAAAGAGGGAAAAAATAATGGCAGTATTAAACTTCCTGTTAGACCTTCTGGAGACGCCGACGATCGTTCTTGCGGTCGTGGCGCTGCTGGGTCTGCTCGTACAGCGCAAGAGCGCGGCCAACGTCATCAGCGGCACGGTAAAAACCGCGCTGGGCTATCTGGTGCTTTCCGCCGGCTCGAGCCTGCTTGTCGCGGAAATCCTTCCGTTTGTCAGCCTGTTCCAGCAGGTGTTCCATCTGAGCGGCTTTGCAACCGGCTCTGAGGTCATTGTGGGCGCCATGTCCGACGCAGTGCCGCTGATCGCCTCCACCTCCGCCATCATCATGGGCGGCGGCTTCCTGATGAATATCCTTCTCGCGCGGTTCACTCCGCTCAAGTACATCTTCCTCACCGGCCATATGATGTGGATCTCCTCCATTGCCGTTGCGTTCAGCCTGTATACCGCAGGCCTCAGCGAAGCAATGATCATCATCCTCGGCATCATTCTGCAGGGCCTCATTCTGACCCTCCTGCCCGCGATTTCCCAGCCGCTGGTTCGCAGAACCACGGGCGGCGACGACTTCGCGATCGGCCACCTCACCACCCTCGGCACCGTCTCCTCCGCCTACATCGGCGGCCTGCTGGGCAACAAGGAGAAGAGCGCAGAGAATATGAAGCTGCCGAAGGGCCTGTCCTTCTTCAAGGATACCTCGATGTCCATCTCCATCGTTATGTTCGTGTTCTATCTGGTCGTCGTGATCGCAGCCGGCCCGAAGGCCGTTGCGGAACATGCCGGCGAGCAGAACTACATCGTCTACGGCATCCTGAAGGCGCTCGGCTTCACGGCCGGTATCCTTGTCCTTCTACAGGGCGTCAGAATGCTCCTTGGCGAGCTCGTTCCCGCTTTCAAGGGCATTGCGGATAAGATCGTTCCGAATGCGATTCCCGCGCTCGACGTACCCGTTCTGTTCTCCTTTGCGCCGAACTCCCTGATGCTCGGCTTCATCTTCGCCGTTGCCGGTATGCTGGTGGCCATGTTCGCAAGCTCCGCCGTGTTCGGCGTGGTGCCGCTGGTTTCCATCATTGGCGCGTTCTTCACCGGCGGCGTGGCCGGCATCTTCGGCAACGCCAAGGGCGGCCGCCGCGGTGCTATGATCTCCGGCTTCGTCTACGGCTTCGAGCTGATCTTCCTCTCCGGCTTTACTTATAAGCTCTTCGACCACTTCGCATCGGTCGGCGCCGAGGGCACCGGTCATGACTGCATCGACGCAATGGCGGTTATGGTTGCGCTGAAGAACGTCTGGGTCGGCGTTGTCATTATTGTGGCTGCATTCGTAGTTGCTTCCGTCTTCGCAATCCGTCATCAGAAGGCAAAGAAGCAGTAATTTCCCCCGCACACCACTCCAAGCCTATGGAACCTCCAAATTGATCCCCTGCGGCAAACGGCGGGAGCCTTCCGCCAAGGCAGCGGCTTGAAAAGCCGGGAAACCGCTCAGGTTCCCTGCACTTTTCGAGCGCTGATCTGACGAAAACGCGCCCGCCGTTTGTTCTCGCCGATCGACTCGGAGGTCCCCAATGAACAAGAATTGCCGGGGACGCTGCGCCCCGGCAATTTGACTTCTCATATCGTTTTTGTCCCGGAGATTGTATGCTCCGGTGAAATTCAAACGGAGGAATATTATGTACCAAACTGAAAAAGAAATCCTGAGCCAGTTTTCTGCACTCCGGCAAACGACGGAGTATTTTAAGGAAAAGCAGTCGGAGATTTTAAGTGCATTTAATGAGGCAGTTTCCATTTGCGTGATCGGCTGCGGCTCGAGCTACAGTCTGGCCAAGGCGGCTGCGCTGCAGTTCACGCAGAGAAACGAGATCCCGGCCTTTGCCATTGCGGCGGGCGACCTGATGGTAAACTTCTCCCACTATGAAAAGCTGATCTACAATTCCGTGCTGCTGGTGCTCTCCCGTTCCGGCTCGACCAGTGAGGTCATTGCCGCCGTGCGCAAGTGCAAGCAGGCCTACGGAAGCAAGGTCGTGTCGGTCTGCGCGAAGCAGGGCGCGCCCATTGAGCAGTATGCGGAGCTGAACCTTGTGATCCCTTGGGCGTTCGACGACTCCGTCTGTCAAACGCGAACGGTGAGCAACCTCTATGCGGCCGGACTGATGCTTGCCGCAACGGTGGCGCACAAGCCGGAGTGCCTGCAGACGATTTGCCTGGAGGACGCGCAGCGCGCCGCCTTCTGCGAAACGGTCGAGGAGCCGATGCGGCTTGCCGGTACGCGCGATTGGACAAAGGCCGTCGTACTGGCGGACAGCGGTGTTGCCGGGCTTGCCGAGGAGGGCGCGCTTGCCTTCCGGGAGATTTGCCGCCGCGACTCTAACTTCTATCATCTGCTGGACGTCCGGCACGGCCCCATCGTGCAGATTCAGGAAAATACGCTTGTGCTGGCCTTCCTCTCGGACGGGGAGTGGAAGCCGCAGACGGATTTGATTTCCGACGTCGCCAAAAAAACGGACAAGCTTTATGTATTCTCCCGCAATCCGGCGGTTACGGAGCTGAAGGGCTGCACCGGAATCCTGCTTCCCGACTGCGGAAGCGACGCGGCCTCTGCAATCTATATGCTCTATTGTATCCAATTGCTGACACTCAGCCACGCCGTTCACTGCGGTGTGAATCCTGATGTACCGGAGGGACTTGCTGCATGGATCAAGCTGTAAATCCAATTCAGGAGATCCTGCGCCGAAGAGGCTGCGGGGAATTGTCCGGCGTGTATTCCTGCTGCAGCGCGAACGAGTATGTGCTCCGCGCCGCCATGCGCCGCGCCAAGCGCGCAGGACAGATCGTGCTGATTGAATCGACGGCCAATCAGGTCGACCAGTTTGGCGGCTATACCGGGATGAAGCCGACGGATTTTATGCGGTTTGTGCGCGAGCTTGCCGAGCAGGAGCAGTTTCCGCAGGAGCGGCTGCTGCTGGGCGGCGATCATCTTGGCCCGCTGACGTGGCGCACGCTGCCGGCCGAGCAGGCGATGGAAAATGCGAAGACCCTAGTGCGTGCCTATGTGCTGGCCGGTTATGAAAAAATCCATCTGGACACCAGTATGCGTCTGGGAGACGACAGCCGGGAGACGCGGCTGCCGGACAGCGTGATCGCACAGCGCGGCGCGACGCTCTGCCGTGTTGCGGAGGACGCCTATCGCGAGCGCCTTGCCCGGGGAGAGCGCGCCGTGCCGCCGGTCTATGTGATCGGCAGCGAGGTGCCGGTTCCGGGCGGTGCGGAGGAGAACGAGGACTCCGTTGCCGTGACGGATCCGGCAGACTGCCTTGCGACCGTCCGTACCTTCCGCGAGACGTTCGCGGCGTTCGGACTTGACGAGGTCTGGCAGCGCGTGATCGCGATCGTCGTGCAGCCGGGTGTAGAGTTCGCAGATCAGACGGTGCTGGGCTATGACCGCGCGGCGGCCGCGCAACTGACGGCAACGCGGGAGAAGCTGGACGGTATGGTGTTTGAGGGACACTCTACGGACTATCAGACGCGGGATGCTCTGCGCAATATGGTGGATGACGGCATAGCCATTCTGAAGGTCGGCCCGGCCCTGACCTTTGCACTTCGCGAGGCACTTTTTTCTTTGGAGCTTATTGAAAAAGAACTGGCGCCGTTGTATAATTGGCATAGAAGTGAGCTTCGAAGCGTAATGGACAGCGTCATGCTGGAGGAGCCTTCCCGCTGGGACAAATATTACCACGGCTCGGAGGCCTACCGCAGCTTTGCGCGCGCATTCAGCTATTCCGACCGAATCCGGTATTATTTGCCGGATCCGCGCATTCAGGAAGCGACGGAGCGTCTGCTTCAGAATCTGCGCTCGGCGGAGATCCCGCTGGCGCTGCTGATGCAGTATATGCCGGTGCAGTATGAGGCGGTGCGCAGCGGCGCGGTGGAAAATGACGCGCAGGCGCTGCTGATTGATCACATCGGCGATAGGATCGACGATTATCTTTATGCGATTACGAGGGAACCGATATGTATGAACTGAAAACGACCGTCAGAAACGCAACCGGTCTGCATGCCAGACCGGCAACGGAATTCGTCTCGCTGGCGAAGACCTTCCAAGCAAATGTCACGCTGCACAAGGAGGGAAGCGCGCGCAAGCCCGCCAATGCAAAGTCCATTCTGCAGGTGCTTGCAGAGGGCTGCAATGCCGGTGCGGAGGTTGCCATTTGTGCCGAGGGCATCGACGAGCAGCAGGCGGTGGAGGCGCTGGCAGCGCTGATCGATTCGGGCTTCGGAGAATAACGACGATGAAAGACGCACGCTTCGCCGCCGTTCGCAATGTGCTGTTCGATCTGGACGGAACGCTTCTCGATTCGCAGGAGGGGATCCTCGGCTGCATCGAGAAGATGCTCCGCGATATGGGCGGGCCGCAGTTAGAGCGAGCCGCACTGCGGCAATTTATCGGGCCGCCGTTTCAGCCGATGCTGCAGAAGGTGTGCGGCTATTCCGCGGAAAAGGCGCTTCGGGCGCGTGCCGTGTACTGCTCGTATTACGAGCGGGAGGGACTGTTTGCAGCAAAGGTCATACCGGGAATCCCGGCACTGCTCGATTTTTTGTCCGCGCGGGGCCTGCGGCTGGGCGTCGCCTCGTCCAAGCCGCAGGAGTACTGCGCCCAAATGCTGAGGCATTTTGACCTTTCCCGTTATTTTACCGTCATTGCCGGAAGTGAGGTTTCCGGCAACCTGACGGAGGACAAGGCAATGGTGATCCACCGCGCGCTGGAGCAGTTGGGCGATGACGCTGCGCTGCCGGGGCGGTCGCTTATGATCGGCGATCGGCGCTACGATGTGGAGGGCGCGCGTGCGCAGGGGCTTGCCTGCATCGGGATCAATCCCTGCGGCTTTGCCGCGCCGGGGGAGCTTTCCGAGGCCGGGGCGATCGCCGTCTTTGATACGGTGGATGCGCTGGCGGACTTTTTACGCGCCGAAATGGCGGAATGATACGAAAAACCATGATTGCGTCCGTCCATGCCGCGTGCGGCACGGACGGAATGCATTCTTGGGAATCCCGACATCCATCCTTGGGGATAGAATCAGAGGTTCCCTTGAAACTCGCGTCCGCCTAAATACGTAGGTACGGTAGGCCGCGAGTTCCGAAGGAAGTCAAAGCAAGGAGTATTATCCTCGTTTTTAAGCTTAATTTATTTGAATTTTCCCATAAAGTGAAATGGACGCGTTGAAAGTGAAAATCGTCAAAATTGTTTTCCTGTTTTGACGGTTGCGGGCTTTCCGGACAGTCTGGGAAGCGGAGCTTCCCCTGCATGCGCAAAGGGATCGGAACAATCGGCGGGGCGTTTCCGCCGAAAAAATAACAATGCACAAAGTACAGATTGGAGAACACTATGCAGACATTGAAAGCTAACCGCTGCTTTACCTCCGGCATTGCGCTGGCACCGGCCTTTGTCGTGAAAGAGCAGGACTATTCCGCGGTGCATTCGCAGGCTGACGACAAGCAGGCAGAGCTGCTGCGCTTCCAAAATGCGGCGCAGGGCGTTGCGGACGAGCTGACCGTTTTGGCAGAGCGCGACGCAATTTTTGCCGCCCATCTGGAGCTTGCACAGGATCCGACCATTGCGCAGGAGGTCGAGGATGCCATCCTCGGCGAGGAAAAGAACGCCGAGTGGGCGGTTGAGGATGTCATTGCCGCCTATGCCATGATTTTCGACCAGATGGAGGACGAATATATGCGCGCACGCGGCGCGGATATTCGGGACATTGGAAAGCGCCTGCTCTTAAAGCTGAAGGGCATGGAGGACAGAAGGCTCTCCGGCATGAACCGCCACTGCGTGATCGTGGCGCGCGATTTGACGCCGTCCGATACGGCAAACATGAATCTGGACTATGTGGACGGCTTCATTACGGAGGAGGGCGGCGTTACGAGCCACGTTGCGATCATGGCGAAGGGGCTTGGAATTCCGGCGCTGGTCGGCGTCAGCGGAATTCTTGACGCGGTCACGGATGGTGCGATGATCGCGATGAACGCGAAGAGCGGCGAAATCGCGGTTTGCCCGGATGAAGAGACGGTTGCGCACTACCGAAAGCTCTTGGAGGAGCAGCGGCGCTACCATGAGACGCTCAAGGCGGCGGCAAACCTTCCGGCAGAAACGGCGGACGGTCACAAGGTGCAGATCTATGCCAACGTGGGAAATCTGACGGATATTGACCGCGCGCTGGCAAGCGGTGCAATGGGCGTCGGCCTGTTCCGCACGGAGTTCCTTTATATGGAGAACACGCATTTCCCGACCGAGGAGGAGCAGTTTGCGGTTTATGCCGAGGCGGCTCGCCGTATGGGAGAGCGCGAACTGATTATCCGTACACTGGACATCGGCGGCGATAAGCAGCTTCCGTACTTTTCCTTTGATGCCGAGGAGAATCCCTTCCTGGGATACCGCGCCATCCGACTCTGCCTTGGCGACCACGCGCTGTTTAAAACGCAGCTTCGCGCGCTGCTGCGCGCCGCAGCGTTCGGCAATCTGCGCATCATGTATCCGATGATGGTCTGCATGGAGGAATTGAACGAGGCGCATGCGCTTCTGGAGACCTGCAAGCAGGAGCTTCGCGTCGAGGGCAAGGAATTCAATGAAAATGTGAAGGTCGGCATGATGATCGAGACGCCTGCGTCCGTCCTGATGGCAGATCGCTTTGCCAAGCACGTCGATTTCTTCTCTATCGGCACAAACGACCTGACGCAGTATGTGCTGGCGGCAGATCGCGGCAACCGTAAGCTGTCTTATCTCTATGATCCCTTCCGTCCGGCTGTCCTGCAGGCAATTCAGACGGTGATTCGCGCCGGTCATGCGGCTGGGATCCCGGTCGGCATGTGCGGTGAATTCGCAAGCGACGCCAAGGCGTTCCCCATTTTGCTCGGCATGGGACTTGACGAGTTCAGCGTTTCGTCCGGCAAGGTGCCGGAGCTGAAGCTGCGGCTGCAGAAGCTGAAGGAGTCGGAGGCAAAGCAGTTGGCGCAGAAGGTGCTTTCCTGCGATACGACGGCAGAGGTGATGCTGTACTGCGAATAAGGCGGGGCAGCAAGTAAAATCATATCCTTTAATAAACAAACATATCCTTTAATAAAGGGGGCAGGATTCATCAAATCCTGCCCCTTCAGGCTGTCAATAAAGTCCGTAACCGTCAAAATGAGAAAACATTTTTGGCGATT
>CABQNH010000030.1 GCA_902465435.1 uncultured Eubacteriales bacterium | reverse complement strand
CGCCCGAAACGGAACCACTTGAAACTGAGCCTCCTGAGACAGAACCGTCCGAGACACTGGACAACGCCGGGGGCGCGACCGATGATAACATGAATCCACCAAAGCTGACCCTTGTCCCCAGAGAATTGACGGATGAGGAATTGAAAGATGAATTTTGGATGGAAATTGTAGCACGGGAAGGAAGCCTTTTGGTTACCAATGCAGAAGGAAAGACGCTCCGAGTGGAAGGGGATTGGCCAAGTGGAACAATGGAAATCCTTTTTCGTTACTTTACCAGCTATCCCTATACACACATTTTTGAGGTAAATCCCAGTTCCAGTTATACCATTACGGGTGATATTGGCACAGAGAATATTTATTTTGTATGGAACGGTCACCTTTATGAAAATGTGTGCGGTTCGGGAATTGAATCGATTATGCTAACAAGAGACGGAATCAGCCTGCAAGGCACAAACATGAGCTGCGAGATTTATCGCAACGAGGAACATTCTGACCACAAAACGATCCTGCGCACCGAGAATGCAAGCCGCGCGGTACTGAAATATGAGGACGGTCAGTTCCTGCTCTGGTCGGACGGCGCTTATTCCATAGAGGTATACGACAACTGGTCTGGCGCGACGCTTTTGGGGAAAGAGGTAGAGTCGGACAACGTCTACTGCGTGCAGGATGTCAGCTCGGATGCACCGACCTGCCACCGGGTAGATACGGCGGAATAACGCAGGGAAAGCAACTGCAAAACCGCAAATCGCTTGCGCAAAACGCAGGGTATTCTTTTCCTTTTGAACCGTAGTTGCTTGCGTTCTTCGCAAAGAGAAAACGGGCGTGGTTCAAATGAAAACGCTCAACCCTCTTATTTCAATTTGACGGTTACGGACTTAATTGACAACGGAAAGGCGGCTGCAAAATGCGCCGTGCAGGCAAAACCCTGCACGGCGCATTTTTTCACTTAGAAACGCCCGGATACAATTCACCACGGATGGACAAGCGGAGCTTCTTTATAGCTGCAGGAGAAGCACCGGAAGCCTTGCTCGGTTTTTCATACCGAATTCTGACGAAACCGTGCCGCTGCCTGCTGCAGAAAATTGCCTCCGTGATTCCTTCCCCGTCCGGCGGCGCGGCGAAAAGCCCCTGCTGCGCTGGGAAGCGTCCATGGCGCGTCCGACCGAATTACATCAGCGGCTCCATGCCGAGCACCGGGTGATTCTTCTCGGTCAGGAATTCCAGCAGCTTGTCGCAGTCCTCGCAGACCGTTTCATCCGCAATATAATCCGTGAAATTATCGATGCCGTAAAGCTCCTTCGCCGTCTTATTCAGGCGCTCGCCTACGTCGTCCTTCAGCTCCTTCGGCATCCAGACAATGCGCTCAATGCCGCCCTCGGCATAGATGAACTTCTTCGAGGAGATGAAGTGACGGCCATGTCCCATATAGCCCGGGGTCTGCACGCCGCCGCCGGTGCAGGAGGCCAGCTCACCGAAGGTCATACCGGCCGGAGTCATGCCCTTGTATTCGCGGTTGACCACGATAAAGCCGTTCGACATCGGCTCAATACCGCAAATGCACTCAAAACAGCCGCAGGAAGTCATCGGGTCTTCCAAAATAGAATACAATGTGACATTTTCGACTGCGCCATGCGTTGCTTCCTTGACCATCTCGTTGACCGTTTCATAACGGCCGGTGCGCTCGTCGATGCAGCCCTCCTTGAGGATCGGCTGGCAGGGTCCCTGCGGGTTCAGCTCGTTCGTCGCCTTGGCATCCAGCCAGGAGACCGCGCCGCACAGGCCGAGGCGCTCCGGCGTGACGACGCAGCAGTGCGCCGGTGCGAAGCTCTGGCAGAGGATGCAGGTATAGAAGCGGTCGACAGACTCGTCCGTCATAGAGGACAGGCGGTCGTCGCGGGCATTGTAGCGCGGCATGGCGACCTCGTCGCGGAATTTTTCCGCCTCCGCCTCGTCAGTAATCAGCGTGATCTGGCACTTATCGACAACAGCGTCAAACTCGTCCATGATCATGTGGTAAAGCACCTCGGCAAAATGCTTCAGGCGCAGTCCCTTCTCAAAGGCGTCGTTCGATACGCGCACGCGCACCTGATTGCGCTGGCCGGTATGCATAACGCCCTCCATATAGTTGAACCAGGCATGGATCTTACGCTCAATGACGGATTCGAAATCTGCCTGCATCTTTGCGCCGGAAACCTCCACCTTTGTCGCAAGGGCAAGGTTCTTTTCTCCGCCGTCCAGATCGGGGCCGACGATCGTGATCTTGTGATCCTCTACATTGTCCGCCATCATGACAAGCTCGGCCGTGGCGTTTTTGCCCGACCAGAACTCATTGTGCATATCCGCCTTGCGGATGATCTCGCCCTCAAAGGCCGCCGCAAAGGCAACCGGAATGGGCAGCTCCTTCGACTTGATCTTAATACCGCGCAGCTCCAGAGAGTGCTTGACGGTCAGGCTATGGTCGCAGACGGATTCCAGCGCGCCCGGCACCTGATTTTCGCCGAGGTCGATATCCACCACGACCGGGAAACCCAGCGCGATCGCGCCTGCACCGGCGGAAACGACCACATTGTCAATTGCGCCGAAGGTGTTGACGAACGCGGGAACGCGCTCCTTGGTATACTTCAGCAGGCCGCCGAGGTCGCCGGGCTGCACATTGCCGAAAATCAGCGCGGCGCGGATGGCAACGGTAACGACGTGGATCACCGCCGTCACGTCATGGCCGAGCGGCACAATGCGGAACTCCAGGCCCATCTTGACGCCCGCCTCAGCGCACTGCTCGATGACGTCGCCGACGAGGAAGGTCATAATGCCCTTGGACTGATAATCCTTGACAGCCGCCGCGACGTCCGCAGCATTCTCCGCCTTGCCGAGCACAACGGCAACGCCGGGGATATCGCCCGTGACCAGCGGAACGCCAAGCGAACGAATGACGGGATCCGGCACAAAGCCGATACCGGAATCCGCAGCATAGGGATCCTCCTGCAAATACTTCAGACCCTCAAGAATCTCCGCGCCGACCGCCGTCGCCAGACCGGCGTTGAGCGCCTGCCCAAGATCCTCCTGATTTGTGATAAGGCTCTTGAGCACGTCCACACAGGCCGGCAGGTCGCCCAGCGTCTTGACCTTCACGCCGGTTGCGGCATAAATGGTGGGGAAAAAGTAGGCGGTGTCCGGGAAGGCCACTGCATGCTCTGCGCCATACTTGGCGATCGCGTCCTTGACCGCACCCTCGGTCAGGCCGGCGACAGCATTCGAGCCGCCATAGATAAGATCGGTTAATACGCTCATGGGGAATCCTCCTTTGCATAATTCAAAATTTATTTTCAAGAAATCTCTCAGGCTGTCCGTTTCGTCCGCAGCCGTCATAAGGGGACCTCGTTTTTAACTTTATTCTTCCTTCTATTGTGTCCGTCCTCTTTGGATAAGATCCAAACAAACCAGGCCGGAAAGGCCGACAGCGTCCATGCCTTTGACCGGCTCCGGAACCTGTGCCCGACCGCACCGATGCGCGCAGAAGAGCGTGAGGCCCCAGACGCTTCCGGTCAAATCCACAGGGACGGGACGCGTTTTTTCGTCAGGAAAGGGTAGGAACTTGTGGAAGCCCGAATGGTGTCCATTCTCGCGCCGAAGCCCGGACGGAACAAGCCGCCGTCCGCCGCGGGAAAGGGACTCGCAGGTTCCTTAGTATAGCACGGACAATTACGGGAAAAATCGGGAAAAACAGGGTGGAAAACCGGCGGCAGGATGCAAATGCGCATACTGCCGCCATGGGTTTTCTTAGATTTCGAGATAGCTGTCGGAATACAGCTCGTTGTTCTTGAAGATATCGCAGGACTTGATGGTTTCCATCAGGCGCAGGTCGTTCGGGTTGACAATGGCAGAGGTCAGGCCCTGCATCATCGCCATTGCGACGAGCGCGGAATCCATGATCGGGCGCAGCGCCTTCGGCGCGCCGTTGGAGTTATTGGACAGGCCGCCGGTGGACTTCAGGCCTTCATCGGAGAAGAGCTTGATGGCGTTGAGGACGTCCATCTGCTTGTCCTGCATACCCTTGACGACCAGGAACAGCGGGTCAAACCACAGATCCTCAGCCTCCATGCCGAGCGCCATGCCGCGATCGAGCATGGTATGGCAGTGGTGCATACGCTCGTCGTTGTCCTTTGCAATGCCGTCGGCGGAGCAGAGCGCGATGACGATCGCGTCGTTCGCTGCGGCAAGGTCGATGTTGGAGATACGGGAGCCTGCGTCGGCGGAGTTCACGATCGGCTTGCCGTTCGTGCGGTTATAGACACGGATACCGGCTTCGATCGCCTTCTTGTTCGCGGTATCAAGCGCCAGCGGGACATTATTGAAGTTCTCCTGCAGGAGCTTGACTGCCCAGGTCATAAGCTCGGGGCCGTTGGACTCCGCCGGGCCGATATTGACGTCCAGATAGGTCGCGCCGGCCTTGATCTGCTGCGCGGCACGCTCCAGAATGGGCTCCGGGTTAAAGGTCGCCATTGCCTCGCGGATGACCGGGCTGATGCAGTGGATGCGCTCGCCGATCGTGACGAACTTCTTGGACTCCACGTTACGGGTCTTGTAGGTCACGCCGAGATCCTTATGTACGATCTCCGGAATGACGATCTTGGAGAAGTCGAGCGGCGCATTGGCGTCAACCGTCTCCTTCTTCTCCTCCTTCGGCTTCTTCGTGGCTGCAACCGCCGCGGCCGCCTTGATGTGCTCGCCGTCCTTCAGATACTTGACGATCTCAACGGCCTCACGCGTACCGACAACGACGTTCCACTCCGGCAGCTTGTCCTGAATTTCGCCCTTCATTACCGCGACCTTGCCCGGGATAACGAGCGTGCGGTTGTTGATCTTTCCGGCGATGTCATATTCGTCGAAGAATTTCTTGACCGTGGAGGAGGAGAACTTGCCCGCTGCCCATGCGGTCAGAACGGACATGCCGGAGGCGTCCGTGATCAGCAGGTTGATCGGCACGTTGGAGCGCTCGATCTCGCCGGAGACGAGGAAGTAGGTCAGCGCGAAGTCCACCGTCATCATGCAGGGATCGTCGGGCGTTGCGCCGTTCATCGGATAGATGCCGGGCGCGACCTTCATCGGCTTCTGCGGGTCGGTAAAGACGTTCTGGCGCAGGCCATAGAGCGGCAGCGCCTCGGCGTAGCTGAGCTTCTCCATCACGAGAATGGAGCCGTATTTCAGCGTGAAGGCTGCGGCAAGCGCCGTCTGCAGATGCTCGTTGCCCTCGGCGATCCGCGCAAGGTTTACGATGGAGGGATAACCGAAGGTGCGGTCGCCGTCCTTAATGGCGGTGCGGCGCACCAAAACGGCGTTTGCAAAGGTTTTCTTTGCGTCCGCGCCGGTGACATCGAGAATGAGGTTCTTGTTGCCGAGCTTTTCGAGCGCGGCGACGGTATCGTGCAGCTCTTCGAGGGAAGCGCCCTTCACGCCCAGAACGGCCTTGCCGGAAACGGCGGCGTTCATTGCCTCGTAGTTATCCTTGTTCGCGCCGTCTACGATGGTATCCGCGCAAACGGCGACGACGGCCTTCGCGACCTCTGCGTCATCCGTTTCCACAATGACGCCGCGGCCGCTTTCTGCGGCGCGCTTGGCCAGCGCGACGACCTTGTCCGCACCCTTGCCCGCGTCATGAACAAACACGAACTCTACATATTCGCGCTCGCCGATACGCTCATAGTCGACCTTCTGAATCTCTGCAAACTTTGCATCGACCGCAGCGTCGTCCATGCAGGAGCAGACCGGCACGGCAAAGAGGTTGCGGGAAACAAAGGTTTTCTCATGACGGAACAGCACCGTCTCGCCGCCCAGCTTATGCCCGGCGACAGTGAGCGTCTTCATGGGAGGCGCAGTCGCTTCGGACAGGGAAGCCTTTGCATCCTCGGAGAAGTACGGGCACTTATCGATGGAAACGGAGCCCTGCGCGACCTTCATGCAGAACGCCATACAGGTCGGGCTGCCGCACTCCTTACAGTTTTTCTTCGGAGACAGCTTAAAAATGTCAAGACCCTTTAATGCCATGGTAATGATCCCCCTTCCCTTAGACCAACGCGGAGATCATTTCGTCAATCGCGGCAACGGCGGCCGGATGACGCATAATCACGGCGTCTGCGCCGCCGGTCAGCGCGGCGGCAGCGGTGGTAACTTCCATTTCAATGCCGCGTTCCTCGGCGTCGCCCCATTCGGGCATATCGGCCTCGGCCATCACGGATTCCTTGACGCTCCACGTCTCGGTGGAGATCGGCGTGATGATCGGCATCTGGAGCTGGGTATCGGACTGTGCCAGCGCTGCGGCCTTGATGCGGTCGAGCGTGGAGGCAACGTACTCATAGCCATAGCCTGCGGCTGCGGAGCCGGCATTCATGACGATGGACGTGGGCGCAACGCCAAGCTGGGTCAAAAGGACATTGAGCTGCTTGGCAAGGTTGATATCGACCGCGGACTCCGCGCCGATCTTCTGGCCGTAGGCCAGACCGGCGGAAGCGCCGACGGACTTATAGTCCTCCTCACGGGCGGACAGGACGAGAATATTCTTGCCCTGCAGTGCTTCGGAGATCTTATTGAACATTTCGCCGTCTTTTTCAATGTTTTTGCAGCCCATGATGACGAGCGGCAGCGCGGTGGCTTCCGAAACGGACTTTGCCAGCTCTACCATCTCCTGCGTGGACTTATTCGCGCCGTTGGGATCCGCGCCCTCCAGATGGAGGCACAGGAAGGAAATGCCCTTCATGCTCTCGGCGCGCTTTGCCATGTCGGCAACCGTCTCACAGCCGGCATAGAATTCCTGCAGCCCCTTCTGCGGGAAGGCCGCGAGGCCGCCGTCCGTGATCTCCAGGCCGATTTTCGGCGCATTGGTGATTTCCGCATCAAATGCGTAGAACGGCAGGACGTGATTGCCGCCGATCTTCACAGCCTTTTCGCCGACGCCGAGGGTGACCTCGTTGATGTGGGCGTTAAAGACCTGCTTTTTGGGTGTAAATGCCATAATTTATTCCCCTTTTGTTAAAAATTTAACTTTTTCATAATTTCCCGAAGCGCGACCTTGACAGGGCTTCCGTCCGGAACGCTTGCACTCGGCTTTCCCTCGCAGTCGTAGGCGAACACCGTCTCGTCCTGCGGCAGTATGCCGATCAGCTCCAGCTTCTGGTTCTCGATCTCCTCCCGAACGCCGGAATTTAATTCCCCCTCCGGCGCGCGGTTGACGATGAGTCCCATCCGCGTAGGCTTCAGCTCCATCTCGCGCACCATCTGCGCGATGCGCCCCGCCGCCTGAATGCCGCGGCGGGAGCAATCGGAAATCAGCAGCAGCGTATCAACGTGCGGCAGCGTGCCGCGCGCGATATGCTCCAGACCCGCTTCGTTATCGATCACCGTATAACGGTAATGCCCGACGTATTTGTCAAGCTGTGTTTTGAGCACGCCGTTGACATAGCAGTAGCACCCCTTGCCCTGCGTCCTGCCCATGACGAGCATGTCAAAATCGTCCTCCTCGATCAGGGCGGAATTGAACTTATATTCCGCATAATCCGCCTTGGTCATATTGGCGGGGATCGTATCGCCGCGCAGCTCCGCCCGCGCCATTTCCTCGCGGATATCGCCAAGCGTTGTCTCGACCTCCACGCCGAGGACTTCGTTCAAATTGGAATTTGCGTCTGCGTCGACCACCAGAATCGGCGTCTGGCCGTTTTTGCACAGGTAGTCGATCATCATGCCGCAGGTCGTCGTCTTTCCGACGCCGCCCTTGCCGGCAACTGCAATGGTATGGGTCATAGAAACCAATCCTTTTTATTGAGGGTATCGCCGTTTGTCCGAAGCGCGGATCAGATCAGGTCGATCAGGCCGGACTCTCTTGCAATGCGCGCCACATCGTCGAACTTATTGAGCGCATAGAGGTGGATGCCGTCGATGCCGCAGGCGCGGTACTCGTCGATCTGACGGATGGTATACTCGATACCGGCTTCCTTGAAGGAGGCCTTCTTGCCCTCGACGTCCGCGTCGAAGCAGGCGTCGTCGCCCTTGGCGTTCTTGAGGCCGACGGAGAACGGGTTCGGGAAGATCCAATTCTTTGAAATGATCTCGCACAGCTCGCGCGGCATCACGCAGCCGTTGCGCGACAGCGCCATATTGATGGTTGCCGCCTGGTCGAGGATCGGCATGATGCCCACATCCACCGGCATCCAGATGCCCGCCGCACGGATGGCGTCGAGCCAATAGCGGAACTGATCCATATCCCAGCAGAGCTGCGTCATGATGTAGTCCGCGCCGTTGTCCTGCTTCTGCTTCAGGAACGCAATATCCGCCTCCAGGCTGCGGCACTGAATGTGACCCTCGGGAGAGCCTGCGACCGCGATGGTGAACTTGTCGCCAAACTCCTGACGGACGAACTTGACCAGCTCCGTTGCATAGTGCAGGTCGCCGCCGGTGCCGTTCCAGCCGAAGGGCAGGTCGCCGCGCAGGGCGAGCATATGATCAATGCCGTTGTCCAGATAGGTCTGAAGCTGCTCCTTAATGCCTTCCTTCGTGTTGCCCACGCAGGTAAAGTGCGTGACCGGAGTGCATTTTCCGTCGGCCTTGATCTTCTTCAGGACGTCAAGGTTCTTGCCGACGTTCGTGCCGCCTGCGCCGTAGGTGCAGGAGATGTAATCCGGGTGCAGGGTGTAGAGCTGATCGAGGACGCCGCCCTCGCCGCAGAGCTTTTCCATGCCCACGTCCGTCTTGGGAGGAAATACCTCAAAGGAAAATGCGCTTCTGTGTTCAAAAATTTCTGCAACGCTCATAATAGTGCCTCCAAATTTTTTGTCTGAATGTGTCTGAAGAGGGCGCACTACGCCCATATCGATACAAAATTATCATAACACACGCAAACGGCGATTTCAAGCCGTTATGCAGCGAAAATCCACACATTTTTGAAGAATTTCCTGACGGGCATGAGATTTTCTGCCGCCGCAGGGCAAAAAAGAAAGCCCCGCCGATTGGCAGGACTTTTCTTTTGGTGAACGATAACGGATTCGAACCGCTGACCCCTTGCACGTCAAGCAAGTGCTCTACCAGCTGAGCTAATCGTTCATCTCGCTTCGTAGCACGGCTTATTATATCGGCCCGTGCCGCATTTGTCAAGAACAAAATTCGCTTTTTCTGAAAAAATCCGTTTTCCCACGGTTTTGCGCCGCCTGCATCCGGTTTTCTCCGCGTTTCCCGCCGAAACACGGAGAAAATCGGGGCTTCCCCTACATGCCGCGACCGCGGCGTGCCGGCAGAAGGAAAATTTCTGCTGCGCAGCGCCGAAGATTATGCTATACTATATAGCATAATCAGCGTGTCAAAAAACCTTTTTGACACGCTGGCGGACGATCAAGAAAGTTCGGAATACGAGTAACTCGCGCCCGTCGCCGTACAAAGGTACGGTAGGGTGCGAGTTCCGAAGTAAGTCAAAACAATAAATATAATTTTCGTTTTTAACTTAATTTATTTGAATTTTTCCTTAAAGTGAAATGGACGCGACGAAAGTGAAAATCAAAAAATTTGTTCTCTTGTTTTGACGGTTACGGACTTTATTGACAGTCTGGATTATGCTATACTATATAGCATAATCTGCCGCGCGGGCACGCAGCCCCGTATTCGCCCGGAAGGAGTTCCCTTTATGAACACAAAACGAAGACTTTCTCTCTGGCTGACCCTGACGCTTCTGTGGACAGCCGTACTCTTTGCGCACTCGCTGATGCCGGCCACTGTCAGCCACAGCGAGAGCATGGGGGTCTTTCGCCTTGTGCAGCGGCTGCTGCCCTTCCTGACGCATCACCTGCTGCGCAAGCTGGGACATTTCAGCGGCTTTGCCGTACTCGGCGCGCTTTGGATGCGCACCGTGACCGTAAAAACGCGCCGCCGCCCGCTGCTGCCGCTGTTCTGCGGTCTGCTTACCGCGCTGAGCGACGAAACGATCCAACGCTTTGTCCCCGGGCGCAGCGGTGAGGTACGCGACGTCTGGATCGACTTTGGCGGCGTCCTTCTGGGCGCGCTGCTTGTTTTTCTGCTCACCCGAAAGGAGGAACCCACATGAAAAAAACGCTCTGCCTGCTTCTATGCGCCGCGCTTTTATGTATGCTGTGCGCAGGCTGCGGCGCCCGGCGCGGCGCGGCGACGCAGTCGGAAACACCGCAGGAAACCGACTCTGAATTCGAATCCGATTCCGCCCCTATGGAAACGGAAAGCCCGACGCGCGCTGCGCTGCGGCGGCAGCTTGCGGAGAATCATGAACGTGTCGCAGACCTCGTCGGCCGACTTCCCGGCGCGCTTTCTCCCCTCACGCCGGAGCAGATGGATCAGCTGGCAAGCGGCGAGCTGAGCGGTGAGGAAGCAATGGATACCGTGCTGGAGGAAGGCCAGCAAAGGCCGGACCGAACCAGCATCCGCTCTGCCGAGGAGCTGGAGCAGGCGCTCGATACGGCACTTCGCGGCGCGGAGGGGCAGGCGCGGATGCGCGAGCTGGTCGCGCTCATTTACCTCCTCTGGGCAGACAGTCTTTCCATGCTGAACGACCTGCGCACACAGGCGGAAGCGGAATTTCATGCGCTGCCCGCCGGGCGCGACGTGACGGATATTCTGCGGATCGGGGAAAAATATGCCGCCGCTGCACTGGAAAAAGAAAAGCAAACGGATGAGGATATGGACGCCATTCTTGCCGAGCTGCGTGTGATTCTGGAGCTGGCCGACGCCGACGCGAGCCTCGTCGAGGAAATGCGCGACGCCTACGCGCGGGAAAAGGAGCTGCAGCGCAGCTATTTTGTCTCGCTGTATACCGATCCCGATCTGGGCGGCTGACTGCGCGCCAGGAAAAACGAATGAGAAAGGAGAATCTCCTATGAATGCACTTTTTGCGGCGGACGGCAAGCTTGCCCTGTTCTGCGGCACGGCGCTGCGCTATCTTTTTCCGCTTCTGGCGCTGTGGATCCTTGCCCGCTGCATCCGCCCGCTTCTGACCTTCCGACAGGAGCCGGAGGTCTGGGCGTGGCTCACGCTGTCGGACGGTACGGCGCTGCCCGTAACGCATTGGGAAAGCGTGATCGGCCGCAGCCGCGGCTCGGATATCGTCGTAAGCATTTCGACGGTCTCCCGCTCGCACGCGGTTCTGACGCGCTATGACGACGGAAGCTGGACGATTTGCGACATCGGCAGCCGGGGCGGCGTTTTGGTCAACGGCGAGGCCTACGACATCTGCGCCATAGAATACGGAGACGTGATTTCCCTCGGCGGCGTGGAGCTGCAGCTGGATCCCGCAACGCCGGAGGAACGCGCGCAGCAGGCCGCGACCCGCACCAGAGCGGGAAGCGACCTCCGCCCCGCGCCGACGCTTATGCTGCTCACACTTTTTCAGCTTCTGACCGTGCTGCAGCTTTTTCTGCATCTGCCAAACGAAGCGCACCGCAGCCTTTTCCTCAGCTTCGGCGCGCTGATGCTCCTGCAATGGCTTTTGTTCCTGACCCTCAAGGCGCTGCGCCGCAGCAGCTTTGAAATGGAAACCATCGCGTTTTTTCTTATGACGATCGGCCTTGCGGTCGTCGCCTCGTCCGCACCCAGCTCCATGACCAAGCAGCTGATCGCGGGCGTCGGCGGGATCCTTCTCTATCTGCTGCTCGGCTGGTCACTGCGTGATCTCGAACGCGCGAAAAAGCTTCGCTACGCTGCGGCCGTCTCGGGTCTTGTCCTGCTCGCGGCCAACCTTGCCTTCGGCACGGAGATCTACGGCGCGAAAAACTGGATCTATATCGGCCCTGTTTCCTTTCAGCCCTCGGAGTTGGTGAAGCTCTGCTTCATTTTCACCGGCGCTTCCACGATGGATCGCATCGTGACCCGGCGGAACCTCATCCTTTTCATCGCTTATTCCGCCGTGGTGTGCGGCTGTCTTGCGCTCATGCGCGATTTCGGAACGGCGCTCGTATTCTTCGTCTGCTTCCTTGTGATCGCCTATCTCCGCTCCGGCAGCTTTGCCACGATCGCACTGAGCGTCGCGGCCACCGGCTTTGCCGGCTCACTGGCGCTGACCATCAACCCGCATATCAAAAGCCGCTTCAAAACCTGGCGGCACATCTGGCAGTATCCGGACAGCGGCGGCTATCAGCAGATGCGCGCCCTGATGTGCGCCGCCTCCGGCGGTCTGTTCGGTCTGGGCGCGGGCTGCGGCTGGCTGCATTACGTTGCCGCGGCCGATACCGACCTTGTCTTTGCGCTGGTGTGTGAAGAATGGGGACTTCTGCTTGCCGCGATGCTCGTTGCGGCGATTGCCTGCCTCGGCGTCTTCGTCGTGCGCTCCGCCGCCGTCGGCCGCAGCAGCTTCTATACGATTGCCGCCGGGGCGGCCGTCGCCATTCTCATCACGCAGACGATCCTGAACGTCTTCGGCACGGTGGATTTTCTGCCGCTGACCGGCGTGACCTTCCCCTTCCTCTCGAACGGCGGCTCGAGTATGCTCTCCTCCTGGGGGCTGCTTGCCTTTATCAAGGCCGCCGACACCAGACAAAACGCCAGCTTTGCCGTAAGGTCGGCCGGAACACAGGAGGTTACGGAATGAATCGGATCGCAAAACGAACCTATTTTGCCGCAGCGCTTGCCTTTGCGCTGCTTTTGGGACTGATCGGCTTCTGCGTGCAGTACTGCATAAAGGCAAAGCAGTGGGTCGTCGCCTCCGGCAGTCCACACGTCTATACGCAGGGCGCTCTGGACGGCAGCCGGATTCTTGACCGCAGCGGAGAGACGCTGCAAAGCTCGCAGGACGGGGAAAAGCATTACGCAGACAGCGCTGCCGTCCGACGGGCGACCATGCATCTTCTGGGCGACCGCAGCGGAAACGTCCGCGCCGTCCTGCAGAGGACCTACGCAAGCGACCTCGCAGGCTTTGATCTTCTGAACGGCGTCTACCGCACAACGGCCGACGCGGAGGGCGAAATGCAGCTCACCGTCAGCGCCGAGCTGCAGGCGCTTGCCCTCGAGCAGCTGGACGGTCGGCGCGGAACGGTCGGCATTTACAATTATCAAACAGGGGAAATTCTCTGTGCGGTATCCTCGCCGAGCTACGATCCGGACGACATGCCGGATATCGACGGAGACACAACCGGAAAATACACCGGCGTCTACGTCAACCGCTTTTTGCAGGCGACCTATACGCCCGGCTCGATCTTCAAGCTTGTGACGGCCGCCGCAGCGCTGGAAACGATCGACGACATCGCTTCGCGTACCTATGTCTGCGACGGCAGCTATTCGATCGGCGGCGACACGGTCGTCTGCCAGTCCGATCCCGGAACCTACACTCTGGGGCAGGCGCTCATGTATTCTTGCAACAGCGCCTTTGCGCAAATCGCCCTGGAGGTCGGCCCCGCGCAGCTGACCGCGACGGCCAAAAGGCTCGGCATCACAAAAAGTCTTTCCTTTGACGGCTATGAAACGGCATCCGGCAGCTTCGACCTCTCGGATGCGGAGGACGTCGAGGTCGCCTGGGCCGGCATCGGCCAGTATCACGATCAGATCAACCCCTGTCAGTATATGACGCTCATGGGTGCGATCGCAAACGGCGGCAGCGCGAAAATGCCCTATTTCGTGCAGTCGGTTTTCTACGGCGGCAGACGGCTCTACCGCGCCGATCCGGGCAGCACCGGACGGCTGATGCGGGAAGACACCGCCGCGGCGCTTGCCGCCATGATGCGCGACAACGTCACAGACTATTACGGTGCGTCGCGCTTTCCAAATGTGGCGGTGTGCGCCAAAACCGGCACGGCGGAGGTAGGCCGTGGAAAGGTCAACTCGACCTTTGCGGGCTTTGTGCAGGAGGAGCAGTATCCGCTTGCCTTTATCGTCGTGGTGGAGGACGGCGGCGCCGGTGGAACGACCTGCATTCCGATCCTCAGTACGGTGCTCTCGCGCTGTATTGCGCTTCTCGACGCGGAATCCTGAACAGCCTGCGCCGCAGGCTCAGACTGTCAAACACTGCCGATCGGCGGCAAAAACGGACGCAGGCCTGTCTCCGCTTATTAAAGAACCCATGCTTTCCTAGAGCGAAAGCATGGGTTCTTTGATTGTCTGCCCTGCATATGCGGGGAGCAGGTCTTACCGTGAAGAATGAACATACATTCCTCGGGATCACCCCCGCGTGTGCGGGGAACAGATCCTGAATCTCCTGCGGCATGACGTTGTACCGGGATCACCCCCGCGTGTGCGGGGAACAGCCGTACAAACTTCTTCCATGGGAAAAGTTCATAGGATCACCCCCGCGTGTGCGGGGAACAGTGTCTTGCGCATTGTCCAAGCCACCGATGTTGAGGATCACCCCCGCGTGTGCGGGGAACAGCTTCGTGTCCGCTGGTGCCTTGGCCGCAAGGTAGGATCACCCCCGCGTGTGCGGGGAACAGTCGTATTTCACGTCTCGCAGCTTTTTCATCGCGGGATCACCCCCGCGTGTGCGGGGAACAGTGTAGTCTCGACTTTGAAACTTTCCTCCATGAAGGATCACCCCCGCGTGTGCGGGGAACAGCTGCACGTCCAAAGCTGTCTACCAGCATTGTTAGGATCACCCCCGCGTGTGCGGGGAACAGTTATTTCCGTTTTCATCTTTTCTGCGGACAAGGGGATCACCCCCGCGTGTGCGGGGAACAGACCCTTTTCAGGAATGTTTACGCCCTGCATAAAGGATCACCCCCGCGTGTGCGGGGAACAGGCAACTTGGACTATGGCGGCCGAAGCCGCCGAGGGATCACCCCCGCGTGTGCGGGGAACAGCCAGATGGCGTGGAGAAGTCGAGCTCCTCGCCGGGATCACCCCCGCGTGTGCGGGGAACAGATCTACATAACACGATCTTGCAGCCGGGAGACAGGATCACCCCCGCGTGTGCGGGGAACAGACTAAGAAAGCCCTGAAAAATCAAGGGCCTTTGATCCCTTTCCAATCAAATTTCATTCAGTTTCTCATACACCTGAAAGGCCGTCATACAGTCCGCCAATGCGCGGTGACTGCCCTGCACCGCAATTCCAAAGTAGGCTGCCAGCGTTTCCAGCCGATGGTCCGGCACATCCCGCACCCTTCTCCCGGCCAACGCCAGCGTATCCACAATAGGCACTCTTGGCACCGGAATCCCGGCCTCTGCGCTTGCTTTTCCCAAAAAAGCGCGGTCAAATCTGAGGTTGTGTCCGACGATCGGGCTTTGCCCCACAAACGCCCAAAAGCGTTCCAGCGCAGATGCCTGCAGCTCGCCCTCCGCCGCCATGTCCGGCGTAATGCCGGTCAGCGCGGTGATCTCTGCCGGTATCGTTCCCCGGATTTGGAGCAAAGCGGAGAAGGTTTCCTCGACCCGACCGTCGATCACCCGGACGGCTCCCAGCTCCAGAAGCTCGTCCTTTTCCAAATCCAGACCTGTCGTTTCCAGATCGATCACCACATAGCCCGTCTTCTTTTCCCGCTGCGCCTGCGACGCCCGACTCCTCTGTGCCTGCTGCGCGACGGATGCCTTACTTGGCTCCGATTGCACCCGCTCCGCCGAGGGCACGGCAAGCGGACGCCGCATCAACGTCAGGCCCTCGAAATCCACCGGCTGCCACGAGGTATTATGCACCCGGAACTCCATCCTCTGCTCGTTATTCGCAGAGTATACCATCGCCGCCCGCCCTCTGGGCAGGTTTTCACAGACCCGCTTCCAGAGCGCGTCGCGCACTCTCTGATTCAGCTGCCCCACATAGACGCCGGTATGAATCTCCAGCAGCCACTTGGACAAATCACCGCGCAGCCTGGGCGGGCAATCCGTCAGGGTCATAACAATCATGTTGCGCCCTCCCCGCCATAGGATCGTCCGTTTTCCACCAGACCCTGCCTGTCATCCCAAAGGTACACCGCATTTTCCGGCAGTTCAGGCGCATCCTCCCGGGCAAGCAGCGTCCGGATATCCCGAACCATCCGTTCCATAAGGCGAGACTTTGCCATGGCGTCTCGGGTTCGGCGGCGCATGGCGGAGGCGATCTCCTCCTTGTCCACCGCAGCCGCCAATTCAAAGGCCAATGGAATGGTCAGCTCCGCCTTATACAGATCCGCAATATCATAAACAAAGGAGCACGTATGCCCGGTATGGACAAACCCCAGGCCCGGTGCGCAGCCCAGAGCCTGTATGACGGCGTGCGCAGCCCCATACAGGCAGGCGTGTCCCGCCGACAGCGCCTGATTGACCGCGTCGCCTCCTGAAAAATCCTCCGGGTCATACGTTCGTCCGCTCCATGCAACGCCCCATTTTTGGGAGGATTGGCGATAGACGGAACGGATTCTGGCGCCCTCCCGTCCGCGCAGCTGCTGCAGTGTCAATGTGGACACGTCCTTGCCGGGAAATCGCATCGAATACATCCGGCGAACCACCCCCAACCGCAGGCGGGTATTGCTCACAAGCTCCGCCTGACGGATCAGCAGCTCCGCACGGCTGGTCAGGGCGCGGCCGCCGGCATAATAACGCACGCCATGCTCACCCACCCAGAGCACACTGACCCCGGCATCTCCGATCAGCTCCATAGCACGGTGGGTCAGCTTCGTCCCCGGTCCCAGCAGAAGCACGCTAATCGCAGCGGCGGGAACAAACACCGTCCCCCGGTCATCGGTTACGGTGATGGCGCTGTCCTGACGGCTCAAAACACAGCGTTCCAAATAGAGGAAGGTCATGCGATCCGCAATTTGAGGCAGCGCCTGCAGCTCCGGCCGAAGCATTCCCGGGATTTCAGCCATAAACGCCGCCCTCTCTTACCAGCGTCATAAGACCCGCGCCGTAAGCCTTCCCGGGGCCGATTCCGCCGCAGAGTGCCTCCTTGAACCGCTCCGGCTCCTCCACCGTCAGAATACCGTCATATGTCACGGCAAGAAAGGTCACACTGCCCGAAGCAGCCCCCTTTTTGAATCGATACCATTTTTCCTTTGTTACGGAAAACTCATCCTGCCGCAGAGAAAAGCCGTGCCGCGCGCCCTGCTTTATCAGCCACTGAAGCTGGTTGTTCGGCGTGCTGTGGGCACAGACCCGGCCGCGGTGTCCGTGCTCTGCCGGGACGCTGTAGGTCGGATTTGCGCAAAGGCGAAACCGCCAGCGGCTTCCCTTCTGAATTCGATTCAGGAGCCCGCTGTAATCCCTCACCTGCCACGGCTCCCCGGGTACGCCAAACTGCAAAGCAGCCTGCGTAAGCTCCGGCTTTTCCTTGCTGAGGATCAAAAGATACCGCGTTCCGCCGCGCTGATCGATTCGCCACAGGTTCCTCTGTCTCGGCCCCGGAAACGCCGCTTCGATCGCACCGTGAAATTTGCAGGGAGCGTTCAGTGCGGCTAAGGTTCGGCGATTGCGTTCATCCAGATGCAGTTGCGTCAGATACATAGTCCATCCTCCAATTCCGCCATGGGATCGTGCTCTGCATACGGCTGCAAAAAGCGCTCCGTCACTCTGCGATAGGCATACGCCCTCCCGGCAGGGTCAAAGGATACCGGCACGTCCCGAACCAGTCCCCCCGGCTCTCCCTCGCCTGCATCCAGAAGCAGCCGCACAGCGCCCACGCCCGCCGAATTGCGCAGCGCCTCCTCCAGCGGCTTTTCGGTGATTCCCAAAAACACGCGTCCGACCGGCGGGCAGGAGCGCCGCCCCAGATAGAGCGGAAATGCCGGCGCCTGCAGCGCCTGCCCGATCCGCGTAAGGAGCGCCGCCTCCTCACTTTCCAGTCCCGCCACAAAAACGGCGTCCGCCAGATAATAACGGTGCGTCACATAGGCGCTCTTCTGCGACTGCGCGATTTGATAATCACGCAGCAGACTTCCTTCCCGATCGACGCGGACCCCGAAGCGCAGCGATGCCAGCGTTTTCAGCGCATCCCGATCCTGCCGCCGAATCCCAAGCGCTGCCGCCACAAGACCGATCACACCGCTTTTGCTCGGCTCCCGGCCCGTGCGCCGCACGTCAAATTTTGAGTCCGTGCCCCAAGACTGTAGGGGGCCTGCCAGACGCAGCAGCAGCGTACTCATTGCTGCGCCTCGCTGCTCTTCAGCCATGCCTCCAGCGTATCGAGCAGTACACCCACGGTGCATGGCTCCGCCAGCTTTTCCAGTCCCTTCCCTACGCTCAGTGCAAGCACCGGCGCGGACGCAAAATCCTGATAGGTTTCTTCCGCATATTGTGCCAGTCTCTCTATGGAGCCGGACACATAGCCGTGCTCTCCGGCGGACACCGGCGCTTCAAACGCGCCTGCCAGATTGATGGGCTGGTCGCGGCGCACTGTGACATAGACGGCGTCCGGCCGGGTCCAATTGGCAAAGGTGTTTTGCTTGCCGGTGGGCATACTGCGAAGGAATGCCTCGACAAAGGCTCTGACCGCCTCCGGCGTTTTTTCGCCCAGCAGCTCTGCAAGCCGGCCGACATTTACCGTGGCATAGCGATACAGTGTGGAGGAATTGAATTCTACCGTGCCCAAATGCCCCGCACCCGCGTTATCCTCCGGCGCGCAGTCATCCACCGCGGTAAAATAGTCGTATTCATTTTCTACGGCATGCGTGGAAATCGCGTGGGCAACCTGTGCCGCCGCGTCAAAGTTCAGGCTCGGATCGTCCGCCACCATTCGGCCAAACAGGGCGATATCGATACAGGGCAGACTCTTGAGCGCGTTTTGACACGCAGCCTTTTCCGGCTTCTTCCCGTCTAAATGCAGTGCGATTTCGGCCAGCGCCCGAACCTGCGCGGGGCTGATAAAGAACAGCGCACCGGTTCTCAGCGTCTCCTTTTCCTCCTTCAGCTTGATCCCGGCGGCCTCCAACACGGTGCGCGCCGAGGCCTGTGCCTGCTTTTCTCCAAGCTCCGGGCAGTCCCTGCGCATTTCGGCCGCGATCAGCTCCGTTACCCGCTTCGTCCGCTGCCCCACCTCGCCCTCGGAGAGCAGCTCCCGGAATTGCAGGCGCATCGCGCGCTTCCATGCCTGACTGGATACTCTGGCTCGGGTCACGCCGCCATAAACGGCGGTTTTTGGGCTGCCCGTATCGTCCCGGTTCACGCAGCTTGGGGGAACGGTTTGAAGCACGTGGAGATCGACATAAATTCTCTTGCTGTTATTCATGGTTGTCATCCTTTCCTTCCTCGGTCGTAAATATATTCCGATAAAAATCCTGTCCCCAGCGCAGGCGAACGCGCGCGGCCCCGTCCGGCGTCTGGAATTCATACAAATCCCCCGCTAATTCCACATAATCCATGGCAATACCCTGACTGCGCAGCAGCTGGACAAGGCCGCGCAGATGGTGCTGGCACTCCGGCATGCTCCGCGCCGTGGCAAAGGCATTGAAGCGCCGCAGCACGGCCTTCATTGCCTCCTCCTCGCCGCCTGCCAGCATACGAACCGCCATGCCGAGCCGCCGTCCTTTGACATGGGCATTCTGCTGCATTCCCTGCTGATGCAGGGCATAGAGCGACAGGGCGCCGGATACGGCCCATTCCGCCCATGTCGCTTCCCCGTTCCGGCTCATAAGCGCCTCCGGGAAATCGCGGAACAGCAAGCCCCAAAGCTCCGGCAAATCACCCGGCGCTTTCCCAACGCCCCGGCGCAAATTGGCAAGCTCCGCCCGGACAAGATGTCCGTTCGGCTCCCGCTGCCACTGCGTCAGCCGTCCGCGCACGAACTCCTTTACCATGGTCTTTTGATTATTCATTGACTGCCTCCTTTTCCTGAGGAAGCTCCGATCCCATCCCCAAAAACGAGCGATGAAGGGGGCCCCGTCCGGCTTGACGGAAACGCACCGCCGCCCGCTGCGGGGGACTTATTCGGAGTTTTCCTGATGATACAGTGCAAAACACTTGCGGATTCTCGCAGCAAAGCGCTGGAACGCTGCGGGCGAGGAGAAGCAGATTTCCCGCTCCGTATTGCCGTTTTTGCGCCAGCGGCCGATAAATGCGGCTTCACCGGCGCTCTGCACCATGCGCCTGCCCTGCGTCAGCGCGATTTGGCAGGCTTCCCTGCTCCATTGCTCATCTTTTTCCATACGAAGCGTCTCGTCGTCTCCCTGTGCCGGGTCGATGGCGCACAGCCAGGCGCGGAACGGCAGATCGACGGCTGCATAATATGCCTGCTTCGCCAGCTGCGCCCGGGCCTCCTGCGTTCTGCTGTCCGGCTGTCCGCCCTCTGCAAGGAAAAGCTCCTTTGCCAGATCGCCCAGCAGCCACGCCGCCCGTTCCGTCTGCAAGATCTTCTGCTGAACCAGATCCGTCCACAGCTTTCCTGCCTCCTCCAACAGTCCGGCGTGGAAATCCAGATGATCCGCTAAAATATCCTCAACAAAAAAGTCCTTATCTCCGTACTTAACGCCTGCGGTGCGAAGTCGGATCACCCGATCCCGCTCCAGCACCCGTTTGCTCTTGAGCAGAGCGATCCAGCGCACAACGCCCGGTATTTTCCCCTCTGCCCCCGCGCCGGTGATCACGCCGAAGTCCCGCCACATCTGCCGTTCCGGACTGAGCCGTCTGGGCTGGTCATAGGGTGGCTCGTTCTTTTTCCCGCTTCTTCTGTCCCAGAGCGTCATTTGCTCTGCGGACGCGTTGATTTTTGAAAAGAAATCTCCGCCCAGCAGGCTGTAGCCGACCACTCGATCCGCCTCCCGTTCCAGCAAAAGGCGGCGGGACTGCAGCGTCAGCAGCTCAGCCTGATTTTCCGGCATTGGAATTTCCGTGCGCTCTGCGCTTTTGGGCTTGTCCCTCTCCCAGACGGGACGCGGCTCGCTCCAAAGCTCGCTTCCGTCCTGCAGCAGGACAAGATTCAGAAGGAGCGTCTCAAAGAGCGTGCCGCCCTCGGCATAGATCAGGCCAAGCTTGCCGAGCCAGCCCGCGCCCGGCGACGGAAGTCCTTTCCCCTTCGGCTTGGCAGACGTATCGTCAAAGCCGTTCAGATAAAGCAGCCAACGTGCGGCCTCCGCATAGGAAAGGCTGCTTTTGCTCTCTCCCGCACGAGCCGGGAAGAGGCGCAGCTTGTTGCTGCTTTCCGATAATTCCCCGTTCAGCTTGGCCGCGGAGTACCGTGTTCCCGCTGCCGCATCCGGCACCTGATAGAACGGATGCTCCGGGTGAAACAGCCAAAACCGTTCCTTCCAGCGCTCCAGATACTCCCGCAGCGGTTTTTCCGGCAGACTTCCTGCGCTCCAAAGTGCCTGCCAGCGCCGAAGCGCACCGGCACGGCTGTCGATCGGGTCACTCTCCGCGTCGGGATCCACGCGGTAAAATACCGTATGCAGAACCGCCAGCAGCAGGCGCAGAACCGCCGCATCCTGCGTCGGCAGTTCGCCCGCCAGACGCTGATACTTATGGCTGTCCAGCAGCGCCTGCGTCAGGGAGCACTCCTGAACCGAACCGTCCTGCCGCATCACCCGAATCCACGGCTCCTGCAGCAAATTAAATGCAATTTGTTCCATTTTGTTTCTCCTTTTCCATCAGTCCAACGCAGGGATCATACCGAAGCTGCTTGCCTGCCAGCTCCGCCGTCCCGTCCGAATTCAGAATCAGGAACAGCTCTCCGGCCAAAAGCGGTGCCTGATTCCACAGGGGAAGCCGCCCCGCATTCGCCGCCAGCTCTTCGATCACCGCGTCGGCATGATACCGCTCGCTGAAAAAGGCAGGCAGCCGGAGCCGCTGCGCCGCGATGGCGCGAGCCTCCTCGGCGCTGGGCTGGCTGTCGGCGCGGTACTGCGCGCCCTTGCCCGAGCCGGACAGCAGCGTTACCATGCCGTCCTCCGTCTGCTGCACGACCAGAACCTCGATCGCCGCGCTTCCGTCGCGGACGGCAGCCCGCGCCTGCGGCTCCGTAAGCCCCGGCGCACGGTCCAGCAGCCCCTCGATGGTATCAAAAAATCCATCGCGTGCCGGCGGATCGATGCGGTAGCTTCTGGCGTTTTTTTGTTGGTTTTTCTGCGCAAGCTGCGCGTCGTTCCATGCTTTTTCATAGCTTGGCTCCGGTTCCGGAGACCACAGCGTCTCATCATAGGCCTTCTGCACCAGCGGCGAAATATCCTGCGGCAGAAGAATGGTCTCCGGCAGGAGCGCGCGGGTGCGAAGCAGAAGATAATCACCGTAAACGGCACGGCTTCCGCCTTCCAGCTCCTCCTGTGCGCCCATCACAAGGCAGCGAGGCGTTTTGAGTCCGGAAGGGCGCTGCCTGGTATGCCGGTGCAGCCGTCCGATTCGCTGCAGCAGCAGATCCATCGGGCACAAATCTGTAATCAGCAGGTCAAAATCCAGATCTAAGGACTGCTCCAGCACCTGAGTGCCGATCACCAGCACGCCCCTACGCAGCTCTGCGTCGGAATTTTTACCGACACGTTCCAAAATCTTTGTTTCGTGCGCTAAACGATCCGGCGCTAAAAACCGGGAATGATCCATCAGGATTTCGGCAGCGGGATACCGCTTCCGCAAAAGCGTCCATATCGCCTGTGCTCGCTTTACCGTGTTGACGATCACGCCGACGCAGCCCTGCCGGAGTGCCGCGCCGATCTCGTCGATTGCCGCATCCTCCCCCACCCTTTGTATGGCAACGCTGCGGCTGCGTCCATCCGACGCAATGCACGTCATATGCGCGGCGTTCTCCGCCGTCCAGCACAGCATCGGATAGGCCTGACTGGCCTCGATCTCCGGCATAGCTGCCCTGCGCTGCCCCAGATAGGCGCGCAGCAGCTCCGCTCTGCGCCCGCCGGGCAGGGTAGCCGAAAGCAGGATCACCGGCACCCTATAAGCGCCCAGCCAATCCAGCACACAGTCCAGGTATGTATTCATATATGCATCGTAGGCGTGGCATTCATCAATAATGACCACCTTTCCCACGAGTCCCAAATGCCGCAGCATCACATGCCTTTGCTTCAGCGCCGCCATCAGCAGTTGGTCGATCGTGCCGACCACCAGATTGGCAAGCAGCTTGGTTTTTCTGCCGCAAAAGAAGGAATGCACCGTCAGGGGATCGGCTTCCGCCTCTCCCTGTGCAATCTGCACGCGCCCTGCCGCCAGCTGCGAAAATTCGGCGTTCTGCTCCGCCTGGCCGTGGATCAGCTCCACAGCGACCCGAACCGCGTCCGGCTGGCGTCTTGCCCACCGGGCCATTCTTGTAAACATGGCGTTGGAGGTCGCCTGTGAGGGAAGAAAAAACGCCGCACCGCCCAAATGAAAGCGATTCATCAGAATCTCCGCCGCTGCAAGCGCCGCTTCGGTCTTGCCCTGTCCCATCGGCGCTTCCAGGATCAAAACGCCGGGCGTTTTCATTTCCGCGGCGATTTGCTCCACGCCCATCTGAACCGGATTGGCCGCAAAGCCGAACCGCCGCTCAAAGGAATCCGCAGTCTGCCAGTCTGCGGAAATGCGCCAAGGCTTCGGCAGGTGAAGCGTCCGAACGGCGTTTGCGGCGCGGCTCCGATCATACGCCCGCGGCAGCTCCTCTGCGGGAAGCAGGGGAAAATAAGCCGTATTGCTGGCGATCCAGTCCGCCATAATAACAAGGCTTGTCAGCACCATCTGCGCCGTCATCGAACACTCCGGCAGTCTCTCCGGCGGCGTGGTTTCTGCCTGCGCCCAGCGAAGCAACGCCCTCTGAACCGCGCCCCAGCTCGTGGCGCGGCCACCGTTCTTCTCCCATCCAAAGGAAAGCGGCGAGCTTTCGCAGAAGCGGACGTCCGTCTGATTTTCAGGCGTCCCATGATGCGCACCCACCACAACGGCAAAGCCGTCGCCGTAGTGTTCGAGGCGAAGAAGCTCCGCGCCTGCGGCGGCGTGCGGAATCCGCTCCGGCGGCTTTCCCATCGGGAACTCCACAGTCAGACCGTATGCCTGCAGCCGCTTTCGCAGCTCCGGCCGACGTTCGGTGATGCTCCACTGAAATGCCCGCATGCTTTTCCCAATGTCATGGAGCAGAGCGGCCGCAATCGCCAACTCAAAAAACGCTTCCCGCTGCAAGCCGAGATGCAAATGGAACTGCTCGGGCAGCCAATTCGTCAAAAGATACTCCATGACAGCGGCGGTGTCCTGCAGGTGAACGGTCAGAGGAAGCCACCTCTCCTCGTTTTGGGGATCCGTCTTTGCCGCAAGCGCAAGCATTGCCTGCTCGGGCGGATATTCCGCCACGCTTTGCGCGCGTGTCTCTCTGCTCTGCCTGTGCATTTCTGATGCCTCCATGTATTTTCTTGGGTTTTCTCGCTCCGTTTTCCACGGTGGGCACCAGAACCGGCCGATAAGCCCGTGGTTTCTTTTTGATTTTCTTACATAATTCAGTAACTCTATTATAAAATGCGTCCCATAAAATGTCAAGTTTGTTGCAGATTTACTAAAAAGGCCTGTTTTATACTAAAATACAGCAAAACCATTTCAAAAATGGCTCAAGCGATCAAGAAACGCATACTTTCAGGCGGCGAAAGCATGCGTTCCTTAATAGTATGAATCCCCCGGGCGGCATAATCGGCCGCCCCGGGGGATCCTCAGACTGTCCTTAAAGTCCGTAACCGTCAAAATGAGAAAATATT
>CABQNH010000029.1 GCA_902465435.1 uncultured Eubacteriales bacterium | reverse complement strand
GTTGTGTGCAAACTTCATTCTACCATGTGGGGAAAATCACTATGGATTTTTTCTTAGGTGTCCAACTTCATTTTACAATCGACCTTAACTTAATTTATTTGAATTTTTCCTTAAAGTGAAATGGACGCGACGAAAGTGAAAATCAAAAAATTTGTTCTCTTGTTTTGACGGTTACGGACTTTATTGACAGTCTGAGCAAAGGAGCCGGGCGGTTTGCCCGGCTCCTTTGCTGTTTATTGAGAAAGCCCTGATCCGCTCAGCGGAGACGGGCAAAATCGCCCGCAAGCGGGCCTTCCGTCAGGAAATCGGCTCAAAGTCCTCCGCGCCGTGCTTGCACAGCGGGCAAATAAAGCCCTCCGGCAGCTCGTCGCCCTCGTAAATATAGCCGCAGACCTTGCATACAAAGCCCTTCTTGCCCTCCGTTTCGGGCTTCGGCTTAACATTCTCCTGATAAAAGTCGTAGGTCATGGTCTTGCGGTCGGACATCACGCGCGCTTCCGTGACCTCGCAGAGGAACATCCCGTGCGTGCCGAGATCCACATAGCGCTCGACCTGCAGCGACAGGAAGGAATTGATATAGCGCGGCAGGAATACCACGCCGTTATCGGCACGCAGAAGCTCCATCCCCGCAAACTTGTCCGCCGTCCGGCCGCTTTGGAAGCCGAAGTTCTCAAACACAGAGAAGGGTGCATCCTCAGACAGGCAGTTGACATTCAGAACGCCGGTTTGCCGGATGATGTGATGCGAATAGTTCTGCTTATTGATCGTCACGGCGACGCGGTTCGGCGCATTCGTGACCTGCATGACCGCGTTGACAATGAGGCCGTTGTCGCGGTTCGCATCCCGGCAGGTGACGACATAAAGGCCGTAGCCGATGTGAAAGAGCGCGCGAAGGTCGTGCTTGTCCGCCGTCTTGTCGGAATGCGCCAGATAGTCCTTGCACAGCTCGTCGGCAAGCTGCGCAAGCTGCTGCTGATTCTCCTCCGTCATGGCCGAACGAATGGTCACAGCGGGATCGAGGATCGTGAGGTTTTTGCATTTTTCCAGCTTGGCACGCATCGTCCTTGCGGCAGTGGGCGCCCAGGTTCCGTTTTCGATCAATGCAACCGTTCGGTTTTGGAAATTCCGTTCGGTCAAATGATCGATGAATTCGCGCATAAAGGGGAAAATGTCGGCATTGTAGGTCGTCGTGGCAAGCACGAGGCGGCCGTAGCGGAAGGCATCCTCCACCGCCTCGGCCATGTCCTCGCGGGCAAGGTCGCACAGAACGGCCTTTGGGCAGCCGCGTGCGCGCAGCTGCTCGGCCAGCAGCATGACCGCCTGCCGCGTGTGGCCGTAAACGGAGGTATAGGCAATGAGAATGCCCTCCGACTCCACCCCGTAGGAGGACCAGATGTCATAAAGCCGCAGGTATTCGCCCAGATTCTCGGACAGCACCGGCCCGTGCAGCGGACAGATGCGCGCGATCTCGAGCGCGGCGGCCTTTTTCAAAAGATTCTGCACCTGCGCGCCGTATTTTCCCACGATGCCGAAATAATAACGCCGCGCTTCGCAGGCCCAATCCTCCTCCACGTCCAGCGCGCCGAATTTGCCGAAGCCGTCGGCGGAAAACAGCGTTTTATCCAGCGTGTCATAGGTGACCATGACCTCCGGCCAATGCACCATCGGCGCAAAGACGAAGGTAAAGGTGTGGCGGCCGGTGCAAAGCGAATCGCCGTCCTTGACCGTCAGGCTGCGGCCGGCGAAGTCCGTGCCGAAGAACTGCCGCATCATCGTAAACGCCTTGGCGTTGGAGACGACGACGGCGTCGGGATAGGTGTTCATAAAGTGCTGGATATTGGCCGAGTGATCCGGCTCCATATGCTGCACCACAAGATAGTCCGGCTTCCTGCCGTCCAGCACGGCGGCCAGACGATCCAGCCATTCGTCCTTAAAGCCTGCGTCCACCGTGTCGAACACGGTGATTTTTTCGTCCATAACCACATAGGAATTGTAGGCCATGCCATTGGGAACGCGATACTGCCCCTCAAACAAATCGACCCTGTGGTCATTTACGCCGATATAATAGCAATCCTTTGTAATTTGATTCATCCGATTCAGCCTCCTTTTTTCCAACAGTATACCATACGCGCGGCACGGCAGGCAAGCCGCGCATGTAAAAATCGTCCGCAAAATTTGCAGACGTTTCAGACTGTCAATAAAGTCCGTAACCGTCAAAATGAGAAAACAATTTTGACAATTTCTTTGTGAAACGTATCCATTCTATTTTTGGAGAATTTCAAACAAATACGGTCCAAAAATGGATGAAGTTTATTATTTTGACTTACTTCGGAACTCGCGCTCTACCGTACCCACGTACGCCTACGGGCGCGAGTTTCTTGTATTCCGCACTTTCTTGATAGCCTGCCAGCGTGTCAAAAAGGTTTTTTGACACGCTGGATCGTCCGCAAAATTTGCGGACGATTTTTTTGCCTTTCGCATCATGTTCTGCACGTTTTGGGGAATACTACGCTGTGAAAAGGTGGGATTGCCATGAATTTCTTTCGCTGTCCAACGGAGATCTGCTTCGGCACAGACGCGCTTGCAAGGCTGGAGTCTGTGCGCGCGTCGCGCGTTCTGATCGTCACGGACAGATTCTTTTTGGAGGGCGAGCAGGCGGAGCACGTCGGGCGGCGGATTCCGGGTGCTGCGCTGTCATTCTTCTCGGACGTCAAGCCCGACCCCGATCTGCAAACCGTCGCGGCGGGCATTGCACAGCTCCGCAGAACGCAGCCAGAGGTTCTGCTGGCACTGGGCGGCGGGAGCGTCCTCGACTGTGCCAAGGGAATGCTTGCCCTTTTGGACGAAAGGCCCTATTTTATCGCCGTCCCAACGACCTCCGGCACCGGCTCTGAGGTTACGTCCTTCTCGATCCTGACCTATGAGGGCGTAAAGCACGCCGTTGTGGATCCCGCGCTGCTGCCGCAGCTCGCGATTTTGGATGACACGCTCCTACAGAAGCTGCCGCCCAGGCTGATCGCAGAGAGCGGTATGGACGCCGTTTCCCACTGCGTGGAGGCAATTTGCGCCAAGCACGCCTCCGCCTTCTCCAGCTGCCTTGCCGAGGGCGCGTTCTCCCGGCTCCTCGCCGCGCTGCCGCGCTCCTTCGCGGGCGACACGGAAGCGCGCGGCACAGTACACGCGGCCGCGACAATGGCCGGGCTTGCCTTCGACCACGCGGGTCTGGGGCTGTGCCACGCACTGGCGCACGCGCTCGGCGGTCAGTTCCACATTCCGCACGGGCGGCTGTGCGGCGTGCTTCTGCCGCACATTGTGAAGTTCAACGCGCAGCAGTGGCCGCAGCCGTATGCAAGTCTGGCGCAGGCGGCGGGCTTCCCCGGAAGCACGGACGCGCTTTGCGCGCGCAATCTGGTGCAGCGTCTGCACGGACTGAAACGGCAGCTTGCACTGCCCGCCACGCTTGCGCAGGCCGGGATCCCGCCGCAGGCGCTGCACGACACCATGGACGCCGTCTGCACTGCGGCGCTGCAGGACGCCTGCGCGGACAGCAATCCGCGTCCGGCCGACAAGTCTGCCCTGCGCACGATCCTGCGGGAGGCGGCGCAATGACGCAGGAGATCCTTTCCGTCGGCATCGACGTCGGCACGACGACGACGCAGGTCATCTTTTCGCAGCTGAAGCTGCGGAACGAGGCGGCAGGCTTTTCCGTTCCCAAAATCGTGATTGCCGAAAAGACCGTTCTCTATCAAAGCGCCGTCCACTTCACGCCCTTGAAGTCCGAAACGGTCATCGACGCACAGGCGCTGCGCGAAATCGTGGCGGCGGAGTACCGCGCGGCGGGCGTGCAGCGCGAGGCGGTGCAGACCGGCGCAGTCATGATCACCGGCGAGACGGCACGCCGCGCAAACGCGAAAGCGGTGCTGCACTCGCTTGCAGACTTCGCGGGAGATTTTGTGGTCGCGACGGCGGGACCGCAGCTTGAAAGCATCCTCGCCGGAAAGGGCGCGGGCGCGCAGAAGCGCTCGAAGGAGCTGCGCGCTTCAGTACTGAATCTTGATATCGGCGGCGGCACGACCAACTTCGCCCGCTTCCACTGCGGCACGCTTTGCGATTCCGGCTGTCTCAATGTCGGCGGCCGCCTCGTGTGCTATGACAAGGCGCAAACCATTACCTACGTCTCGCCGGTATTGCGGGAACGCTGCGGCCTTTCGGTCGGCGATGCGGCCTCAGAGCGCGCGTTGACTCCCGTGGCGGAGCGTCTGGCGGACATTCTGATGCAGGCGCTGGGCTATTGCCCAAAGGACGCGGAATTTGCTCACTTCATTACAGACAAAACCATCGAAACTCCGGGAAAAGACACGCTTTTGTCCTTCTCCGGCGGCGTCGGCGCCCTGATGGACGCGCCGGATACGGACTGGACGGCCTACGGCGACCTCGGCGTGCTGCTGGCGCGGGCAATCCTGCGCAGGCTTCCGCCGGATGTACACCGCCTTGCCTGCCCCGACGCCATCCGCGCGACCGTCATCGGCGCGGGCTGTCACACGACGGAGCTGTCCGGCAGCACGGTGTTTTATCGCGGCATTTCCTTTCCGCTGCAAAACCTGCCGGCAATTTCCCTGACGCAGGAGGCGCTTGCGCTCGCGCCGTCTGTGCTGCAAGCACAGATCGCCGCGCAGCGCGCCCGCTACGACACCCCCTGCGCGCTGGCCTTTCCCGGCCTGAAAAACCCGAGCTATGCGGCACTGCGGCAGCTTGCCGATGCCCTTGCGCCGACGCTGCATGCAGGGCAGCCGAACGTTTTCGTTCTGCAGGAGGATATGGCCAAGGCGCTGGGACAGGCGCTTGACGTCCGGCGGCGGGACGCGCCCATTTTGTGCCTGGACGGTCTTTTTCTGCCGCCCGACGCTTATTTGGATGTCGGCGAGCCGGTCGCGCAGGGGCAGGCGCTTCCGGTCATCGTGAAAACTCTGATTTTGTGAGGTACACCATGGTTCTCAAAACAATGCTATTCGGAAAAACCTATGCCTTCCGGGACGTCAAGGACGTGCTCGCCAAGGCGAACGAAGAGAAGTCGGGCGACCGGCTGGCCGGAATCGCGGCGGAGAGCGCCGAGGAGCGCGTAGCCGCAAAGGTCGTGCTGGCCAATCTGACTCTGGGCGACCTGCGGGAGAACCCGGTCGTACCCTATGAGCAGGACGAGGTCACGCGCATCATTCAGGATGATGTGTCCGAGCCGGTCTACCGGACGCTGCGCGGCAAGACCGTCGCGCAGTTCCGCGAGTGGCTGCTTGCCGAGGAAACGACGCAGGCGGATATTGCGCGCGCCCGGCGCGGCCTGACGGCGGAAATGGTCGCGGCGGTCGCCAAGCTGATGGATAATTTAGACCTGATCGCCTGTGCAAAGAAAATGCCGGTCACAGCGCACTGCAATACGACGATCGGTCTTCCCGGCACGCTTTCCTGCCGTCTGCAGCCGAATCACCCGACGGACGATCTGGACGGCATCACCGCCGCAACCTTCGAGGGACTGTCCTACGGCGCGGGGGATGCGGTCATCGGCCTGAATCCCTCCGGCGACAGCGTGGAGCACTGCGCGCGGATCCTGCGGCGCTTTGAGGAAATCAAGAACAAGTGGGAGATCCCCACGCAGATCTGCGTGCTGGCGCACGTCACAACGCAGATGCACGCCCTGGAAAAGGGCGCGCCGCTGGATCTCGTGTTCCAATCCATTGCGGGCAGCGAAAAGGGAAACGCCGCCTTCGGCTTTGACGGCGCGACGATCGAAACCGCGCGGCAGCTTGCGCTGCACGAGGGAACGGCGACCGGCCCGAACGTGATGTATTTTGAGACGGGGCAAGGCTCCGAGCTGTCCTCCGAGGCGCACTTCGGCGCGGATCAGGTTACGATGGAGGCGCGCTGCTACGGCTTTGCCAAGCGCTATTCGCCGTTTTTGGTCAACACGGTCGTGGGCTTCATCGGCCCGGAGTACCTCTATAATTCCAAGCAGGTCATCCGTGCAGGGCTGGAGGATCACTTCATGGGCAAGCTGACGGGCATTCCGATGGGCTGCGACGCCTGCTATACCAACCACATGAAGGCCGACCAGAATGACATTCTGAATCTGGCGGTGCTTTTAACGGCAGCGCACTGCAATTACTTCATGGGTATCGCGCACGGCGACGACGTCATGCTGAACTACCAGACCACCGGCTTCCGCGAGACCGCCGCGCTACGCGAGCTGTTTTCGCTGACGGCCACGCCGCCGTTTCAGGCGTGGCTTGAAAAAATGGGCTTTGTGGAAAACGGCCGCCTGACGAAAAAGGCGGGCGACGGCTCGGTTTTCCTGTGAGGGAAAAGCCGACGCACGAAAAGAGACCATCCATCTCCATAGGAGGCACGCTATGAACAAGGAAGAACTCAAGCGCATCGTTGCGCAAATGCTGCAGACCATGGACAAAACGCCGATAGAACCGGCCGCACCGCGCACAATCCCGCCGGAGCCGACCGTCAAGGCGGCGGATTACCGGCGGACGGAGCCGCAGGAAACGGAGCCGCCGCTTGCCGACATCACGGCCATTGATCTGCGCAGCCAATATCTCGAGGAGCAGCCGGCAAACGCAGCCGCGTTCCTGGAGCTGAAGCGAAAAACACCGGCGCGTCTGGGAAGCGGCCGCGCAGGCGCGCGCTATAAGACGCTTACGATGCTGCGCTTTCGCGCCGACCACGCCGCCGCGCAGGACAGCGTTTTCTCGCTCGTGCGGGAGGGCTACGCCGAGGAAAACGGCCTGACCTTTGTGAAAACGACCTGCCGGGACAAGGACGACTATCTCACGCGGCCGGATCGCGGCCGCCGCTTTGACGAGGAAAACACGGCCATTCTGCGGCGCGTGCTGCAGGGAAAGCGCGTTGCGCTGCTCATCGGAGACGGGCTGTCATCCGCCGCCATTGAGGCGGGCGCCATGGACTGCCTGTCCGCCATTCGCGAGGGTCTGGACGCCTACGGGATCTCCTATTCCGAACCGGTGTTCATTCAATTCTGCCGCGTCGGCGCCATGGATCCGATCGGCGAGCTGTCGGGCTGCGACGCGGCCTGCCTGCTTGTAGGCGAACGGCCGGGGCTGGTCACGGCGGAGTCGATGTCCGCCTATCTCGCCTACCGGCCGCACATCGGGATTTCCGAATCCAAGCGGACGGTCGTCTCGAATATCCACCGGCAGGGCACGCCGGCCGTCGAGGCGGGCGCGCACATCGCGGCGCTGCTTCGCGCGATGCTGGAGCAGAAGGCATCCGGCATTGACCTGAAGCAGGAGGGGATCGCATGACCGGTGACCGGATGCCCGTGCGGATTCTGACGCTGCAGACGATTGCAAATGTCGATGACGACCTCTGCCGCAGCCTCGGGCTGGACGGACGCCACCGCTCGATCGGACTGATCTCCACGGACTGTGACGACGCGACCTATATTGCGCTCGACGAGGCCACAAAGGCGGCCGCCGTGGACGTTGTTTTCGCGCGCAGTCTCTACGCGGGCGCGGCAAATGCCTCCACGAGGCTGGCCGGCGAGGTCATCGGCATTTTGGGCGGTGCAAACCCCTCGGAGGTTCGAAGCGGCCTTCTGGCAGCGGCGCGCTTTTTGCAGGCGGGCGCCGCATTCCGCTCCGCCAACGCGGACGACACCGTTGTCTATCTCGCGCACTGCATCGGCAGCACGGGAAGCTATCTTTCCAAGCTGGCGCGTATTCCCAGAGGGCAGGCGCTCGCCTACCTCATCGCGCCGCCGGTGGAAGCCATCGTGGCGCTGGACGCGGCTCTGAAGGCGGCCGACGTGCGCATGGCGGAGTTTTATGCGCCGCCGACGGAAACAAACTTTGCCGGGGCGCTTTTAACCGGCAGTCAGTCGGCATGCTTCGCCGCCTGCGAGGCATTTTCAGGGGCGGTCTGCGCGGTCGCGCAGACGCCGCAAGCAATAGGAGGGACAGAGCTTGGAATTGGATAAGGATCTACAGTCAAGGCAGCAGGTGCGGGCGCTCGTTCAGGCGGCAAAGGAAGCGCAAAAGACGCTGAAGCGCTTAGAGCAGGAACAGATCGACCGCATCGTCAAGGCAATCGCGGACTGCGGCCGCGCGCACGCGGCGGAGCTTGGACGCATGGCCGCGGAGGAAACGGGCTTCGGCAACGCCACCGACAAGGAGCAGAAAAACCTGTTTGCCTCCGTGCAGGTCTACGAGGCCGTCGCCGATCTGAAGACCGTCGGCATCCTGCGCCGCGACGAGGAGAACAGGATTTGGGACGTCGGCGTTCCGGTCGGCGTGATCGCCGGGATCGTGCCGTCTACGAATCCGACCTCCACCATTCTCTATAAATCGATTATTTCCCTCAAAAGCGGCAATGCCATCGTTTTTTCGCCGCATCCCGGCGCGGTGCGCTGCTCCACGCGCACGGCCGCGCTCGTTATGGAGGCCGCCGCGCACGCGGGCTGTCCGCAGGGCGCGATCTCCTGCATCGGGACGCCCACGATGGAGGCCGTCGAGGAGCTGATGCGGCACGAGGACGTCAAGCTGATCCTGGCCACGGGCGGCTACGCCATGGTGCACGCAGCCTATTCCTCGGGAAAACCTGCCATCGGCGTCGGCGCGGGCAACGGCCCCGCTTATATCCACCGCTCAGCCGACGTCAGGCGCGCCGTCGCGGACATTCTGCGCTCAAAGACCTTTGACAACGGCACGGTCTGCGCCTCGGAGCAAAGCGTGATCGTCGAGGAGGCCATGGCGGACGAGGTGCGCGCGGAGTTTCGGCGGCAGGGCGCTTATTTCCTCGACAAGGAGGAGGCGGCGCGCATCGCAGGACTGCTGCTGCGGCCGAACGGAACGATGAACCCGAAGGTCGTGGGCAAAAGTGCCTACGCCATTGCGCAGATGGCGGGCGTGACCGGCGTCGGACAGGGCGTAAAGGTGCTGATCGCCAAAGAGACGGAGGCAGGCCCCACGCGGCCGTATTCGCGCGAGAAGCTCTGTCCTGTTCTGGCCTTCTTTACGGAAAAGGACGAGGACACCATCCTGCAGCGCGTCTGCGAGGTGCTGCATCTGGAGGGCAGCGGCCACACCTTTGCCATGCACGCGCAGGACAAGGCTGCCATTGAGCGCTTTGCGCGCCGGGTGCCGGTTTCGCGCTTTCTGGTCAACACGCCCTCGGCGCTGGGCGGCATCGGCCTGACGACGAATCTCTTCCCCGCGCTGACGCTTGGCTGCGGTGCGGTCGGCGGCAGCTCGTCGTCCAATAACATCGGCCCCTACGATCTTCTCAACATTCGCCGCGTGGCGTGGGGTGCGCGTGATAGAAGCGGCGGCGGAGGGCATACTAATGAGGAAGCCAACGTGGACGAGGCGTTCTTAAACGCCGTCACGGAGCAAATTTTGAAAAAATTACGCGGATAAGGAGCGGAAAACCATGACGAATACCAATGCACTCGGAATGATTGAAACAAAGGGACTGGTCGGCGCGATCGAAGCGGCCGACGCAATGCTCAAGGCGGCCAATGTGCAGCTTGTGGGCAAGGAGCAGGTCGGCGGCGGCCTCGTGACTGTGATGGTTCGCGGCGACGTCGGCGCGGTCAAGTCCGCGACGGATGCGGGCGCGGCGGCGGCAGAGAAGGTCGGTGAGCTGATCTCCGTCCACGTCATCCCCAGACCGCACAGCGAGGTCGAGGTCATTTTGCCGAAGGGGCGCGAGCTGACCGCCGGAGAAGGCTAAGCGATGGCGCTCTTTACCGAGCAGGCCGCGCGCGCGAACGTGCGCAACCGGGAGGGACGGCGGGTCTTCTACCTTTCAGAGGAGGATCGCCTGACACCCTCCGCGCGGGAGTGGCTGCGGGCAGAGCATATTGAGATCCTGCCCGCTGCCGAGGCAAAGCCTGAAGAATATCAAACCCTGTTCGGCGCCGTGCTCACGGAAAAGCCGGAGCATATGACGCACCTCTGCGGCAATACGCTGGTATTCAAGGATCATCCGCGCATTGCGTTTCGCGGCCAGATCGATCTTTTGGAGGCGGAGCTGCTTTTAAGCCGGAAGACCGCGCTGGAGGAAAAGCAGACGGAAACGGCGCGCGACCTGAAGGAGATTTTAGACTTTACGCGGCTGCTGCTGCGCGCCGACGTGCTGAATGAGCCAGTTAAGGAGCTTCGTCTGTGCGGTCTTTCGGAGAGCGAGCTGCGCGCGCGCAGTCATTTCCCGCAGAAGTACTACGGCCAGCCGCATTTTATGCCGGAGGCGGAGGACAGCCGGACGCTCCTGCAGCTCAACCGCGCCCGCGCTGTGACACGGCAGGCAGAGCTTGCCTGCTATCGCGCGTTTCGTGACGGAAACGGTCTGCCGACGCGGGAGGATCTTATTCTGGCGCTCAATCGGCTCTCCAGCCTTTTATGGATTCTGATGATTCGCCTGAAAGCAAAGGAGTGAGGGAAATGGAGCTTGCCGCACGGATTGCGGAGCACTTGCAAAGCCATGTTTTTCTGGAAATTGAGGCGTCCGGGCGTCACGTCCACCTGACGCAGGCCGACGCGCAGGCGCTGTTCGGTCACGGCCTGACGCCGCTGCGGCCGCTTTCCCAGCCCGGGCAGTTCGTCTGCCGGGAGCGGGTGCAGCTGCTGGGGCCGAAGGGGACGTTTGCGCGCGTCGCGGTGCTTGGGCCGGAGCGGCCGGAGACACAGGTCGAAATTTCCCTGACCGACGCGGTCCAGCTCGGTCTGATGCCGCCGGTTCGCCTGAGCGGCGATGTGCAGGGCTCGCCCGGCCTGACGCTGGAGGGCAATGTAGGCAAAATCACGATCTCACAGGGTGTGATCGTCGCGAAGCGGCACATTCATATGACGCCGGAGGACGCAGAGCGGCGCGGGGTGCGCGACCGCGATACGGTTCGGCTGCGCGTATTCACGGAGCGCCCGGTCGTGTTTGAGGATACGGTCGTGCGGGTCAGCCGCGATTTTTCCACGGTGGTGCATCTGGATTACGACGAGGCGAATGCCTGCGGCTTTCGGAAGGGAGATTTGGGGATGATTGAGCATGAATGAGCAGATGACGGAGCAAATCGCCCGCGAGGTGCTGCGCCGGATGGAAACACAGCGCCCCAACGCGCTTTTGATCGGCGATATGCCGCAGACGGATCTGGGCTTCCGCTATGACCACGGCAGCTATTCGGCAGTGGTCATCGGCTCGATCAGCATGGCCAGTCTCCTGTACTTTTCTTACGACGAGGTCTATACGGCGCTTGCTGAGGGAAAAAGCGTCTATTTATACGAGGGCGGTCTACCGCACCGGAAAACGCCGGTACAAAATCGCCTGCTGCACAGCCGTTTGCTCGCCGCCGAACGGAACCTAAAGCAGCTGGGCATTCAGTTTGTCGGCTCGGCCGCGCAGGGAAAGCTGATATCCGCCGCAGAGGCGCGCAGGCTTCGGGCGTCCGGCCTCCCGCTGCCGCCCGGCTGCCGACTGACGCCGCTGGCGCGGGAAATTCTGGAGGGCGAGACATGAGGACGGGACTGGTCGTCGGCGCAGTCTGGTCCACGAAGAAATGCGCCGCGCTGAACGGGCAGACGCTGCTTCGCGTGCAGATCGGCGGCGACGAGCTGATCGCGGCCGACCTTGTCGGCGCGGGGAAGGGGGATCGCGTGATCCTCGCCTGCGGCGGCGCAGCGCGGCTGGACGCGCCCGGCGTTCCGATCGACACCGCCGTCGTCGGCATTTTGGATTAATACCAATTCGGATGGGAGGAGTCGCCTGTGTCCGTTCATGAAATCATCGTTGCCGTTATGGCGGCGTTTATGCTGCTCGGTGCGCTCGACCGCATTTTCGGCAACCGGCTGGGACTTGGCAAGGAATTTGAGGAGGGTATTCTTTCCCTCGGCTCGCTCGGTCTTGCCATGATCGGCATTATTTGCCTTGCGCCGGTTCTGGCGCGGCTTTTAAAGCCCGTGCTGGTGCCGGTTTACGGCCTTTTGGGCGCGGACCCCGCCATGTTCGCAGGCTCCATTCTCGCCTGCGATATGGGCGGCGCGCCGCTGGCGGCAGAGCTTGCCGCGACCCCGGAAAGCGCGCAGTTCGGCGGGCTGATCGTCGGTTCCATGCTGGGCGCGACCATCGTCTTCACCATCCCCGTCGCGCTGGGGATCCTTCAGCCATCTGACCGCCGCTTCCTTGCCAAGGGCGTTCTGGCAGGCATTGTGACGATCCCACTCGGCTGCCTTGCTGGAGGACTGACCGCGGGCTTTCCGATCGGGATGCTGCTGCGAAACTTGATCCCCATCGCGCTGTTTGCGCTTTTGATCGTCCTCGGTCTGCTGTTTGCGGAAAATGCCATGGTGAAGGGCTTTTCCGTTTTTGGCCGGGGGGTCGTGATCGTGATTACCATCGGTCTTGCCGCCGCGATTGTCGAGCGGCTGACCGGCGTGGTCCTCATCCGGGGCATGGCGCCAATCTCGGATGGGATAGAGATCGTCGGAGACATTGCCATTGTCCTTGCCGGCGCGTTTCCTCTGGTTTATGCCGTCACAAAGCTCCTGCGGAAGCCGCTTTATAAACTGGGCGGGCTTTTGGGCATGAACGAACACGGCGCCGCCGGGATGGTCGCCAGCTTGGCCAACTCCATTCCCATGTTCGGCATGATGAAGGATATGGACGAGCGCGGGAAGGTGCTGAACGTCGCCTTTGCCGTCTCTGCGTCCTTTGTCTTCGGCGACCATCTCGGCTTCACGGCGGGCTATGACGCCTCGATGCTGCTGCCCGTGATCGTGGGCAAGCTTACCGGCGGCATCACGGCACTCTTCGCCGCCATGCTGTTCCTGCAAAAAACGCCCAAAAAGGGCGCACCGGAAACAGAACGCTGACAAAAAGACCCGTCGGCCGCAATGGATCGGAACCCCGGCACCGGGGATATGGATCCATTGCGGCCGACGGGCCTTTCGCATGGGAATCGTCAGAACGATTTTCCCGTTTTGACGATTACGGACTTGATTGATAGTCTGCAGAATGCACAGCATTCCTCAGGGCTGCGTGGGGTCGTCCTCCAAAACGGCCGCCTCGTCGAAGGTAATGACGGCGCGATAATGCCCCTCTGCGGCAAGCGTCTTTTCCAGCAGCGCCTGCAGCTCCGCCTTGCGCTCGCGCAGAGAAAAGGGGACGACGAGATCAAAGATCACATTGCTGCTTTCGATGCCGCGCACCATGCGGAAATCATGAACGGACAGCCGAGAATCGACCTGCGCCAGCACCTCCTCCAGCCTTTTTCGCAGATGCGACAGCTCGGGATCGTCCGTCACAATGGGGTCGTAGTGAATGACCATCTGCAGATGATGCTTGTCGCGGAAATCCCGCTCGATTGCGTCGATCAGCTCGTGGCATTGCAGGACGTCCGCGTTGGCGTCCATCTCAACATGCACGCTGGCAAAGCGGCGTCCGGGGCCGTAGTCATGCACGATCAGGTCGTGCATCCCCAGAACCTCCTTGTGCCTGCGGATCTCCTCGCGCACCGTGCGAACCAGCTCCGGCGAGGCCGCCTCGCCCAGAAGCGGGCTGACGGTCTTTTTCGCCATACCGACGCCGGACCAGAGGATAAAGCCGGCGACCGCAAGGCCCGCATAGCCGTCGATCTGCAGCCCCGTGTATTTGCCGAACAGACACGCGGCCAGCACGGCGGCGGTCGCGATTCCGTCGTTTCGGCTGTCAGCAGCGGAGGCCGCCAGCGCAGGCGCATGCATTTCCCGCCCGAGTCTTCGGTAAAACAATGCCATGAGCAGCTTAACAGCGATCGAGACCAGCAGGACGACCGCCGACAGGACGGAAAAATGCACCGCCTCCGGGTGGATGATCTTCCGCACCGAGGTTTTGAGCAGCTCCAGCCCGATGAAAAAAATCATGACCTCTACGGCAAGCCCCGCCAGATATTCGATGCGGGCGTGACCGTAGGGGTGCTCCTCGTCGGCCGGACGCGCACTGAGCTGAAAGCCGACGAGCGTAACGACGGAGGAGCCGGCGTCCGAGAGGTTATTGACCGCGTCCGCCACGATGGAAACCGCGCCCGACAGCAGCCCCGCCAGCAGCTTTCCGGCAAAAAGCAGGACATTGCACAGAATTCCGAATATGCCGGCCAGCCGGCCGCAGGCCACGCGCACCGCCGGATCCTCCATGTCCGCCGTATCCTTTTTTAAAATGTGCTTTCGGATCCACTCCGTCATAGAAAAATCGCCCCATTCATTCCTTTAAAAGTGCCTCCAGATAGCCGCAGGCGTCCAGCAGCTTCCCGATATGATAGTTCATCACAATGGTATCGTGGCGCGTGCAGACCCGCTTCTCCGGCGGCTGCGGCACGGCAAGCCCGCGCGCCCGCAGCCGCGCCGCGTTCTCAAGCCCGAGATTTCCGAAGCAGTCCATACAGGACACGGCCTCCAGCTCCTGCAAAATACGCTCAGCGAGCTGCAGGCAACCCTCCATATAGGCAAGATCATGCGGCTCCGTTTTTCGGCGCAGCAGACTTTGCCGCCGGAATACGCCCAGCTCCCGATTCAGCTTGCGCAGACTGTGCTCCAGCTCACGCAGATCGGGATAGCAATCGCGCAGGAGAATGGTCTCCAGGCAGGAAATCGCACCCTTCGGCACGGAGGCAAGCAGCCGCAGCATGCTTTTCGTATTATTATATGGCTGAAGCAGCACATTTACAACCAGCGCAACCAGAAGCCCGACCGAGGTATCGCGCAGCCGCAGCGCCGTAGACAGGAGCGTGCTGCTGCCGGGTGTCGTGCAGATCGAGAGAAAGATCAGGCAGGACAGCGACGTCGTAAACGGGATTCTCCCATAATTGCAGACCGTAATCACCAGCACCGTCCCAAGCCCGATCAGCCAGGCCGACGGATTCGGCACGAAATGCACCAGCAAAAAGCCGAAAAGGCTGCCGCACAGCAGCCCGGCAAGCTGCGTGGCGCTCGCACGGAGGGAGTCGGCAAAGGTGCGATCCATGGCGACCAAGGCGCCGAGCGCCGCATAGAAGGGCGTACCGTCCGGAATCACGCGGCAAAGAAGCAGCGCAAGCGTAACGGAAAGGCCGGTTTTCAGCGTGCGCAGGCCGATCGGCGGTCGGCTCAGCAGATGGAATCGACGGTGTCGTTGCATACAGGCGGCTCCTTTTCATCCAATTTTTCCGAAGAAACAAAGCGCGGCGCATGCTGCGCGCGCCGTACTTCCTTAGTATAACAGAAAATGCCGCGTTTGCAAGAAGAAAGAATGCCGTCGTCCCAGAGCGGGCAGTCTTCTCGCCGCAGGACGGTCATGGGGAAATGCTGCCGAGGAAAATCCTTCGGGCAAGATTGACACGGCGGCAGACTCTGTGTTATAGTAAAAAGTGGCCGGACGTTCCGGCGGCCCTGCGGCAGCCCTTGCAGCGGCCTTCCTGCCGCAATTAATTTCATTCGCGCCTGTGATGGAATTGGTAGACATGCGAGATTTAGGTTCTCGTGTCGAGAGACGTGTGGGTTCGAGTCCCTTCAGGCGCACCAGAAGGGTAGATCAAAAAAGATACCACCCTGAAAAACCCTGATTTTATCAGGGTTTTTCGCATGTCAGGGGTCAAAAAAGTACATGGTTTTTCCGTAGATACCAAACCCCGTTTTTCGCTTACTATCAGGACTCGAACTCAAATGAAGCGAAGATTTCGGAAATCTGCAGACAAGTTTTTGGAGAGTTTATTCCAAAAATGTTGTCTGCTTTTTTCATACCTGCCCCGGTCGTTTTGGATTGATTCTTTCAAAACGACCGGGGCTTTTTTATTTCCCACAAACCTACAACGCAAACAGATTGGAGGAAACACTATGTTAGGAGCCGTCATTCGCAACTGCAACAATACGCTGGTGGTCGACCTGCCGACCGGTATGATGGATCTGCAGACCAAGCTCAACTCCATCGGCATTCGGGAAACCAGCGACAAGATCAAGCTGTCCGACGAGGACGGCAATCCGATCCGCGTCAAGCTGTACGCGACCACAGCGGAGGAGGTGCATCTTCTCCCCCTTCTGACGTCGAACAGAACGCTCGCGGATGCCAACAGCAGCGTCGAGATGCTCCACCGGGCAAACTGGAGCTTTCAAATGCGTCTGAAGTGCAGCCTGCTTGCAAATGGGTACCGAACCCTTGACGAATTCTTCAATGACGCAAAACGGGTCTTCTCACAGCAGACTTCCGAGGACGTTAAGGCTGACGCCCTGCGGCGGTTCGAGGTTGATCCCAACATCCGAGCTGTCGTCTCCTGCGTCCACAACGGGGAGGTTGAAGTCTTCACCTTACCCATGAGCGACCGGGAGCTCGCCGCAGCAAATCTGAAGCTGGAGGAATACGGCGCTGACAGCAACCTGAAGATCGAAGCTCTGCGCTACGCAAACCCATGGCCGAATATCTTCGGAGATATCCTGGACAACGAAGGTCTGGAGGCTGTCAATTCCCTCACGGCCGCCTTCCCCTATATGGAGAATGCCGAGAAGCTCGCTGCTGTGGTGGACTACGCAGACGTCCATGACAGCGCCTCGATCACCAGGCTGGCCGACCACATTGACGATTTTGAGTTCTATCCCGGCGCCATCGATTGGGAGGATGTGGCCAGAGAGTGGATCAGCAATCAGCCATACCTGCAGCTGAGCGCAGAGCTGGAGGACTACTTTGACTACGACGGCTACGGCAACGACCTACAGGATGAGTATCACGGCGAATTTGTCAACGGCGGGTACGTTTTTATGACGGGCGGCATGGAACTCGATGACGTTCTCGGCAGGCAAGAGGATATGGATTTCCAATAAGCGAGGCGAGAACATGAATCAATTTCAAAAACATCTGTGAGATCTGCTTGATCGGACGGATACTTTTTTCGAGGCAACTTACATCGGCAGGGCGTGTTACGCAAGGCTGACCGACGATCTTCGGATTAAAGCCGAATTCACCAGCACGCTCGTAAGCGAACACTACAATGCCATCAGGCTCTCCGCAATCAGCAGCAGGAACGGCGTTCTGGACACCTTGACCTTGAACTTTTCGGATTTTATGGGGCCGGATCTTCGCATCCCAATCAACAATACCGTCCCACACATCTGGACCTACAACGGCAAGACCGAATGGTACGGCACACCCAAGCCCAGTGAGCTGACCAGTCTCGCTGAAGCCATCGACGATTACGTCTATCAATACGAACATGAACCCTCCCTACAAGAGGATTTCAGTCAGGAAATGGGGTGATCAGAATGAAATCCAATATCAACGCAATCATCCAGAGCAAGAACAGCAGCACGCTGGTGCTGGACTTTCCTCGCAGTATTTACGATCTGTATGAAAAGCTGCAATCCGTCGGCATCCGCCAATCTCCCTACCGAATCCCGCTGTCTGACGAGGAGGGCGATGCCGTTCGGGTCAAGCTCTTTTCCGAGAGCGAGCTCGGGAAGCATCTGCTTCTCACGCTGTCAGGTCGGAACGCCCTTGCAGATGTCAATCTGCTGACCTTCATCGTGGACAATGCCAGAGAGGAGATCCGTCCTGCGCTGGAGCAAAACATCCTCCGGAATCAATACGACTCCATGCATGAAGTCGTAAACGCAGCAAGGCAAATGCTCTACGACAGCGGCCCGGTCAAGGCGGTGTTCTACTGTCCCCTCGTCGGTACGCTTCTGGAAAGGGATGAGGACGGAGATGAATACGAATCTTCCGTCGATGGGATCTTCCTTCGCAAGTATGAATGGGATATCTCCGAAGCGCTGGAAATCGACCAGGCCACGGACGAATCCGACATGGCGGAGTATTTCGACGAAGACGCCGGAATCAAGGCAAAACTCGTTTCTGCAAAATGGAGCGTGGAATCCTATCGAGGGAGGCTGTTCGGAAAGATCGAGTGTACAAAGGAACTCATAGAGCTGCTGCCCACTTACCAGTATGAGCGCGTCCAGAATACAACGACGGTGAATACCTACTCGGGAAGATCCGTCTTTCACCCGCTCCACCGGCATCGTGGACACGGAACTGCGCTTGGACAAATCCGGACAATTGATGATAAAAAGAGTTTGTTTGAAATGCAGGAGCTCCAGAAAATCTCTGCCGCTGGTACGATGCTTCTGTACTGCGCAAGGAAGAATCTCGTTTTTCTTGCTGATGTCTGCTGATATTATTAACCGAGGTGAATATAGAATATGTCTCAAAACAATTTCAACGAAGAGGATGACTGTGGACGCATTGTCAGCACTGACATTCGGAAGGTTGGCAATTGCAGCTTGACGGTTTGCACACTCCATAATGGCCACCGAATTAATCTCTTTTGGGATGGAAAAGGAGGCTTCAGAATCTGGACATTCTTGTGCAGCAACTTTTACGCAGAAATGTGGCCAACTGTTATTCGACTTGCAGAAGAACTTTCTCCCGTCGGCATTAAACTGGAAGTCACGTCGGAGTTGGATCTATGCTGTTTTGCTGAGGGAAAGTGCGACATGGGTTCTGGGGATTCCGGTTCTCTGGAGGCTACACTCTGGAAGTTCGTTGATGCTGTAACGAGCAACAAGGAATGCATTATGTGTTTGCGCAAAAAAACTGATAAAGGGGCTATTTAACCTTCCTGTTCGTCGCTATTTGCCTGGTTTTATAGTATTTTAGGCTTGTAAATCCAAACCATGGAGGGTTCTGCCTTGAACAAAGAAATCATGTACCGAGTTCTGTTTGTTTCTCGGGCAACTGCCGAATCATCGATTTGGAAGATGATATTTGAAGAAAAAAAAATACAGCAGATAATGGCGCAAGCTCTAAGGAGGGGTATTAAAATGGAAAACTACAAAATCATCAGCAACGAAGAACGGCTGCTTGTAAAACGGCAACTGATGCAGCGTGGGCGGATTTGGTTTGAGAAGGACCCGAAAACAGCGATCTATCTGGCGGAGGAGCATCGCGAGAGCGGAGAAGATGTGGCCGCCCTGGCGAATCTGTACCGCGCTATCCGTCTCGGAGCAAAAGACATTCCCCAGCAGATCATCGACGAGTATCGTAATGCTTGCGAAAAAACGCCGAAGGAGATTCTGAAGTCTGACGACTCTTACGAGGGCTGCCTCGAGCTTGGCGAGGAGTTTTTTAAGCAGGGAGATACTGAGCGGGCAATTTACTACATGGCGTTTGCCGCAAACAACCAGGACAAGGACAAGTACGGCGTTGCGGCGCGTAAGATTGCCGATTATCTTACGGGCAATATCGCTTACGCGAAGCAGTATCAGCACTTTGAGGCACTGGCAGCCAAGAGAGGGAACCCGGATCTGATCAGTGCATTCACTGGGCGCACTTCTTATGTACGTCAGGAGGTCGTATGAGCAAGCTGACAACGAACCAACGTAGGGTCCTTTCTTGCTGGGTGATCCTGCTTGCTTCCGTGCTGCTCCTATCCTGGCGCCTGTGGTCGCCTACCTATCGCGCCTATGAATCTTTTTGGGGAAACGACGTTCTGCAAATTACCGTCTATCTGGAATTGGCGTTTGTCGCCGTTTTCCTCATAACGATTTCACTAAAGCTCCCGATTTTGGACTATGCAAAATCGCTACTTGAAAAGTTTCATCTGTTTTCCCCGGCTGCAACAGTGTTGGTATCAGTTGGTGTGATTCTGGCCGGAGCGGGAATCTATGCGCTTAACAAAGCGGTTCTTAACACGAACGCAACCGGCAGCAACGAGTAGAGGACAAGAGCCGAACGGTTGCCGATGTCATTGAAGCGGCAAAGGCAAATCTGCGCAGCCTGATCCAATATCTGCTTTCTCTGGATGTGACGCAGTTGGAAGACGGTGTTTTCTTTGCATCCAAGACAAGGGACGGCCAGCATACCGAAGTCTGTGCGGTTCTTTCCATGCGCAAAGATATTCTGGAAAGCGAGCTTCCCCAAGACTACGCTTGGAACTTCACCCCATGGGAAGAACTCATGGGCTATGGCATGGCCGAATCAAAGCTTACAAAAGACCACGCAGATACAGTCCTCGCACAAATACTTTACGAAATGACGTTCTTTGGTATGAGCCACGAAGCGTGGAAGCAACGGACGGCAGAGATCGAAGAATCACTGCGAGTTTCCATGGATAAAGTGAAAGCGGGTGAATACCATGACGCAGAGGAAGTCTTCGCAGGGTTTGGATTGACGAAAGACGAACCGGACGAGATCGCAGATGAACTGATCAGCAAAATCACTCTCGCAGAATTGGAGTACAACCGTCACTGCCGGAAACGCGAGGCATCGAAGGTTCGGAAACTTCTGGAGGACGAATTCCAGTAAAACCTTGCGAAAGGTCAGTTGTTTTGATATAATCCACTCAAGAAAACACCCGTTATACAGCAACAACCACCCGCCGCAAAGGAGTAAAGCATATGAAAAAGATTCTGATTCTAAACGGTGCCGGAAAGAAAAACGGCTGTACGGCAGCCATGATCAACGCGTTCAAGGCCGGAGCCGAAGGGCACGAAATTACTGAGTTCTACCTCCAGACCATGAATATCCATGGATGCTTGGACTGCGGAGGCTGTCGAAGGAAGGAAAAAGGCAGTGTGGAGCCCTGTGTCCAAAAGGACGATATGGGCAAAATCTATGCCGCTGTCAGAGAAGCGGACGTGATCGTATTTGCGTCTCCGGTATACTTTTGGGACATCACGGGAACGCTGAAGACGGCGGTAGATCGTTTATACGCACCTCTGATGAACCAAAGCACCGGAGCTTCAAAGGAAACTGCCCTGCTGATGACTTCCGGGGGATCGACCATCGACCATATGCTGGATTGGTACAAAAACTTTGAAAGCTGGCTGAAGTGGAAGGACCTCGGTACGGTGATGAATGACGTGGAGGCAGCAAGGCAGATCGGCAGCCGGATTCAATAAAGATTGAGATGCGAGGAGCATGCGCGATGGAAACGAAAAAGTCGATTCTGATCAAGGACACCACGCGGGAGGAACGGGAACGCATCGTGCATCAGGCGCTGTGGGGCTCCTGCGGCGTGGACTGCGAATTCTGCTCCGGCTGTGACAACCGGGGCGGCGGCCGCATTGAGAGCATCTATCAGCCTTATATCGACGGAGAAAAGGAAATCAGCGAAATCAACACGGAGTATCGTGCGCCGTTCGTGAGATAAAAGATACAACAGAATGGAGACTCCCAATGGACAGACGGGAACGACTGATTGCGGTCTTTGCCGACACGCAGGCCTACTATACAGAAAACCGCCGCCTTGCGGACGCGGTGCAGCGCGGCAAGGCAGCGGTTAAGCTCTATGCGGAAAACGACTACCCGGAGCTGCCGGAAGCGGCGAAGGCGGGCAGCGTTGCCGTGACGAAATCCAAAACCTTCGAGGCGGCTATGCGGCTGCGCAAGGAGCGCCCGGACGCTAAGATCGCCGTTCTGAACTTTGCCTCGGCCACCAATCCGGGCGGCGGCGTCAGGAGCGGTTCCAGCGCACAGGAGGAAAGCCTCTGCCGCTGCTCGACTCTATACCCGACGCTGAACCAGCGCAAGCTCTGGGATGAGTATTATCTTCCCAATCGGGAGGCAAACGACCCGCTCCATACGGACGTCTGCATCTATTCGCCGGAAGTGGTGATTTGCAAAACAGACGAGAGCATCCCGCAGCGCCTTCCGGAGGAACAATTCGTCACCGTGGACGTCATTACCTGCGCAGCGCCGAACCTGCGCCAGCGCCCCGGAAACTACCACAACCCGGACGCAAGCAAGGCCGCGTCCATCACCCGGCAGCAGCTCTTTGATCTGCACGGGAAGCGAGCAAAGCATATCCTGCACGTGTCGGCCGCCAACGGCGTCGACTGCCTGGTGCTCGGCGCCTTTGGCTGCGGCGCCTTTGAAAACGATCCGAATGTCGTGGCAAAGGCTTACGCTGTCGCCTTGGAAGAATACCGCCGCCGCTTTGACGTGATCGAGTTTGCGATCTACTGCCGGGATTGGGAAAGCCAGAATTTCGACGCTTTCAAAGCGTGGTGCAAGTAAAGGACGATCACATGGCAAACAACAGCACAAGCAAATACATTTCCCTGATCCTTCGACACAAGCCGGAGGTCATCGGGATTACGTTGGATGAGCACGGCTGGGCCAATGTGGACGAGCTGATCGCGGGTGTTAGCCGGACGCACCCGCTGGACATGGCAGGGCTGGAGGAGATCGTCCGCACAGATGAGAAGCAGCGGTACTCCTTCAACGAGGATAAAACGAAAATCCGTGCAAACCAAGGGCATTCCGTTCCCGTGGACGTGGAGCTGGAGGCGGTGATGCCGCCGGAGCTTCTGTATCATGGAACCGGCGAAAAGTATGTTGCCTCCATCGACGCCCAGGGATTGATCCCGAAGACGCGCCTGTATGTGCATCTTTCCGGCGATTACGGAACTGCCGTAAAGGTTGGAGCTCGGCACGGAAAGCCACGGATCTACCAAGTGCATTCCGGTCAGATGGCAGTTGACGGCTACACCTTCTACCGTTCCGTCAACGGCGTTTGGCTCACCAAAGAGGTTCCTGTGCGATACTTGACAAAGACTTGGTGATAAAAAACATGAACTACGTTTATCTGCTCCGCTGCGCGGATGGTACGCTGTACTGTGGCTGGACGACAGACTTGAACGCACGTCTGAAAGCGCACAACAGCGGGAACGGTGCAAAATATACCTGTTCCCGCCTGCCTGCCGAACTGGTATATCACGAAGAATATGAAAATCGGCACGAAGCACTCAGCCGGGAATGGCATATCAAGCGAATGTCCAGAAAGGAAAAGCAATCTCTGATCAGCAAGAACTCAAACGGAAAGAATTAGACCACAGGTTACTTTACAATTCTAGTCGTCTGCGTTGGCTCAACTCCAACCTCTCCCACCATAACAATTACAAACCCAGTCTGATCCGAAAACAGACTGGGTTGTTGATCCGAAAACAGACTGGGTTGTCTTCTTGAAATCCTGTTGATCTTATGATATGATGAAAGATAGAAATCGTGAAGGAGGGGCACTATGATCCACAACGAAACCATTGAGAGCATTCTGACGCGCAGAAGCTATAAGGTGTTTGACAGCAGACCCATCGGCGATGAGGCGTTGGAAACCATCGTGACCGCCGGGTTATACGCCCCCACGGGAATGAACCGCCAGCCCTGGCACATTACCGTGATTAGAAGCCAGCAGATGCTGGAGCGCTTCGGCGCAGCCCGCAGGAGTCTTCCCCTGCCACCAGGTATTCCGCAGCACATCGCGGCGGCGATGGGCGACCCCATGCGAAACGCTCCTGTAATGATCCTCGTCTCCGCCAAGGAGGGTGGGACTTCTTTCGAGGACAGTTGTCTGGCAATGGAGAACATGTTCATTGCGGCAGCTTCTCTTGGAATCATGAGTGGGTGGGATCACGCAACGGTGAAGGATCTGTTTCGACACGACCCCGCCCTCGGCGCAGAGCTGATCCCGGAAGGATACGTTCTCTACGCCGCGGCTTTCTTTGGATATCCCGGCTCCAACGTCAAGGACCGCGGAGAGCGCAAAGGTACGGTAGAATACCTGTAAATGTCCGGTATCTTTTTTGATCTACCCTTCCAGATTACGCAGATTTGAACACTGCACTGCTTTTTTGCAGTTGTATTTCTGTAATGGAGTTTTTGCATTCTTCGGGCTAGCGCCATGACAGAACGCCATTTTCATAACGTAATCGGTTATTTCCTAACAATTCCATGCGAAATTCTAAAATTACTGTTAGAATTTATCACAAAGGAGCATGGCTATGATTAGGATTTTACTTTCCACACGCCTAGGCGAAAGGCGCTGGACGCAAGCAGACCTTGCACGCGCAACCGGCATCAGACCGTCAACAATCAACGATCTGTGCCACGAGCTTGCCGACAGGGTCAATTTGGAGCATCTGGATCTGATATGCGAGGCTTTGGGCTGCGATTTATCCGACCTAATAATTCGCGTCCCGGACAACGAGCCTCACACGCGAACCCGAACCGGTGCTCCGCACAAGCATACATAAGTAGGAATACTCCAAAACGCCCGGATGCTCTCAAGCGTCCGGGCGTTCCTCTTTTTCAATCGTTATTTGCTGGCCACTGGGAAGCACGAAAGCAAGTTTTCCTCCGCAGAATTCGGCCACGGTAGCCAAGTCACGCCCAGACCAACTATCCCTTGCCATTTTGTTACTCAGCACCTGCTTGCTTGTTCCGATATACTCAGCAAGTTCGACCTGCTTTTTTCCGCTTAACGCAAGCACAGCCTTGACCTTATCAGATACGGACACCATATCATCCCCTTTCAGCCATTATAGTACATCATTTCAGAAAACTTGTCAACCGTTGCTGTGAAAAAATAATCAAAAAAGTTTACTCTAGCTATTGATAAGTACATCAATATAGTGTATTATATACTCGTAAGGCAGAGGGAAACCTCTTCGAAAGGAAGTGAGGACTTGGACGAAATGACAACCGCAGAGCTCAATCAGTACCTTGAGAACATCGCAAAGCTGATTGAAAGCAATGTGATCGTCGAATTTGTGCCGGAGCGTGATACTTGGCCGTTTTAAGGGCCGTGCTGCTTCGTGGCTGGTATTGCAACTGGCGTTTACCAATATGGGCATATAGAAACAGGTCAAGTGCAAAATCATGCTGTAGGCCCGCAAAACGGCTCTTGCCCATATAACAAAAAAGAGGCCCCTCCTTCGGATGGTTTCTCCGTCCGAAAGAGGGGCCTCTGTCAGTAAATATTAGATATTCCCTTTGATCCTTGCAATCAGCTCTGCAACTGCCGAACTGCCTCCCATTAAGGTAAGTCCGGTCAGAATCGTTCCGAGGATGCTGGCCCGCGGCACAATGCCGAGCGCAGCCATAAGGTCGAGATGATAGCCGAAGCACAATGCAAAGGCAAACATGGCCGACACCGCGATGGTGACGTATACCGTATCTGCGTCCATTGTTGCCCACTCTCGGAGCTGCAGAGGCGATCCGACCAACCGCTGCACCGTGGGCGGCAGCCTGTCAAACTCGGCCTGCGCGTTGTACAGGCTGTTTCTGGTGGCTGCTGCCACCAGCCCCCACGCTTTGATGGCGGTCATTTCGTTTGGTGAGCGCATTTTGGCGATTTCTTCTTTGATCTCACCAATGTTCGGGGGAAAGGTGTTTGTCCGGGAGGCAATCATGGCCTTAACTGCAACAGCCACCACATCGACGGGATCATCCTTGAACATTTCGTGCCAGAGGCTGACCGTGCGCTCCGCCTCCTTGACGTCGATGCCGCGGTAAAACTGTGGATAGGCAGTTTTCAGAATGGTCAGGATCGCAGAAGTTTCACTTCGGTTCATAGCCGCTGCCCTCCATAATGTCCGCGAAAATGTTCCCGCTCCCACCGGCGTGGGGAGCGTTGCCGCCCCGGTATCTGCCGCCCTTATCCTGCTCCCCGGCAAGCCAGTTGTTGATGAAGCGCCGGATTCCGGATTTTGTCTTGCGCTTTTTGGGGTTGGCATCACACCAGCCAACCATACTCCAATGGTGAACCATACCCCGCACGAATGCCGCCACACCTTTGAAACCAAATTGGATAGCGCCGGGGCCAACCGGAAATGTATTGATTTGCTCATGGGTCATGTGTCCACGGACACGGGAAACCGGGTCTATAATCACAAGACTTTGGACGAACTGAAGGCCACCGTGGAACTGATCCCATAGGGTTCAAACCTGTGAACATTTTAGGCCGCTGAACGCTGAACTATGCACACATTAGTAACAAGAAAACCCCGAACCCCTGAAAAATCAAGGGTTCGGGGTTCGTCTGTTTTTATT
>CABQNH010000028.1 GCA_902465435.1 uncultured Eubacteriales bacterium | reverse complement strand
AAAACCAAGAAGCAAAGGCGCAGCCTTCGGATAAAAATCCGTCGGCTGCGCCTTTGAATGGTTTGAATTAATTATTTGAATTTATTACATGATTACAAGAATTGATTGCATGGATTGCACCAATAAGTTGAATTGCACCAAGAGCAAACTGTCCCGGCGCGGCTTTGGGCCGCGCCGGGACAAATGTTTGAAAACCATTTTCTACTTCTTCAAAATGGAACCTTCGCTTCCCTACCGCTCCTGCTGCTCCGTGCAGCTAAGCAGGAAGTCCCAGAGCGGCCGCAGCCCGGAAAACAGGTCCGCAACACGCGCTTCGAGTGCATCAGAGAATAGTACCTCGTCGATCGGGCACTCCCGATATGCCGTGATATTTTTCAGGCGAAAAAAGCGCTCTATGCGGACATCCGGACATGGTTTCGGACGCTTATAAGTCATGCCGCCGATTGTAATGCCGTCCTGCCGCTCAATCTGCTCAGCAAGAGAAAGAAACCAGTCCGGTTTCGCAGCGATCTCAGTGCGGAAGCGCTCCATCGTATTCGGCTTCGGCCCCCAAAGCAGGAAACCGTAGCTATAGCGCTCCGGCGTCAACTCAAAGAATAGAGACGGCTGCTCGCTCCACCAGTCTGCTTCTTTCCGGATGCAGAGCCAAAGACTCTCCTTATATGGCAGCGGATGGTGCAGGCGCGCGTCACGGTAGATGCGGGAAACCTTCAAAATCAGCTCCGGTGATTTTGCAAACGGCGCAAACAGCGCCGTGCCGAGCGCCTTCATCGGCTCATACAGCGTCCGCTTATATTGCTCCTTATGCGCCTCAAACCAGTTTCGCTCGTTGTTGAAACGAATTCCCCAAAGGAAATCTATGGTTTCCGGTGAAAAATACTGCATTAAAGATATTCCGTTCCTTCCAATGTGCAGATTCTGCGCGTGTCAAACACGACCTTACCGCGCAGCTTTTCCATCTGCTCACGAATCTCATTGTGACCGACCATGACAACCACCATATCGACCTGCTGCAGGAATTCATCCAGATCATGCAACTGATTCGGTACCATGTCCTGCGAAATATAAGGATCGTACAGCTTGACCTGACCGTCCAGACCGCGCGCCTTCAGGAACTCCAAAAGCTGCATCGTCGGGCTCTCGCGTACATCGTCAACATTCTCCTTATAGGTCAGGCCGTAGATGCCGACACGGGACAACGACACGATGCCATATGTCCTTTGCAGCTCCAAAATACGATCCAGCACATAATCCGGCATAGAGTCGTTAATGGTACGCGCCGTTTTAATCAGCTTGGCAAGCTCCGGGTAATCCCCAACCAGAAACCAGGGATCGACAGAAATGCAATGGCCGCCGACACCGGGGCCGGGGTTTAGAATATTTACACGCGGATGCTTGTTCGCAATACGGATAATCTCGTAAACGTCCATATTATCGCTGCGGCAGATTTTCGCAAGCTCGTTTGCATAGGCAATGTTGATATCGCGGAAGGTATTCTCCACGACCTTGGTCATCTCCGCCGTGCGGATATCCGTCACAACGATCTCGCCCTGGCAGAAAGATGCATAGAGCGACTTGACCTTCTCGCCGATCTCACGGCTGTCCGCGCCGATCGTTCGGCTGTTATGCTGCAATTCATAGACCATATTGCCGGGAATGATCCGCTCCGGTGCATGCACAAGGTGGATATCCTCCCCGATGGTAAATCCGTGCTTTGCCACAATCGGGCGCACGAAACGATCGATCGTACCGGGAGAAACGGTGGACTCAATCACCACAATTGCGCCCTTCGGGCAGACCTGCAGCACATTCTCCACCGCACCGACCACATAGCAGGGATCGATTTTCTTCGTCTCTTTATCATAGGGCGTCGGCACGGCGACAATATACATTTCCGTTTTAAGGTAAGCATTGGAGAAATGAATGCCCGCCTGCACGGCGGCTGCAAACAGCTCGTCCAGTCCTTTTTCCTTAAAGGTCGTATGGCCGGCCTGCAGCTCTGCCACCAAACGCGCATTATAGTCCGTGCCGGTAACGGCAACGCCGTGCGAAGCAAACATCAGCGCCGTCGGCAGACCGATATACCCAAGACCCACAACATTAATCATACTTCTTCCTTCTTTCTGCAGCGCGCCAAGGCGCCCTGCTTCGCTCAATTCTGCGCAGCGATGCGCAAGCGGTCAGGCTATGCTGACCAGGTAACCTCTGTGAAAAGCAGCCCGGATGGACGGCCGCATTGGCAAAGAAGCCCTGCCGTCCGCCGCTGGGAATGAATCCGGAGGTTCCTTAGTAGTATAGCATCGAACGACAAAAAACGCAACATGGAAAGTGCCGCAGAGACAAAGGTTCTGCGGCACTTTCCATAGCATCTTTACTCAACCGTAACAGATTTTGCAAGATTCCGCGGCTTATCGACATCGCAGCCGCGCATCAGTGCGACATAATAAGCAAACATTTGAAGCGGAACGATCGCAAGGCTGGGCTGAAGCAGCGGATGCGTCTTCGGGACCAGCAAAGCATTTGGGATCGTCTTCTTCAGCTCGTCGTACAGATCCACCGTCGTCACGCCGAGAACATCTGCCCCGCGCGCCTTGACCTCCTTGACGTTGGACATTGTTTTTTCAAACAGCTCTTCTACGGTAGCGACCGCCACCACCAGAGTTCCGTCCTCGATCAGCGAAATGGGTCCGTGCTTCAGTTCGCCCGCTGCATAAGCCTCCGAGTGGATATAGGCGATCTCCTTAAGCTTCAGGCTGCCCTCTAAGCACAGAGCGCTGTCGGTATTGCGGCCAATAAAGAACGCGTCATGGCAGGAGAAGTGCTTCGATGCAAAATATTGGATCTCCTCGACATTTTCCTTGGTAATGCAAGCGGCCACCTGCTCCGGCAGATTCTGCAAAGCCTCCAGCAAGGCAGCGTACTCCGCATCGTCCATGCGGCTAAGCTTACGGGAAATATACATGGCCAGAAGGTACACAACCGAAAGCTGCGTGGAATAGGCCTTCGTCGTCGCCACAGCGATTTCCGGCCCCGCCCAGGTATAGATCACGTCATCCGCCGCCTTTGCAATCGCGCTGCCCACAACGTTGACAATCGCAAGCGTGCGTGCGCCCTTTGCCTTCGCTTCACGTAAGGCGGCAAGCGTGTCGGCCGTTTCGCCGGATTGGCTGATAATCACGACCAGCGTATCTTCGTCAAGAATCGGCTCGGAGTACCGGAATTCGCTGGCCAGCAGCGGCTCTGTCGGAATGCGGCAGGTTTTTTCAAGAATATACTTTCCAAGGCAGCCGACGTAATACGCCGAGCCGCAGGCGACAACATAGATCCTCCGAAGCTTTTCCAAGTAGTCCTTCGTCAGAGTGATTTGATCCAGCACGATTTCGCCGTTCTGAATGCGCGGAGAGATGGTATCGCGCAGCGCCTTCGGCTGCTCGTTGATCTCCTTGATCATAAAGTACGGATAGCCGCCCTTTTCCGCCGCGGAAATCTCCCATGTGATATGCTCCGGCGTTTTCTCAATCGGGTCGCCCGCCGCGTCGAAGAATCGGACGCTGTCCCGGTGAATCACCGCCATATCGCCGTCGTTCAGATAGCTGACCTCACGCGTATACTTTAAAATAGCGGGCACATCGGAAGCAATATAGTTTTCCCCTTCGCCAAAGCCGAAAATCAAAGGGCTATCCTTCTTGACTGCGATCATCATGTCCGGCTGATCCATGCAGATGATGCCCAGCGCATAACTTCCCTCGATCCGTGCAGTCGCCTGCCGCACAGCGGCAATAAAGTTATGGCAATCCTCGTAGAAATACTCGATCAGATTAGCGACAACCTCCGTATCGGTCTCAGACTGAAAGCGTTTGCCATTTGCAATCAGCTTCTCCTTGAGCTGCAGATAGTTCTCAATAATTCCGTTATGCACCACCGCAATTTTTCCGCCGTCTCCGATATGCGGGTGCGAGTTCTCATTGGAAGGCGCGCCGTGCGTCGCCCATCTCGTATGGCCGATGCCGAGCGTACCGCAAATGGCATGCCCGCCGTCGATCATATCGCTCAGCACCTGAAGGCGTCCCTTCGTCTTTGCAATCTTTAAGCCGTCGCTGCTGTAAATGCAAACGCCGGCAGAATCATATCCTCTGTATTCCAGCTTAGAAAGACCGTCAAGCAAAATCGGCGCAGCCTGCTGCTTGCCGATATAGCCAACAATTCCACACATAGCTTTCTATCCTCCAAGGTTAAGATTGGTTCATGTAAAGCGATTATAACGCATTCGCGTACCAATTTCAACTATTTTTTTATATTTTTCATTTTTCAAAACAGCGACATCTGCGCCGGCCGCAGCCCGGCAAGACTTTGAAGACAATGAACCGGCTGTGCGCCGCGTGCAAGCAGCGCCGCAGCGCCCTGCGAGCCGTCATCAAATACAAAGAGCGGAGAGTAGCCGCAGCGCAGATTGTCGCAGCTTCCCGCCCATGTGCCGCCGCGGCCGCAGTCCGTCTGCGCGACGAGGGTCTTTTCCCCCATGGCATGAATCAGGTGATTGCGGCTGAGCGCCCGCGCTGCGGAGAATTCCGCATGATAGCAAGCTTCGCTGCAAAGCAGTACCCGCGCACCGGGCTGCGGATGCCGCACATCCTGCAGGGAGTCGGCAACAAAACAGATCACGCTCCCGCCGGCACGCAGACACGCCTCCTGCGCCGTGCGATCCGCGCCTGCTGCATTCCCGGAAACCAGAGTATAGCCCTCGCGCGCGGCCAACGTGCCGACCCGCGCCGCGAATTCCCGATTTTCTTCGGCAAGCCTGCGGGAGCCAACCAGCGACACGCAGCGGCTTTGAAAAAGCGACGGATTTCCCCGAAAAAACAGCACGGGCGGGCATCGCATCCCCATCGCGCGGGCAAGCTTCGCCGGATATTGCGCAGACAGACGCGTAACGAGCGCGACGCCGACACGCCGCGCCTCCTGCAGATAGGCAGCCAAGCGCTTTTCCCGAGACAGCAGATAGAGAATCCGTCCCGCCTCATGCTCCGTATAGCCAAGCCGCACCAAATCCGATGCCGCAAGCTCCCGTTCCCGTTCCGTTCCGCGCAGCGCATTGGCGCGCTTGCGCAGCTCACAATACTGCGCCGTCGTCAGGGGACGCGCATCCATGTCGTCAAGCCGTGCACAGAGCAAGGCTACGCCCGCCTCCGTCCTTCTCATTTGTAGCGTTTCCTGATGACGGGCTGCTTGACTTCTTCCTCGATCAACCTGTCCCTTTCATCAAAGCGCATTGGCTGCACCCGGAAGTTTGAATACTTTGCAATTTCGTCCAGCTTGGCCTTCTCCGGGAAATTCCCGAGAATGGTATAGGCTACACCCTTCTTTTTGGCGCGCCCGGTGCGTCCGATGCGGTGGATATAGTATTCATTCTCCTCCGGCACGTCATAATTGATCACGCAGTCCACATCATCCACGTCGATGCCGCGGGATGCAACATCTGTCGCAACCAGCACGGCAAGCTGTCCCTTGCGGAAGGTCGCCATCGTCTTTTCCCGCACTGCCTGCCGAATGTCGCCGTGCAGGCAGTCGGCATCGATCCCTGCGCGCTTCAGATCATCGCACAGCCGCTGGCACATAACCTTCGTATTGCAGAAAATAATGACACGCTCAAAGCCCTGCGTCCGCAGGAGACGAAGCGTCGCGTCCTCCTTCTGCAGCGAGGAAACTGTCAAACTGTACTGCGCGATGTCCGGCTTGTTCTCTGCGGTCGGCTTGACTGTGATCTCCACCTCGTCGCGCTGATACATCCATGACACCGTCATGACCTCCTGCGAGATCGTCGCAGAAAACAGGCCAAGGTTCTTCCGGTTTTTGATCTTCTCAATGATACGCGTAACGTCCTTAAAAAAGCCCATATCAAGCATACGATCCGCTTCGTCCAGAATAACCGTCTGAATCTTATCAAACCGCAGCGTATGGCGATTGTAGTGATCCATCAGGCGTCCCGGCGTTGCAACCACGATCTGCGGCTTCCGCTTGAGCGCCTTGAGCTGCGGCTCCATTTTTTGTCCGCCGTAGATCACTGCCACACGGATATCCTTATAGTAGGTCAAAAGACTGCGCAGTTCCTCGCCGATTTGGATCGCCAGTTCCCGCGACGGTGCTAAAATCAAGCCCTGCAGATCCTCCGACTGCGCGTCGATATGCAAAATCATCGGGATGCCGAAGGCAAACGTCTTTCCGGTGCCGGTCGGCGCCTTCGCAATGACGTCCCGCTGCGCGAGCAGCGGCGGAATGGCCTCCTGCTGCACCTGCGTGGGATAACCGTAGCCCTTTTGCTCGAGCGCCTTCAGCATTTCCTCCGGCAGGCCCAAATCGCGAAATGTAACTGTCTCCATAGATTGCTTCCTCTCTTGGCTTCGCTGCAAAACCTGATGTAATTATAACTTATTTATTTTATCAAAATATGCGGCATATTGCAACTATTTTTCCCATATCCCCGTTTTTTTCGAAAAACACGTAATCCATGTTGAATTATTTTCCGGAAAGTGATACACTTAATAAAATACAAATGTATTCTTTTTATTCGATACTGTTGTCAGGAGGGACTGAACTTTGAAAAAAACTGTCTTACGCAATTATGCAAAGCTGATTGCCAACACCGGCATTCATGTGCAGAAGGGGCAAGAGGTCATCGTAGCTGCCGAGCTGGATCAGCCCGAGTTTGTAAAAATGGTCGTTGAGGAATGCTACCGCGCCGGCGCAAAGCGTGTCATCGTGGACTGGAGCTATCAGCCGCTGGACAAGATCCATATCCGTCACCGCAGCCTGAAGAACCTCAGCACGCTCGCCGACTGGGAAGAAGCTCGCTGGAAGCACTATGTTGAGGAAATCCCCTGCCGCATTTACCTGATTTCCGAGGATCCGGACGGCCTCAAGGGCGTCAATCAAGAGAAAATGGCAAAGGCGCAGCGGGCAAAGTATAAGGTCATCAAGCCCTATCGCGACCAAATTGAGAACAAATATCAGTGGTGCATCGCGGCCGTCCCCGGCGCAGCCTGGGCAAAGAAGGTATTCCCTGATCTGCCCAAGGGAAAGGCTATGGAAAAGCTTTGGGAAGCGATTCTCTATACCTCCCGCGTCACAGACGATCCCGAGCAGGCTTGGAAGGAGCACAACGAGGACCTTCTAAACCGCTGTGATTATCTCAACCGTCTCAGCATTGAAAGCCTGCATTATAAAAGCTCCAACGGCACGGATTTTACCGTCGGCATGATTCCTGAAGCTATGTTCAAGGGCGGCGGCGAGGACAGCCTGCAGGGCATTTACTTTAACCCGAATATTCCGTCCGAGGAGTGCTTCATCTCGCCGATGAAGGGCAAGGCCGAGGGGATTGTCTACTCGACAAAGCCGCTTTCCTATCAGGGACAGCTTATTGACAACTTCTCCATTCGCTTTGAAAACGGTAAGGCTGTCGAATGGCACGCAGAGAAAAACGAAGAGCTGCTGACCAAGCTCATTACCATGGACGAGGGCAGCTGCTATCTGGGTGAATGCGCTCTTGTCCCCTATGATTCGCCCATCCGCAACTCTGAAATTCTGTTCTATAACACGCTGTTCGACGAAAACGCCGCCTGTCATCTGGCGCTCGGCATGGGCTTTGCCGATACGATCCGCGATTTTGAGAAATACAGTCTTGAGGAGTGCCGCAAGCTCGGCATCAACGACTCCATGATCCATGAGGACTTCATGATCGGCTCAAAGGATCTTAGCATTGACGCCACCTGCCGTGACGGCAAGGTTGTTCCGATTTTCCGGGACGGCAACTGGGCGTTTTAATCGGAGAGGCAGCCTATGAAACGAAAAAAGACCGGTGCCATTCTGCTCGCCGTGCTGTTTGCGATTGCGCTGATCCTCTTGGGAACCATTTATCTTGGCTTATGGGGTCGCGGCAACGGGCGGAAAGCGACAGACAGTCAGACCGCAGCAGCCGCTGTAGCTCTCCTCGATTGGTAAACCGCCGCACGGCTTGTGACGCACGGCAAACACTTTCTTTGCAGCGCTCCTTTTGAAAGCAGCAGCGCCGCACGGAGGGCTTATCCTGTCACCTTCCTGCAAAGCATTTCCTTATTTTCTATTGTGTCGTTTGGTTTCACTTTTTCAAAGAATCGGAATCGAAACGGCTTGAAATTTAACCTTTTTTGAAGCTCGCGCTCACCGTATTTCTGTATTTACGCGGGCGCGGGCTTCTTAAAACCCGCCGATCTCATGAAATGGATTGGATGGCGGAACAGAAAAAACAAAGGAGAACGTTATGAAAATACGAATCTTGGTTTTGTTGCTTGCCCTCCTTCTGCTTACTGCGTGCGGCAAGGGCAATCAGCCGTCTGCTGCGCCGACGCAAGTCGTCCCGTCTGCGTCGAAATCCACACCGTCTGTCTCCGCGACGGCGCCTGCCGCAAATCCGGAGAAGCGAAGCGCCCAGCTGTTCTTCTGGGAAAATCGCGCAATCTCCCCCGTCCTGGATTGCCATGTGGAGGACGTTACATTCTCCGGCGAACCGCAGGCGCTTGTCGACCTTCTGATCCAGCGCGCCGCACTCCCGGATGGGACAAGGATTCTGAGTTTCCGCCGCGGCGATGCGGAAATCACGGCAGACACGCCGATGTCGGACAAATACTTAGAGGCCAGCATGGACGTCTCCGCAGCCTTTGGCGAAGCATACCGGAATGCCGCAGCTGCCGATCGCTGCATCCTAGTCGCGAATCTTTTATCGCCCATGTATGACAGCTACTGTCTGCGCTCCATTCGGTTGACCTGCGCCGGTGAGCCGCTCGAGGGCTTCTCCGAGCCGATCTCCTTCGATTTCCGGGGCCAGCTGAATCAAAACTTCGACGGCCCCGCAGAAGCGGCGGCAGCGTTCGGCACGCTCTACTTTGGCGGCGCGGCGGATTCCCTTGACGTGGATCGCGCGCAGACACTGTCCACCGGAGAAACTGACCCTGAGCTTACCGTTTGCTTTGTCCCGCACTATGCCGGAATGCGTGTTACCCTTTACCGTCTGGATGAGGAGGGGCTGCCGGATTCCAATGCCGTATTTTCGATTGTCAGTGATACCTCCAGCTATTATCGTTTTCCCATCTTCATCCCGGAAGGCGCGGCTCGCTATCGGCTCTCGCTTCGCGCGGAAAACGGCAACTGCCTTGTTTATGACTTTTCCTACAATGGCCGCTACGGCACGCCGGACACCCTGAATCTCTGCCTGACGGCAGACGATGCGCAGTTCGCGCAGGTCTTCGCGGCTGTGGAGGAAAACTATCTGCACACCACCGCCGACCCTGCGGCCATGCAGCCGGAGCTGATGGACAGCGTTATTCTGAACGGTTTGGATTACAGGATCTACCGTCTTACACTCAGCGACGGCATCACCTACGAGATCGCCGTAAACCTCAGCGCAAGCTGTGCCTTTTTCTGCTACTATGATGAGAATACCGATCTCTGGTCGTTGGGCGCGCCGCTTGTGCCGGAGTATCGGGAATCGGCAGGCTAAGCGCTTCGCAAAACGCCGTGTGACGAATCGCAAAGATAGGATTCGTCACACGGCGTTTCATTTCCAAAATCAATTGGCAGAAATGACAGAATCCCCTGAATCGATCCGCCGGCCTGAACGGCGAAGAATCAACTCAGGGGGTTCCTTTTTCCTATTCTATCTTATCCAGCGCACCCGCCAGCGCCTCCACGCGCAGCGTCTCCGCCTTCCCCGCGTCGATCGCCTCCGCAACGGCAGGATCGATCGGAAGCCGGGCAAGCACCGGAAGCGCGAAGCGCTCCGCGATCTCGCCGACATGGCTCTTTCCGAATACCTCGATTCGTCTGCCGCAATCCGGGCAATTGAGATACGCGTAGTTTTCAATCAGGCCATAGACCGGGATCTTCATCATCTGCGCCATACGCACCGCCTTGCCGACGATCATAGACACAAGATCCTGCGGCGTCGTGACGATCACGATCCCGTCGATCGGCAGGGATTGGAATACCGTCAGCGGTACATCGCCCGTTCCGGGCGGCATATCCACGAAGAGATAATCCACATCCCCCCAGGCGACATCCGTCCAGAACTGCTTGACTGCGCCCGCAAGAATCGGGCCGCGCCACAGAACCGGATCATTCTCATTGTCCAAAAGCAGATTGACGGACATGATCTTCATGCCGTTTTCCGTTTTCGCCGGGTAAAGGCCGGTATCATCACTGCCCTCGCATTCCCGGACGCCAAAGGCCTTCGGGATGGACGGCCCTGTGATATCCGCGTCCAGAATGCCGACGCTATGCCCGCGCTTGCGCATGGCACTTGCCAGAAGCGCCGTCACCGTGGACTTGCCGACGCCGCCCTTGCCGGAAACGACCGCGATCATCTTCTTCACATTGGACTTCGGGTTGGCCGCCGCCAGCAGACTTTCCGCCTTGCGCTCGCCGCAGCTTTCTCCACAGCTCGAGCAATTTCCGCTACATGCTTCACTCATTGTGTTCCATCTCCTCTATCGTTTATACGGTATTTGATTCCATTTGGGAGGCAGCTTCCTCCCACTGCTCCATTCGGCGCGCAAGCGCTTCCTCCTGCGCTTCCTTCTCCTGCAGAAGCTCCGCAAGCCTCTGATAGTCGCTGGAGGCCTGCGCGATTTGTTCATCCAGAAGCCGCAGCTGCTGCTCCATCTGGTCGATCTCGCGCTCCAGACGCCGCACCAGCTTATCCAGCTCCTTTGTGCCGGATTTTGGCTTTTCCTTCTTCTGTGCGGGCTTGCTCTCAGCCGGTGCGCGCTGCGCCGCCTCATGCGCAAGGATCGAACGGTATTTGGCATAGCCGCATGGGAAATCTCGGATCGTTCCGTCCTTCAGCTCCCACACACGCGTTGCAAACTTCTCCACAAAGTAGCGATCGTGCGAAACAAAAAGGAGCGTTCCCTCATACTCGTCGATGGCGCATTCGATCCACTCCCGCGAGGCAACGTCCAGATGGTTCGTCGGCTCGTCCAAAATCAGCAGATTGATCTTGTCATCCATCAGCATACACAGCCGCAGCCGCGACTGCTCGCCGCCGGAAAGCGTACCGACCGTCTTAAACACATCCTCGCCGCGGAACATAAACGCGCCCAGACGGTCGCGTGCCTGCTGCGGCGTGTAGTTTTTTTCATAAAGGAGCGTGTCGTAAAGTGTACGCTCCGGATGAGAAAAACGAATGATCTGCGGGAGATAGCCCAGCTTCACGGAGGGACCGAAGCGCACCTTTCCAGCAGCCGGTTCCTCGCCGACCAAAATTTTGAGCAGCGTGGACTTTCCCGTTCCATTGTCGCCCAAAAGCGCAATGCGCTCCCCGCCCTTTACGAGCAGGTTGACGTCCGAAAACAGCGTCCGCTCCCCAAAGGACTTTTGCAGGCCACGGATCGACAAAACCTCGTCGCCGTAAAATTCCCGCTCACCGAACTTCGCGCGCATCGTACGCTCCTTGGTCGGGCGTTCTGTCTTTTCAATTCGCTCCATGCGGTGCTGAATGGACATAGCGCGGCGATACAGCACACGGTTATTAATGCCCCAGCCCTTCATGCGTTCGAGCGTGAAGCCGAGCTGCTTGAGCTTCGCCTGCTCCTGCTCGTATTGCTTGAGCTGCAAATTAAAGCGTGCCTGCTTCTCCTCCAAATAAAAGGAGTAGTTTCCGCTGTAAAACTCCGCTTTCCCGCCGACAATCTCCACGATCCGATCCACAACACGGTCCAGAAAATACCGGTCATGGGAAATGGTAAGCACCGTACCGCGGAAGCCGAGAATATACTCCTCCAGCCACTCGACACTGCGCAGATCCAGATGGTTCGTCGGCTCGTCAAGCAGCAGAATGTCCGTCTGCTCCAAAAGAAGCCTTGCCAAATTCACGCGCGTCTTTTCCCCGCCGGACAGCTCGGAAAAGAGCTGCTCCCGCATGGCGGCCGGAATTCCCAGACCGTTGCATACCTTGTCTGTCTGCACCTGCGTTTCATAGCCGCCGCCGACACGGTACTGCGTCTCCAGTCGGTCATACTCCGCAAGCTGCTCGCGCGTCGCGGCCGCCGTCATCTCCTGCTCCAGCGCTTCCATGCGCGCCTTCATTTTGGACAGCGCGGAAAATGCCGTCTGCAAAACGTCCGCCACCGTATAGCCGGGCGGATAATGCGGGATCTGCGAGATCAAGCCCACCTTTTTTCCGGGTGCCAAAAAGACCGTGCCGGAATCGCTTGGGATCTCTCCCGTCAAAATACGAAACAGCGTCGTCTTGCCGCAGCCGTTTCGTCCCATAATGCCGACGCGCTCGCCTGCGTGAACGTCAAAGGAAAGGCCGTCCAGCAGCGTCTCGCCGACCGAAAAGGATTTTACCAAATCCTTTACCTGAATATCAATCATGCTACTTCCCCATATAGTTTGCGAGAAATTCCTCCCGCGTATACAGCAAATTCAAGACCTCCAAAAGGCCGTTCGCGCTGAGATGCTCCGGAAGCTCCAGACGCTTTTTGAGTGCCTCGCGCTTTTGCGCGCTTTGCGTTCCGCCGGACAGCCCCATAAGACAGAGATCCGCCTTTGTGATCGCCCGGCAGCGCGGAGGTGCCGCTTCCTCGTCCATGGTCGCACCGCAGCGCCGCAGCGCCTGCAGCAGAATCTCCTGCGGCATTCCCTCAACGCCCAGCTTTCCTTCCTTGCCCGGCGCACGCTTGCGGCGTTCCTTGCCGAAAATATCCGGGATATAGGCGTGCTTCACAAGCTCCTTCGGCAGCGCGCCCTTGAGATAATTCCGAATCACGAAGCCGGCGCCGTCTGAATCGGTCAGGATGATCAGACCGCGCTTCTCCGCAATGCGGCGCAGAAGTTTGAGCTTCTCCCGATCCCGCAGAATGCCGAAGCCGGACGTTTCAAAAACGGGCGCGTCCACAAGCTGACGCAGCGTGTTTTTGTCATAGCGTCCCTCCACCACAATGGCCTCGCGTACCTTAATCACAAAATACCTCCTGCGACAAGCGCACGAAAAGAAGCTCTAAAATGCGGACAGCGTCGTCATAGGAGCTTTTTATTTGCTCATCTGCCTGCATGCAGAGAATCAGCGCCTTGGCACAGCGTTCTGTGGACAGGCCTCGCGCCTGCTTCATTGTCAGCCGCGCAGGATAGTCCGAAATGCCGCACAGGCCGGCGAGCTGATCCGCGCCCTTGCCGCTGTCGCGCAGGACGCAGGCCGCGTGCAGGCGGCGCATCTGCGCGCCGACCGCAGCCAAGATCGGTATCGGCTCCTCCTGCATCGCCAGAACCTCCTGCAGCTTGCGCAGCGCAAGGTCAAAGTTCCCCTCAGCCAACGCGTTGGAAATATCGAAGGTCACAGCCTCCAGAACCGGCTCCACCACGGCGTCAATGTCGGATTTTCGAATTTCCTCGCCGCTCGTGTAGGCGGAAATCTTGGCGATTTCCCCGCTCATTGCAGTCATGGAGCCGCCGGTCAGCAAAATCAGATATCGACAAAGCTCCGGCGAAATTGCCTTGCCCTGCGCCGCAAAATGTCTCGCGATCCAGACGCCAAGGTCGCGCTCCGTCTGACGCTGAAACTCCACCACCACTGCCCGGGCAAAGGCATCCGCCAGCGCCTTCTTGCGCTTATCCGGCTTAAACGGCACGCTGCGATAGGTAAAGACCACGCAGCACTCCGGCGGCAGGTCGGAAAGCAGCTTGGCGTAGCTTGTCCTGCTCTCCTCGTCAAGAGAAAACAGATCCACGTCGTCCACCTGAAGAAGCGTGCGTTCCGCCATAACAGGAAGCATTTCCAGACATTCGGCAAACTGCCGGAGGTTCAGATTTTCCTGTGTAAAGCGGTGGAAATTAAACTCCTCCGTAACCGGATCTATAATTTGTTTTTTTATTTGTGCAAAGTAGGATTCCGTCAGGAAGCTTTCCTCACCATGCAGCACATAAAAGTTGCCAAGCGTCTTGCTTTTCAGCGCTGCCTTGAATTCCTGCAGTGCTGTCTGTTCCTTTTTTGCAGCCATGGCTTCACCTCCGAATGACAATGGTACCGCTTTCATCCGTGCGGCAATAGGCCGCACCGCTCTGCCCGATGCGCGCAAGCACCTCGTCGGCAGGATGGCCGTAGCGGTTTTCTCCAACGGAGATCAGGACGATCTCCGGTCTTGTTCTTTGCAGCAGGGCGGCAGAGGTTGAGGTCTTCGCCCCGTGGTGTCCCGCGATCAGCACCTCGGCCTCCGGCAGCTCCTTGGTCGTCGCGAGCCGATATTCGCCCCCGGCATCCAAATCTCCGGTGATCAAAAGGTCAAAATTCGCCTGTGTAAAAAGTGCCGTCAGGCAGGAGTCGTTTCCTCCCGCCCGGCTGACCGGTGCAAAAACCGTCAGTGCAGCATACGGCGACTCCATACACAGATCCTGCGTCACATAGGTGATCGGCACGCCGAACTCCTCGGCCGCCCGCTCCAGCGCCGCACGGTTTTCCGTGCCGGGATCGGTATCCGGGATCAACAGATTCTCAACCCGAACACGGGAAAGAAGCTGTCTTACACCGCCCATGTGGTCGAGATCATAATGGGTAACGATAAGCGCATTCAGCTTATCGCGTCCGACCGCGCCGAGATACTGCGCCGCCGTTTCACCGGAATAATCCTCGCTGCTGCCGCCGCAATCCACCATGGCGGCAAAGCTCCCGCTCTCGAGCAGGACGCACTGCCCCTGCCCCACATCCAGAAGCGACACCCGCATGCGGCAGCGCTGCGCTGACAAGCGCGTGGAAAATAATGCGGCTGCCAGTGTGAGCACAACGCAGCAGCATGGAAGAAGCAGCCGCTTTGGCCCCTTTGTCAGAAGCAGCAGGAAAAAGATCGCATAGACAAGCAGCAGCCATCCCACGATCCAAGTATTTTGCGTGGAAACGGCGGCACAGGGCGCTCGCGCGAGGAGCCGAACGACCATGAGCACATACCGCGGCAGCCAAGCGACCGCCCACGCAAGCATCGAAGCGGCGCCCGGCAGAAGGAGCGCGAAAAGACTCACGAACAGGCCGAGTGAAAAGGCCAGGCTGACTGCCCAGAGGATCAACACGTTCGTCAGCAGTCCAACGAGCGATACCGTTCCGAATTGCAATGCGGTGATCGGAACCGTCAGCGCCATTGCGCCAAGCGTCGTGGAAACAACGCCGACGATAAAACGCAGCAGCCTGCCGCACAGCGGCAGCTTTTCCATGCGCCGCATTCCGCTCGGCCGCAGCAGAGCGTGATAAACCCGCTTCGTAAACAGAAAAATCCCCAAAACCGCGCCGAAGGAAAGCTGAAAGCTGACGTCTGCAATCGCCCACGGATTTTGAAGCAGAATCAGGAGCACCGCCGCGCCCAGCGACGTATACGCGTCATTTTCCCGGTTCAAAATTGGCGCCAGCAGAAGGAGCGTCAGCATTACGGCGGCACGCACAACCGAAGGGCTGCCGCCGACCATCATGGAAAACAGGATCACAAGCAGAATGGAAATCCATGCGGCCGCACGGCGAAAACGGCGCAGCACAAAATAGATTGCCGCCGTCAAAATAGAAACGTGCATACCGGAAATCGCCACTACATGGGACACGCCCGCCACCGACATCGCGCTTTTCGTCTGGCTGTCCATTCGGCTCCGGTCGCCATAGAGCAGCGCCTGCATAAACGGCGCGACGTCGGCCGGAAACACGCGGCCGACCACCTCGCTCAAGCGATGCGCCAAAACGGCAGGCAGAAAGCGAATCGGCGTTTGGGTGCAGGCGGCAACGGAGCAGGTTCCCTTCTGATAGCCTAAAAGCCGCACGCCCTTTGCCTGATAATACAGAGCGCTGTCCGCCTCCTCCAGCTGCTTTGCCGCGGTCAGCTCCGCATAAAGCGTCACCGCATCGCCCGGCTTGAGCGAAGTCGTCCCGTCTCCATGGAGATACAAAAGAATGGTGTCGCCCTTTCCCTCCGTGAGCCGCGCCTCCACGCGAACGCCCCACTTTGTCTTTTCCGGGTAGTTCACGATCTGCGCCGTAATGCGCTGCGGCACATCGGGCAGAGAACGCTGCGGCATGGACAGGCAGCGTCCATAGAAAAAGCACCACAGCAGCCCTACGGCCAGCGCCGCGCAAAACACCCTCGTCCTGCGCAGCCGCCTGGGAAGAAGGAGCCCCAAAAGCGCCGCCAGCGCCACCGCCGGGATTGCACGCAGCGGAAGCAAATACACGCACAGCGCCGAGGCGACGCTCATTGCCGCCGCGCAAATTGCCAGCCTTCGCATTTTGCAGTCCCCCCGTTTTCAGGCCGCCGATTTACGCAAAGGGGGCAACGTCACCGCCGTCGTCCCCTTGCGCATTTTCAATCAATTGAAGCTGCCCAGTTCCTGCCCGCCGAGCACATGGAAGTGCAGATGCGGAACGGTCTGCCCGGCAATTTTGCCGCAGTTTGTGACGACCCGGAAGCCGTCTGTAAATTCGAGCTGCTTCGTCAGCTTGGCAATCACGCCGAAAATATGCCCGACCAGCTCTTCGTCATCCTCCTCCAGCGCGGCAGCCGAAACGATATGCCGCTTTGGAACGACCAGGAAATGCTTCTCTGCCAGCGGATTGATATCGTAGAAGGCAAGGCATTCCTCATCCTCATAGAGCTTTTTCGAGGGGATCTCATCGTTAATAATTTTGCAGAAGACGCAGTCGTCCGCCTGCTCCTTTTTCCTGCTGAATCCAAAGCGAAACTTGATTTTCATGATTATTCTCCTCCCGAATCAAAAAATACCATTCTAAGAAAGCGCTGAATTTGATCACCCCGGCAGGACAGCGCCGACTTCTCAGGGATTCCGGCTTTTCCAACCGGACAGCTGAAGAAACCACGCTGCTGTCCGCCGAAGGGAATACATTCAGAGATTCTCCGTTACTTTGCGTTTGCGAGCACAAAATCGTCCACCGTCGCCATCGCGTCGTCCAGCTTCAGCGCATCCTTGCCGCCGCCCATCGCGGAATCCGGCTTGCCGCCGCCGGAGCCGCCGCAGAGCGAGCAAACCTGCTTCACAAGAAGACCGGCCTTTACGCCGCGCGCCACCGCATTCTTGCCGCAGACGGCAAGAATGGAGATCTTCTCTCCCTGCACGGATGCCAAAACAGCAACGATGTTATCATTTTTATCCCGCAGCAGATCTCCGAATTTTCGAAGGTCCGCCGCCTCCATGTTATTCCGGATCGCCGTTACAACGTCCAGACCGGCTACCTTCTTGCCGGAGAAGAGGATCTGGCTGACCTCGCCGGACAGGAGTCTGTCCTTCATGGCATCGAGCCGCTGCTTCAGCTCCTTGCCCTCGGCGATCACAGCCTCGGCGCGGTGCAGAAGCTCCGCCGGATTCGGTGCCTTCAGCGTTTCCGCCGCGCGGAACAGCGTCGTCTGCAGACGATCCATCTCCTCCATGACCGCCTTTCCGGTGATCGCCTCGATGCGGCGCACACCGGAAGCAACGGAGCCTTCGCTGACAATTCGGAACGCGCCGACCTTTGCCGTGTTATCCAGATGCGTTCCGCCGCAGAATTCCATGGAGCAGTCGCCCATCTTCACAACGCGAACGGTCTCTCCGTATTTCTCGCCGAACAGTGCCGTCGCGCCCAGCTTTTTTGCCTCTGCGATCGGCAGCACCATGGTCTCCACCGGAACGCCTTCAAGAACCATGTCGGAGACGCAGGCAGAAATCTGCCGCAGCTCGTCCGGCGTAACGGCCGCAAAATGCGTAAAGTCAAAGCGCAGACGATCCGGCTCTACAAGGGAACCGGCCTGATGCACATGATCTCCCAGCACCCTGGTCAGCGCGGTCTGCAAAAGATGCGTTGCCGTATGCGCGCGGCAAATCTCGCGGCGGCGCACCGCGTCTACGCTTGCATGCACCTCGTCGCCGAGCTTGAACTCACCGGAAACGACCTTGCCGTAATGCATGTATTTGCCGCCCTTGTTCTTCTGCACGTCTGTTACAAGGAACTCTGCGCCCATTGCCGTGATCCTGCCGCGGTCGCCGACCTGGCCGCCCATCTCGGCATAGAGCGGCGTTCTATCCAAGACAAGGATGCCCTCCATGCCTTCGGCAATTCCGGCCTGCTGCTCGTCCTCGGCAACGATCGCCACGATTTTTCCGTCGGCCTCGAGGCCATGATAGCCCACGAACTCTGTTGCGGGGATCTCCTTGCCAAACGCAATGCCTGCCCAACCGCGGTCACCAAGCGCCTTGGTTGCCGCCTTCGCGCGCAGCTTCTGCTCCTTCATGAGGGCGGTGAAGCTCTCTTCATCCACCGTCATTCCCTCCTCTGCCGCCATCTCACGCGTCAGGTCGACCGGGAAGCCGAAGGTATCATAGAGCTTAAAAGCGTCCGCGCCGGAGAACACCGTCTCCTTCTTTTCCTTATGCGACTGCAGCATTTCCTGATAGATTTTCATGCCGCCGTCGATCGTCTTGCAGAAGTTTTCCTCCTCCGTGCGGATCACTCGGGTAATATAGTCCTGCTTTTCGCGCAGGTCAGGGTAAGCGCACTCGTTTTCGTGCACAACGGTATCCACGATCTTATAAAGGAAGGGGTCGTTAACGCCGAGGAGCTTGCCATGCCGCGCCGCACGGCGCAGCAGACGGCGCAGGACGTAGCCGCGTCCCTCGTTGGAGGGCAGCACGCCGTCGCAGATCATCATCGTCGATGCGCGCAGATGGTCGGTAATGATGCGAAGCGAAACGTCCTTCTGCGCATCGTCGTGATAGTTCACGCCGACCAGCTCCGAGACCTTGCTCGTGATATTGCGTACCGTATCCACATCGAACAGCGAACCGACATTCTGGCAGACGCAGGCCAGACGCTCAAGTCCCATACCGGTATCGATATTCTTCTGTTTCAGCTCCGTATAGTGGTTATGGCCGTCGTTATCAAACTGGGAGAACACATTGTTCCAGACCTCGATAAAGCGGTCGCAGTCGCAGCCGACCTTGCAGTCCGGCTTGCCGCAGCCGTGCTCCACGCCGCGGTCATAATAGACCTCCGAGCAGGGGCCGCACGGGCCGGAGCCATGCTCCCAGAAGTTATCCTCTTTGCCGAAGCGGGAGATGCGATCCGCCGCGATGCCGATGTCCTTATTCCAGATCTCAAACGCCTCGTCGTCGTCGATATAGACGGAGGGGTACAGGCGATCCGGCTCCAAGCCGACCCAGTCCGGACTGGTCAGGAATTCCCAGCAGTAGGCAATGGCTTCCTTCTTAAAATAGTCGCCGAAGGAGAAGTTGCCCAGCATTTCAAAATAGGTGCCGTGGCGATCCGTTTTTCCGATGTTGTCGATATCCGGCGTGCGGATGCACTTCTGGCAGGTGCAGACACGGCGGCGCGGCGGTTCCTCCTCGCCCTTAAACCAGGGCTTCATCGGTGCCATGCCCGCATTGATCAGCAGAAGCGACTTATCATTCTGCGGGATCAGCGGGAAGCTCGGCAGGCGAAGATGCCCCTTCGTTTCAAAATAGTGCAGAAACATTTCGCGCAGTTCATTTAAGCCATAATTCTTGTGTGCCATTATGATTCCTCTTTTCAATTCGTAATTAACGGGAAACGCAGACAGCGGCGCATTGTCCGTCCTCTATGCGCCCGCACAGTAAAAAAATACACCTCGCCCACACTTAGGGGCGAAGCATTTCTCCACGGTACCACCCTAATTGCGCAAGGAAGCGCATCTTAGCCGCTCTGTAATGGGAGCACCCATCCCGCTCGTCGCGGGCCGCTCGGAAGTGGCTGCAAAGCGCCGTCCGGCGGGGCTTTCACCCTTCCCCCGCTCTCTGCGCGGCCTGCCGCTTTGCTGGTTTCCTCAATGCGTTTACGCTATTCGTCACTATTTTACCACAAAAGTCCGTTTTGTCAACATTCGCATCAGAAAAAACCTGCGAAGCAGCGAAAAACTTAATAAAAACTTAAAATCTTTTCGCTTACTTTCTTAATATCTTTCGCATAGAATAAGGATGTGCATAAGAAGTTGTTTTTTCATTTTTATTCCTCTTTTTCTATTCCTTTTATGAAGCGCCTCGAGCCTTTCCGCTCGAGGCGTCTTTCTTTTATGGTCTGCAGCTTCCGCACGGCTGATAGCCCTGTTGAATCAGCTGCTCCCGGCTGCCTTCGTACTCCTGCCGGTTGTCTGGCTGAATGCTTGCCGCCGACGCGCACTCCGGCTTATGAAATTTGCGGGTATTGGTATTCAAAATATAATGCTCCGTCTCGCCCGTCTGTGATTTCAGGCGGCTTTCCCCAGTGGCATAGTCGATCTCGATGCCCGGCTGGACATTGTAGGCGTAGACAAAAAAGCAGATACCTTCGCCCTCGTCCTCCACGGACCAGCCCTCCATCAAAACGCCGCGCGCCACCAGCTCCTGCTCGTAAAACACCGGCGTCACACGGTAAAGCACATGGTTCTCCGTTTCCTTGACGTAGTCCGCGACCATATTCTCAAAGGGCAGCATGCCCTGCGTGTTCAGGTATCTCGTGCCGGTAATCAGGTTGCGCGCGTTGGCATTCTCTCCGCTCAGCTGATAGCCGATCAAATGGCAGCGGTTATACAGATACCTTCCCTCCACGCAATCGTACTTTGCCGTCTGCCAGCCGGATGGCTTCACGCTTCCGATGGAGCCGCGCTTTTCCGTTGGCATCAGATCCAGACCGACGCAGGCGTACGCTGTGCCGCAGCGACCCAGGGAATCGAGCGAACTGTAGGTCTCAAAGGATTCGCCCGAAAAATCCTCCGCTTGAAGGCGCGGCACGCCTCCCTCCACTTCCACATAGGCCGCACCGGAATAGTCCGGGATCGCCTCCCGTGTTATTTGCGCAGCGTCCCGATCTGTCTGCGCATCGAATCCGCATCCGCCAAGGGCAAGGAGCAGACAGATAAGCGCCAGCCACAGCGCGAAAAATCTTCTCACCGTTTATAGACCTCCCTTGTAATTCGCTCGTGCGAGTAGCCTTGGAAATCCTCCGCGTCGGTTCGCCGCCAGCCCGTCAGCGATAAGTAACGGTCAGCCGGGTAGTCCCGATTCCAGCGATAAACGACCAGCGTGTCCGCTTCCCCCTCCGGCGTCGTATTTTCAAAAAAGCAAAGCTCGTCTGCACCGGCGCATTGCGCAGGGGCTTCCGAAATATGAAGGTTCTCCGCAGTGGGGAAAAGCTTTGCCGAGTAGGCATTCATCCAGAGCGCCCTGCCCGCCGCAAGCCGCAGAATATCCGTGCAGACTGCGCGATCCCGGCTCAATCTGCGGCCGTTAAACAAAATGCCGTCCCGATTATCCGCACATACGATCCATACCATTTCCCTCGCTCCCTTCTCCTGCTCTGGCCTTCTGCGCAGCGCTATCAAAGGCCGTTTCCGCCGTGCGCGGCCAGTTCCCGCTTCTGCGCAGAAGTCCGCGGCCGTCGCTCTCTGCTCGCATTATAGCGGCTTCCCCGTCCTTCTGTCAAGCAGTCGGCGGCAGTCCTCCGGCCGCCGCAGCCACGTTTCCGCCTTGACCATATGCGGCGCAGTCTGGCGGCGCGCTTCTTCGGAGCTTCTGCGTCTGCATATTCCGGCTGCGGAACGCATAGTCTGCTGAAGAAGGAGATGATACCAATGAGACAAGCATTCTGTGCAGGGGTACTGGCCGCAGCGTTCAGCGTGACGCTCGCCTTTCTTTTCGCCGACACGGCCGTCGAGGCGACCGTGCGAGGAGAAGAGGCGACGACCAAGCAGCCCGACAGCATCCAAGCTGCGGCGGAGGTCGAGCAGACGGACCGAAATACGCTTTTGACCGTGCTGTTTGACGATGATGAGCAGCAAATCTCCATGGAGGATTATTTGACCGGCGTGCTGTGTGCGGAAATGCCCGCAAGCTTTGAGCTGGAGGCGCTGAAGGCACAAGCGATCGCTTCGCGCACCTTTACGCTCCGTCAGCTACAGGCGGGCAAGCATGGCAGCGCCGCCGTCTGCACCTGCTCCTCCTGCTGTCAGGGATACCTGTCGCGCGAAATGTACCTGCAAAAGGTCGGCGCGCAGGGAGAGCAGTATTATGACCGGCTGCATCAGGCGGTGACGGAAACGGACGGCAAAGTCGTAACCTACGCCGGAGATTTGATCGATGCGACCTTTTTCTCCTGCTCCGGCGGAAGGACGGAGGCCGCGGCCGCCGTCTGGGGCGGCGATATTCCCTATCTGCAGGCGGTAGATAGCCCAGGAGAGGAAGCTGCGCTGCGCTACAGCGAAACGCTGGAGCTTCCCGTGTCGGAATTTGTGGAGAATCTGCGCACGATCCGCCCTGCGTTTACGCTGGACGTGTCCCGTGCAGACGCCGTCGGCGCGGTAACGCGAACTGCGGGTGACGGCGTGGAAACCATTGAAATCGGCGGGGAAGCCTTTACCGGCAAAGAGCTTCGCAAGCTGTTTTCCCTTCGCTCCACGCGCTTCGTGCTGACGCTGGCAGACGGCGTCGCCCGCTTTGAAACGCGCGGAAACGGCCACCGGGTCGGCCTGAGCCAATACGGCGCCAATGCGCGCGCGCAAGAGGGCGCAGACTGCGAAGAGATCCTTCGATATTACTATCAGGGAACAGAGATAAAAAAGCTGTCCCGAACTGCGTCGGGACAGCTTACTGTTTCCAATGATTGATTAATGTGCAGCAGTCTGCAGAATCACGATGACGAGCGTCAGGACAAGGAACACCGCAGCGACCCACTTGGTCATACGAGCGAGCTTTGCATCCCGGGTATTCGCGCCGTTTTTGCCAAGGTAAGAGTCGGAGCCGCCGCCGATTGCGCTGCTCAGGCCTTCTTCCTTACCGGACTGGAAGGTGACGACAAGCGTCAGAACGATCGCGGAAATAACCTGTACGATGGTGAGAATGATTCTTAAAGTATCCATTTTTACCTCCAAATAATGCCGCTCTTTCGGCTGACGGCAGGCCGATATGCAATCCATGACGGACATAATGTACAGACAGCTTAACTATCTTAGCATAAGATCCGCATATTTTCAAGAAATATTTTGAAAAATCGAGAATTATTTTGCGGCTTTGTTGCCGGTTGCCAGCAGGGTCAGATAGGCATTGATAAAGCCGTCCAAATCCCCGTCCATCACGGCCTGAATGTTTGTCATTTCATAGCCGGTTCTCGTGTCCTTCGCAAGCGTATAGGGCATGAAGACATAGTTCCGAATCTGGCTGCCCCATTCGATTTTCTGCTGGACGCCCTTAATATCGGAGATTTTGTCAAGATGCTCCCGCTCCTTGATCTCAATCAGCTTGGAGCGCAGCATCCGCATGCAGGTTTCCTTGTTTTGGAATTGGTCGCGCTGCGTCTGGCAGGCAACGACAATGCCGGTCGGCTTGTGAATCAGGCGAACCGCCGAGGAGGTTTTATTGATATGCTGACCGCCTGCGCCGGACGAGCGGTAGACCTGCATTTCGATGTCCTCCGGGCGAATTTCCACGTCGTTTGTATCGTCCGTAATCTCCGGGATCACCTCCACTGCAGAAAACGAGGTCTGGCGGCGTGCGTTTGCGTCGAAAGGCGAGATGCGCACAAGCCGATGCACGCCGTTCTCGCTTTTGAGAAAGCCGTATGCGTTTTCCCCCTCGACAAGGATGCTGGCGGACTTGATTCCGGCCTCTTCGCCGTCGAGATAGTCAAGGATCTTATAGGCCATGCCATGCGCCTCCACCCAGCGGGTGTACATCCGGTAGAGCATCTGCGCCCAATCTTGTGCCTCTGTGCCGCCTGCGCCTGCCTGGAAGGAAACGATTGCATTGTTTGCATCGTATTCACCGGTCAGGAGCGTCTCCAGCCGCGCCTCTTCCATCTCCCGCGAGAGCATCGCGTAGCCGTCCGCCACCTCGTCGGCCAGCGAGTCGTCGTGCTCCTCCAGCGCCATTTCGCAGATGGTCATCAAGTCGTCCCACTGCGCGGTCATTTTTTTAAATTTTTCACATTTGTTTTCCAGCGTCCGCGTGCGGCGAACCGCCTTCTGCGACTTTTCGGGATCGTCCCAAAAGCCGGGGGCCTCCTGCATCATATGCAAACGCTCCAGCTCGTCCGTCGCGCCCTTAATATCCAGATTCTCGCGAAGCTCCGCGAGCTTTGGCTTCAGGTCAGAAAGCCGAACCTTATATTCACTAAAATCAATCATTGTGTATTCTCCGTTACCTTTTGCGCAAATTTCGCATATTTCCAATCGTTAAAAGTATACCCTATATTTCCGGTTCTGTAAAGAAGAAATTTCCCCAATCGGCAGAATTGCCTGACCTGCCGCCGCATTTTCATTTGACAGGAGATTTGCGGGTTTGCCCCGCTTGGCGCAAGATTACTCTTGTAAAGTGATCGGAAATGTATTATAATTAGAATTTAGGGCATAGACCTAATAGATAGACCTAATAGGAAGAAAACAGCGTTCCTTTTTAAGGAGAATGATATGAATACTTCAAAAAAAACGATTGAGTCCTATCTCGTTCCCGGCAAGCGCATCCACCTTGTCGGCATCGGCGGCGTGTCCATGCGGCCGCTCGGACTGGTACTGCGCGGAATGGGGCTTGAGATTTCCGGCTCGGATATGAATTCCTCCGTCTCAACCGACGAACTGATAGCAAGCGGCATTCAGGTCTACATCGGCCACAGCGCCAAAAATGTCGACGGTGTGGACTGCCTGATTCGAACCGCCGCCGCGCACAACGACAACCCCGAAATCGCTGCGGCGCGCGCACACGGGATCCCCGTCTTTGAGCGCGCGCAGGCTTGGGGCGTTATCATGCGTTCCTACAAAAATGCGCTGTGCGTCGCCGGTACGCACGGGAAAACCACGACGACCTCTATGCTGACGCATATTTATCTCGCCGCGCAGCGCGATCCCACCGTTATGATCGGCGGCTATCTTCCGATTTTGAAGGCGGGACATCGCGTCGGCCATGGTGACACGATCATTATGGAGAGCTGCGAATACTGCAACTCCTTCCTGAACTTCTTCCCCACCGTCGCGATCATTAACAATATTGAAGCCGACCATCTCGATTTCTTCCGCGACCTTGCAGATGTGCAGGCCTCCTTCCGCAAATTTGCACAGCTCGTTCCACCCAGCGGTCATGTGATTGCAAACGGCGATGACAAGAACACCCGCGAGGCACTCAAGGGGCTGCACTATCTCACCTTTGGTCTGGACGCCTCCAACGACGTCACGGCAAAAAATCTTTCCGAAGATTGGCGCGAGTTCGATATTGTGTGCAAAGGACAGCTTTACTGTCATGTCAGGCTCAGCGTGGTAGGGCACCACAATGTCTACAACGCGCTTGCCGCCGCGTCAGCGGCCTATGTGCAGGGCGTAGACGGCCGTTCGGTCAGCGAAGGTCTCGCGGGCTTTACGGGCGCGGGACGCCGGATGGAGTTTAAGGGAACCTGCAACGGCGCAGATATTTACGACGACTATGCGCATCATCCCGGCGAACTGCATGCTCTAATTGACGCAGTCCGTACAATGGGCTACCGCCGCATGATTTTCGCCTTCCAGCCGCACACCTATTCCCGCACCAAGGCGCTGTTTTCCGATTTTGTGCGGGAATTAAAGCGCGTGGATCTGGTCGTTCTGGCCGAGATCTACGCCGCGCGGGAGCAAAATACCATCGGCATTTCCTCACGCGACCTGCAGCAGGAAATTCCCGGCTCCGTCTTTTTTGAAACGCTGCCCGAGGTTTCCGCCTATCTGCGTTCCATTGCCGCACCGGGAGACGTGATTGTCACAGTCGGCGCCGGTGATATCTACAAAGCCGGTGAGGCTTTGATCTGCAGCGGTTAAGCCGTCCTCCACAGGAGGCATTCCTTCGGGAGGAAGAGCGGAAAAGCTGGGCGTATTGGACGTGGTTTTGCATATCGAGCTTCCTAAACCATGCGGTGTCCTTAAAGGGCAGTGTTTTGAATAGCAAGACCGCGGTACATTACAATCACAAAGATCATGCGATTGTGATAGACCGCGGTCAACTGAAATCGGCAACGGCTGCCGATGTGCTGAGCAGCTTGTGCCATATGTGACACCGCGCATATCAATATCAAAGGATCGCGCGGTACAGGGATACCCCCACAAAATCTCGGAATATGCCGCTGCTGCAATATGTGGGCAGTTACATGAAAGAAACGCCGGATTGTGGCGGCGGAAGTGGCAATTTGTATGGGCTATTCCTATCAAACAGTGGGGCTTCAAGTCAGACAATATGCCGAGCTTGCCGTCGCAGATCATTATGACCGCAGCAGAGCGTATTTGACAGCAGAGAATTAGGGCAACACCGCACAAATGCCACAATCCGCATTATACAATAGGTGCCGAATAAAAGCTGTGGATAACCTCTGAATTTTTTGTCCGCAAAGGCGCACTAACGCAAGCTGCCAGACAGGGTCTGTCAGCCAGAATCAGATTTGCCAAGGCAATACAATCAGGTTACAACGGATTTCGTCCCGAATATTGCATACTTTTCGGGACAATACATAACGGCATATTCCCTTGTGCCACAACCGAATTAAAAGATAATGTTCATAATTATGAACATAAACAGGCTTTGGGTAGTGTCAAGGTTTATGCGCAAATTTGATTCTGGTAACTGGCAGAAATCTATT
>CABQNH010000027.1 GCA_902465435.1 uncultured Eubacteriales bacterium | reverse complement strand
TCCGAACTTTCTTGATCGTCTGTCAGCGTGTCAAAAAGGTTTTTTGACACGCTGGCAAGGGAACCCCTGATAGAGTCAGGGGTTCCCTTCTTTTTCTGTGGGAGTTCCGGCGGAGGTCACCCCTCCGGCACTGCAGCGCTATGCACCTACAAGCTGCGGCGGAAACAGCGTCCACGGATAGCAGTCCGGCGGCGGCGCAGCGCAGTCAACTACTTGGGCACGACGCGTCGGATGCGCAAAGCACAGTCGATTCGACCAGAGCGCGCAGTCGCAGGCAGGGTCGCGGCTTCCATAGCGGATATCGCCCAGAAGAGGCAGGCCGCGCGCGGAAAACTGCGCACGGATCTGGTGCGTGCGCCCGGTGTAGAGCTGCACACGCACCAGCGTCCGCAGCCCCTGCGGCGTTTCCACCGACGCAAGCACACGATAGGACAGCCTGGCCTCGCGAACGCCCTTGCGCAGTCTTTTCACGACGTAGGTCTTATTCTTCGTCGAGTCGTGAAAGAGAAGATCCTCTAAGGTCGCTTCCTCCCGGTCGGGTCTGCCGCACAAAACCGCAAGGTATTCCTTGGTGACCTCGTGCGCCGCGACGGCGGCGATCAGCTTTCCCGTCACATCCCTTCTGCGCGAGAACACCATCGCACCGCCGACGATCCGGTCTAAGCGATGAACGCCCGCGACAAAGTCCGGACGCCCCTGCGCGCGGTAATACCCCGCCAGAAGTGCGGGCATCCCGCCCGGTGTCCCGCCCTCGGACAGAACGCCGGCCGGCTTGACGCAGACGCAAAGCTGTGCGTCCTCATAGAGAATCGTCGGTTGAAATTCCAGCATAGAAGCCTCCCTGACGCTGCGGTGCGTCGATTTGGGGGATAAAGCGTCAATCCGCCGCCGTGTCACAAATCATCTGCTCATAGGCAAGCGGCTGAAAGCCCATCTTCGCATAGAGCGCCTTGGCGCGCACATTCTCCGGCTCGGTTTCCAGCCGGTAGCGTGCGGCGGGGTAATGCGCCTTCAAATAGGAGAAAAAGCGCGTGCCGATGCCGTGTCCCTGATAGCCCGGGCGGACGTACAGCTCCTCCACCCAGACGACCGCGCCGCCCGCTTCGTGCGAAAAGCTGCGGTTTAGCAGGGCGTAGCCCGCGGCCTCCCCCTCCACCTCAAAGAGGAAGCCGACAAGGTACGCTTCGCTGCGCAGGAGCTCGTCGAAGGTTTTTTCATGGTAGCTCGCAGGAATCGGCGCGAGCACGGCGGGGGAATGGTAGAATTCCTCCGAAAGCGCGAGAAAGACCGCGCGATCCTGCTGCTGCATGGTTCGAATCATCACAACGCTCCTTTTCAAACAGGAAAGCTCAGGATGCCTTTACCTTGATCCAAAGCTCGGACAAAATGCGCTTGATCGTCTGATTGTCCGAGAACACCTCGTCCACCGACGGATCAAAGCGGGGATAATATGCCTCGTTTTCGGCGTAAAGGCCGCCCTCCTCCGTCATATCGGCCAGGACCTGCTTGTTCGGGCTGGCGTAGCCCACGGTTTCTGCGTTATCATAGCAGGCCTCATAGCTCAGCATATAATTGATAAACTCATGCGCCAGAAGCGGATTTTCCGCGTTCTTCGGGATGACCATGCAGTCATACCAGATGTTGGTGCCCTCCTTGGGCATGGAGAAGCTCATATTCTCGTTTTCATCGAGGATCACCGCGCCGTCGCCGGAGTAGACCACGGCGAGCGCCTTCGTGCCGGTCATCATGGCGTCGATCACCTCGTCGGTCACATAGACGGGATCCATGGTGCGGTTCAGCTCCAGCAGCCAGTCATAGGCCTCATAAAGCTCCTGCTCGTTATCGGTGTTCATGGAGTAGCCCAGCGCCTTGAGCGCCATCATAAACGAGTCGCGCTCCGAATCATAAAGATAGAGATTTCCCTTATATTTCGGGTTGCGCAGCACCTCGTAGCCCTGCTCCTCCACGTCCTTGGGATCGACGACCGTGTGGTCGTAGACAATGCCGACGCTGCCCCAGAAATAGGGCACGGAATACCGGTTATCCGGGTCAAAGGAAAGGTTCTTTACCTCGTCCGCAAGATTCTCCAGATTGGGGATGCGGCTCAGGTCCAGCTCCTGCAGCATGTCGTTTGCCATCATGCGCTGGATCATATATTCCGAGGGGATCACCACGTCGTAGGAATCGCCGGCCTGCATCTTGGCGTACATCATTTCGTTGGAATCGAAATACTCGATAATGACCTTGACGCCAAACTGCTTTTCAAAGTCGGAAATGACGTTTTCGCCGAGATATTCGCCTGTAATATAGAGCTTCAGCGTGGACGAGCCGTAGCGCTCCGCCGCAGCTCTGCGTTTATTGTTCTGCGCGACCGCAGAGCCGATAAACAGACCGATCATTCCGAGAATGACCGCGCCCGCGACCGCAGTGTAGGCAATGCGCAGGCGCTTTTTCGCTTCAGGGCTTGCCTCGCGCCCGGCGCTGCGCTTTTTCCTGCGGCCGCGCAGGATCGGCACAAGGTTCACAACCGTCAGCGCGAAGGCAATGAGCACGATGACGAGCGTGGAGAGCGCGTTGATGGAAGGATTGACGCGCTTGGACATGGTATAGACCAGAATGGAAATGTTCTGCACGCCGTTTCCGGTGACAAAATAGGAGATCACAAAGTCGTCAAAGGACATCGTAAAGGCGATGAGTGCGCCTGAGAGGATGCCCGGCCAGATCTGCGGCACAATGACCTTCCAGAGCGCCTGCAGGGGCGTCGCGCCGAGATCGAGCGCCGCGTCGGTCAGGTTGGGATCGAGCGAGCGCAGCTTTGGCGTGACGGAAAGCATCACATAGGGAATGCAGAACATGATATGCGCCAGCAGCAGCGTCACAAAGCCCTTGTTGACCGCCAGCGCGCTGAAGAACATCAGAAGGCTGATGGCCGTTACGATATCCGGATTCATGACCGGAAGATCGTTGATCTGCTCCACCGCGCGCTGCAGCGCCTTGCGGGACTTCGACAGGCCGATGGCGGTCAGCGTTCCGACAACGGTGGAGATCAGCGTTGCCAGCACGGCGATCAGAATCGTGTAGACAACGGACTCCATCATGGTCGGGTCGCCGAACATCTTTTGATACCAGCGCAGCGAAAAGCCGGTGAATTTCGTCAGCGAGCGGGAGGAATTAAAGGAAAAAATGATGATGTAGAGGATCGGCGCGTAGAAAAAGAGCAGGACAAGCGCCAGAATGATCTTGGAGGAAAGGCTGCGTTTTTGCTTTATCATGGCTTGTCACTCCTTTCCGTGTGAGGCAGGCTCCGTGTCGGCCTTTCGCGTCAGATACATGGAGAACATGATGATGATCGCCATAATGAGCGAAATCGCGCTGCCGAAATTCCAGTCGCCCGCCGTGAGGAACTGGTTCTCGATGATGTTGCCGACCAGCACAAATTGGCCGCCGCCCAGCAGCTTCGGAATAAAAAAGCTTGAAACCGCAGGCAGGAACACCAGCGTAATGCCGGAGATCACGCCGGGCAGCGAAAGCGGGAAGGTCACACGCCAGAATGCCTGGGCATTGGACGCGCCGAGATCGTTGGCCGCATCCAGAAGGCTCAGATCCATCTTAGTCAGCGAAGCGTGGATCTGCAGGATCATGAAGGGCAGGAAGTTATAGACCATGCCCAAGATCACTGCGAAGCTCGTGTGCAGCATCGTAACAGGGCCGATGCCGAGGTAGCCGAGCAGCGTGTTCAAAATGCCGCCGTCCTGCAAAATGCCCATCCAGGCATAGGTGCGAACCAGCATATTGATCCACGTCGGCATGGTGATGAGCAGCACCATGAGGAAGCTGCTCTTTCCGCAGCGGTTGGCAATGATATAGGCGATCGGGTAGCCCAAAAGCACGCAAATGACCGTCGTAACAAGGGCAATGTACAGAGAGCGCAGCAGCACCTCCACAAACACCTTATCCGTCACGAAGCGCGCAAAATTGTGCAGCGAGAAGCGGAAGGAGGCCACGTCGTTGCCGCCCGTCGTGAACGCATAGAGTACAATGAGCAGCATCGGCAGCACGATCATGACCGAGATCCACAGCACATAGGGGTAAGACATTTTACGAAATTGTTTCATCAATAGCTCCCCTCTTTTTTCATGACGTGAATATCCTCCGGATGGAAGGACAGGCCGACCACGGCGCCAAGCTCCAGACTGCGGGTCGTCGCGGTTTTGTATTCATAGCCCTTGGTGCGGAAGGTGACGTCGTAAACGCCGGGCTGAATGTTTTCCCAGTCAAAGTCGTATTCGACCTCTGTGATCTCCACCTCCGTGCCGTCCTCCAGGCTCCATGCAGAGGCGTTTGCCCAGGTCTTGAGGTCGGTGTCCAGCGCCATGGAATCGAGAATGTCCTCGACCTTGACGAAGAAGTTCATGGCGTAAATTTCCTCCTGATAGACCTTGGAAACAACGCGGTTCTGATCCTTCACGACGCAGTTCACGGTGATGGACGTACCGGCGGCCGTGGAGAAGGTGACAGGATAGGTGCCGGTTTCCTTTTTGATTTCATGGGAGATTTCCTTGATGGAGATCGGCTCGTCGGTCGCGGCGTCCCATGCCTCGGCGGAGGCCAGCGCGACGATGTCGGAATCCTCCAGCTCCTCCAAGTCGGAAAGGTCCAGGAAGAACGCGTTCGCACTGATCTTCTCGCCGGCAGATTCGTTATGCACCGGGCGATCCTGCGAGACCTGCATTTTGACCGTAATGGACGTGCCGATGCGCGTCTCGACCACGGTGTCATAGAACCAGCCCTTAAAGAGCTGCGATTTCACGGTGCCGCGCAGCATTCCGTCCTGCCGGGCGACAACGTCCATATGCTCCGGCCGGATGATGACGTCCACCTTTTCATTCTTTGCAAAGCCGCGGGCAAGGCAGGAGAACTTTTTGTCCTCAAACATAACAAGCCCGTCCTCCAGCATGACGCCGTCCACAATGTTCGTCTCGCCGATAAAGTTTGCGACGAAGCGGTTGACGGGGCGCTGATAGATCTCGGTCGGCGTGCCGATCTGCTGGATTTCGCCGTCGCGCATGACAACGATCTTATCGGACATGGTCAGCGCTTCCTCCTGATCGTGCGTGACGAAAATGAAGGTGATGCCGACCTCCTCCTGAATTCGCTTCAGCTCCTTCTGCATTTCCTTGCGGAGCTTGAGATCGAGCGCGCCCAGCGGCTCGTCGAGCAGCAGGACGCTCGGCTCGTTGACGAGCGCGCGCGCAATGGCGACGCGCTGCTGCTGTCCGCCGGACATCTCCGTGACGCTGCGATCCCAATAGTCGGCTAAATTGACCATCTTGAGCATACGCATGACCTTCTGCTCAATGACGTCCTTCGGCTCCTTTTTGATCTTCAGGCCAAAGGCAACGTTATCGTAGACATTCATGTGCGGGAACAGCGCGTATTTCTGGAAAACGGTGTTGATCTCGCGCTTATAGGGCGGCACCTTGCGGATATCCTGCCCGTCAAAGAGCACCTCGCCCTCGTTCGCATCCAGGAAGCCGCCCAGAATGCGCAGCAGCGTCGTTTTGCCGCAGCCGGACGGGCCGAGCAGCGTGACGAATTCATTTTCATAGATATCCAGCGAGACGCCCTTGAGAACGACCTGACCGTCCTCAAAGCTCTTGACGATGTTCTTAAATTGAATCAGCTTTTTCTTTTCATCCATGTTGTTTTATTCCTCTCCGTATGATCTTGTCAAAAGAGCGGCGGTGTGGAGATCCACAGGACGCGCGCCGTGGTTTTCTGGTCGTTATGCAGGTGGTGGAAGGTGCGGCCGTGGAGATAAAACGTCTCGCCCCGGCGCACGCGGTGGCTGGTATCGTCGCAGACGAGCTGAATGGCGCCCTCGAGGACATAGCCGAATTCCTCGCCGCCGTGCGGTTCGATTTCAAAGGAGTCCGCCCCCTGCGGCAGTTCGATCAGGATCGGCTCCATCTGATTTTTCTGCGTGTTCGGAACGATCCAGTTGATCGTGTAGTCGTCGCGCTCATCCACAAAGAAGTCCGCCTTCTTAAAAACGGTCTTGTCGTTTTTCTCCTCGCGGAAAAAATCAGCCAGATTCGTACCGAGTGCTTCGAGCACATCACTGAGCGTTACGATCGACGGGGAGGTCAGATTTCGCTCGAGCTGGGACAAAAAGCCCTTGGAAAGCTCGCTCCGGCTGGCAAGCTCCCCGAGCGTCAGCCCCTTTTGCATGCGCAGATGCTTAATTTTACTGCCGATATCCATGGCGTCGCCTCGCATTCATCTTTATCAAACTTTTTGGTCGTGTTTTCTAAACAAGTGCTATTATATACGCTTTTGCAGAAAATGCAACTAAATTTTTTGTTTTATTTTTTGAACAAACAGGGCGGTGCTTTATGCAGCTTATACAAAAGAACGGCGCGAGCGGGGACCGCAGTCCCCACTCGCGCCGTTCAGCGTGTCAAAAAACCTTTTTGACACGCTGACAGACGATCAAGAAAGTTCGGAAGGCAAGGAATCTCGCGCCTGTAGGCGTACATAGGTACGGTAAGGCGCGAGTTCCGAAGTAAGTCAAAACAATAAATATTTCCTTGTTTTTGAACTCAATTTATTTGAATTTTTCCATAAAATGAAATGGACTCGCTGAAAGAAAAATTGCCAAAACTGTTTTCCTGTTTTGACGGTTACGGACTTTATTGACAGTCTGAACGGCGCGAGCGGGGACCGCAGTCCCCACTCGCGCCGTTTTCGCTTTTTTCTGTCAGGGTGATTCGTCCTGCGCCGGAACAAACAGCCGCTCGGCCAGTTCCAGCAGGCTTTCCGGCGAGACGGCGTCCTCCGCCTCAAAGCTGTATACCAGCCCGGGCGCAATATCCAGCCAAAGGAGCTTTGCCCCGCCCCCGTCCGTGTGGAACAGCAGCGCCCGACACCAGCGCAGCGTCGTCTCCTCCTGCGATTCATAGGCCGTGTCACTCGCCGAAATATCAAACAGCAGCTCAGGGTCTTCTGTGCTGCCCTGCGCCATATGCCAGCGATAGCAAACGCCGTCCAGCAGGAAGCTTGTCTCGGCAACCGTCACGTCGCCCAGCGCGAACACGCTGTAGCGGACGTCCGTGGCCTCCTCCGGCGCGACCGCAACGTCATAGCCAAGCGTTTTCATGATCTGACTGGCCGTGTTCAAGAGCGGCTGCGAGTCCTCCTGTGCGCAGATCCCCCACTGCGTCCCGCTCTCCGGCGCATACCAGCCGACCCAGGATTCCTGTGCATTGCTGCAAAGCTGGAGTGCCAGGCCGCCGTCCTCCCAAGTAAGCGTCTCCGACCACGCATCTGTCTGGCCGGAAAGATCCGTCGGCTGTGCGGCGTGCAGCGCGCGCGCCGTATAGCAGACCTCGTCTACTATATAGGAAACCTCCGCCATCGGCGCGGAATACGCCGCGCCCAAATCGACCAGCGCATAGGCGACCTCCTGCGCGCCGTCCGGCACGCTGAGCGTATAGCCGAGATTCATCAGCGTCTGCGCGCCGACCTCCTGCTGCGCATTGGTGCTCTGCACCAGCGTATCCTGCCGCTTGCTTTGCTCGTCCCTTCCGCCGCTTCCACGGAAAAGGAACGCCGCGCCCAGCGCGAGGCACAGGCAAGCTGCGGCCGCAGCGGGCAGGAGCGGAAGATAGCGTCGTTTGCGGCGGCGCGGCGGCTGCATGGCCTCCTCCAGCAAATCGTCATCTACGGCGCGCTGGAAAAGAAAAAAAGAATCATTCTTCATAGAAATACGCCCTCCTCCTCTAATTTTTTGCGAAGCCTTGCTCTTGTCCGGAACAGGGAGCTTCGGATCTTGCCTTCTCCTGCACCGCAGGCGCCCGCGATTTCTCCGATGCTCTCGCCATACCAGTAGCGGCGCAGGAAAAAGCGCCGTGCCTCCTCCGGCTGCGCGCGTAGAAACGCGTTGAGGATCTGACGCAGGCGCTGCGCGTCGAGCGCGGCCTCTACGCCGTCCTCCGCGGTGGGCAGACAGGCTGCCAGCTCCTCATAGGAGGCCGTCAGCGCGCTCGCGCGCTTCTGGGAATGGTTATAGGCATAGCGGTCGAGCGCCAAATTTCTCGTGATGCGGGAGAGATAGGCCTCTAAGGAGCGCGGACGCTCCGGCGGAATTGCGTTCCACGCCCGCATACAGGCGTCGTTGACGCATTCCTCCACGTCCCGCTCATCGTTCAGGATGTTTCGCGCCACGGCGCGGCACAGTCTCCCATATTTCTCCTGCACGGCGGAAAGCACATCCTGTGCACGATGCGCAAACAGCAGGAGAATTTCCTCGTCGCTGATCAAGAGCGTGTTCACCTCGTTTTTCTGAAATCCCTGCGCCCCGGCAGGCAGGAGAAGGACGGCGCGGGCAATGGCCGCGCCGTCTCAGACTGTCAATCAAGCTCGTAACCGTCAAAACAAGAAAACAAATTTGGGGCTTTTCCATTTGAAATATGCCTGTTCTCTTTTTGAGACAGAATTTAAACAAATACAACGTGAAAACTGAATCATATAAATTGTTTTGACTTTCTTCGGAACTCGCGCCCTACCGTACCTATGTACGCCTACAGGCGCGAGATTCCTTGCCTTCCGAACTTTCTTGATCGTCTGTCAGCGTGTCAAAAAGGTTTTTTGACACGCTGGGACGGCGCGGCAGCGCCGTCCTCTCGCAATGTCTGCCGCGGGCAATGGACGCGCGGACGGCTCAGCCGCCGAAGGCGGTAAAGACGTCGTCCGGAATCGTATAGCCGTCCGGCAGTACGATCATGCCGATATAGTTTCCGTTTGTTTCAATTTTCGCGTTTGCCTTCCACTGCGCGGATTCCTCCGGCAGCTCCGGGTTGTCCCCGGCCTGGTCGATCCGGGTCTGGAAGAGCTTCTGCACCTTCTCCAGATCCTCCGACGCGGAAACCTCCAGAAGCACGATCTCCGACGGCGCGCCGAGAATCGGCGCGACGAAGGCGACGCGCTGCTTAACTGCAATGTCGCGCAGTCCCGGATAGATTGAATCCATCTCGCCATCGGTCATTTCAAAGAGAATCGGTTCCTCCACGCCTTCCTGCGCCGCAAGAAGCTCGCTATAGATCCGGTTCAGATCCAGCGCAGCCGATGCCTCCGACGTTGCAGGCGCGTCCTTGGGAGATTTCTGCGCCTTTTTGCCGCAGGCGGTCAGCGCGCACCCCATCAGCGCGAGCGCAAGCAGCAGAGCCAGTATCCTTTTTGTGTTCATAAAAGAATCCCCTTTCTTTGCATCGCCGGGAACCGGCGCATTTTTTTGCTTCGTCTATCATGACGGCGCGCGCGGCGCAATGTTTCGCCCTGCAGCGGTTTTTTTGACGAACTGCCGAAATGCGCGGCCAACGCGCCAAAAAGCCGCTGCTTCCGTCTCTGGAATGGGGGATCCTTCTGTGTACTTTTCAGTATAACCGATTTTTTGCCGCCTGTCAGCTACCTATATTCCAACTTTTTCGGTTGCTCCGGCAGACATCATGATGAAAGCGCACGGCAAAGCTGCCGTACTCCATGGTGCGGTATTGCCCTTCTTTTCGCGCAGGTGGAAAACAGCGCTTGACAAAACGACGCAAAGCAGTTATATTAAACACAGACGTTCTGTAACAAAGGTTATACAACGCGTTAAAACAATGAAGGGGGCGGGTGCTCATGCCGCCAAAGCCCAAATACACCAAAGAAGAAATCATCGACGCCGCCTATCTCTTAGTATGCGAGCGCGGAGCGGATGCGCTGACCGCGCGCGAGGTCGGCAATCGTCTCGGCACCTCTTCCTCGCCGATTTTTACGGTATTCCGCGATATGGAGGAGCTGAAGAACGCCGTGCGGGCGCGCGCCAGGGCCTGCTTTGACCGCTATATGGAAACGGCGGAGCAGTTTCGTCCGGCCTATAAAAAGCGCGGCATGCAGTGGGTCAAATTTGCACAGGAGCAGCCCATGCTGTTCCGGCTGCTGTTTATGGAGGGCATGAAAAGCCTACCGGATTTTGACCATGCGCTGCAGATCATCCCCTTCGGCAAGGAAAACGACATTGCGATCATCCAGCGCGACTACCATGCCAGCGCCGCGCAGGCGGAGCATCTGTTTCGCCAGATGTGGGTTTATACCTACGGTCTTTGCGCACTGTGCACCGCACAGGTCTGCTCGTTTACCGAGCAGGAAATTGCGCAGCAGCTTGGCGAGATCTTCCGGGGCATGATTTTTGTCCTTCGGCAAAGCGTGCCCGACATCACCGCACTGGTCCCCGCGCAACGTGACACGCCTGCGGGAGCGGAAATTGAAGCGCAGAATCCAGATCTGCGCGTACAGACGGGAGGGAATCCTACATGAGCGATCTTGCAATGCTGCTGTACTATGCGATGTGGTTCGGCGGAATCGCCGCAATCGCCTATTTTGTCATAAAGTACGCCGTGAAAAACGCAATTCTGGAGGCAGACGCCGAACGGAAGGACGATTGACGGAGCTTTGGACAAAGGAGGCGCTGAATATGGAGCTTTGCGTCAACGGAACGCGCTACGGCGTTCTGCAGCTGCTGGGAAAGGGAAAGGGCGGCTACTCCTATCTGGCCGAACGCGGCGGCGAGCGCTTTGTCATCAAGCAGATCCATCATGAGCCGTGCAGCTATTACCAGTTCGGCGACAAGCTGGCGTCCGAGCTGCGCGACTATGCGCGGCTGCGCGCACTGGATATCCCCATGCCGCGGCTTCTGGAGTCGGACGCGCAGCAGGAGCGGATCCTAAAGGAATACATCGAGGGCGAGACGGCGCTTGCGCTGGTGCAGCGCGGCGTTGAAATGACGAAGTATATCGCACAGGTGCAAGCAATGTGCCGGATTTTGTACGCAAACGACCTGAATATCGACTACTACCCGACGAATTTTGTAGTACGGGACGAAACTCTGTTTTACATTGACTATGAATGCAACCCCTATCAAAGGCAATGGGATTTTGCAAACTGGGGACTGCAATACTGGTCGCCAGAGGCCTGGCAGGAAACGCGTCGGGACGGCCGTGCGCAGTAAGGAGCACTATGGAGCATATTATTGAAATCAATCATCTGGATAAATCCTTCGGCGCCATTCACGCCGTCAAGGATCTGTCCTTTCATGTCAGGCCGGGCGAGCTGTTCGCCTTTCTTGGCGTCAACGGCGCAGGCAAATCCACGACGATCTCCATCCTTTGCGGTCAGCTCCGCAAGGATGCAGGCGAGGTTTTGGTCTGCGGAGAGAGCGTCGACGGCGCGCTTTCCCGCATTACGCGGCGGCTCGGCGTCGTGTTTCAAGGCTCGGGACTGGATCAGGCGCTGAGCGTGCGCGACAATCTGCAGAGCCGCGCCGCGCTTTACGGCATTACAGGTGCGGCCTTTCGGGCGCGCCTTGCCGAGCTGTCCGCGCTTCTGGACTTTTCCGATCTGCTGGGCAGACCGCTGGAGAAGCTCTCCGGCGGCCAGCGCCGCCGCATCGATATCGCGCGGGCGCTGCTGCACAGGCCGGACATTTTGATCCTCGACGAACCGACCACAGGGCTGGACCCGCAGACGCGGAAGCTTTTGTGGGATGTTGTGCAGTCGCTGCGGAAGCAGGAAAACATGACGGTTTTCCTGACGACGCATTATATGGAGGAGGCAGCCGACGCGGACTACGTCGTGATCCTCGACCACGGTGAAATTGCCGCAGAGGGTACGCCGCTCGCGCTGAAGAACGCCTATACCGGCGACTTCATCACGCTGTACGGCGTTACGCCGGAGCAGGCCGCCGTGCTGGGACTTCCCTGCCAGCGCCTGCGCGACGCCGTGCGGTTGGCCGTTCCGGATACGGCGGCGGCGACCCGCCTGATCTTAGCGCATCCGACGCTTTTTTCAGACTATGAGATCACGAAGGGCAAGATGGACGACGTCTTCCTTGCGGTGACCGACAAGCGTATTGTGGGAGGTGAGGCACAATGAACGGACTTGGAAACCTGATCCGCCGCAACAGCAAGCTGTATTTCAAGGACAAGGGTATGTTTTTCAGCTCGCTCATTACGCCGATCATCCTGCTGGTGCTGTACGCCACCTTCCTCGCCAAGGTCTACCGCGACAGCTTTGCCTCTGCCATCCCGGCGGGGGTAAACGTTCCGCAGTCGCTGATCGACGCCACGGCGGGCAGTCAGCTCTTTTCCTCGCTGCTTGCGGTGAGCTGCGTAACCGTTTCCTTCTGCTGCAACATGGTCATGGTGCTCGATAAGGTCACGGGCGCGTATCACGACCTGACCGTTACGCCGGTGCGGCGCTCGACCTTATCCCTCGGCTACTACATTGCAACGCTGCTGTCCTCTGCGCTGGTGTGCGTTGTCGCTTACGCAGTGTGCCTGCTGTACATCCGTGGGCTGGGCTGGTATTTCACCGTGCAGGATCTGCTGCTTGTGCTTCTGGATGTCCTTCTGCTGGTGCTGTTCGGCACAGCGCTGTCCAGCCTTTTGAACTTTTTCCTGACAACGCAGGGGCAGATCTCCGCCATCGGCACGATCGTCAGCGCGGGCTACGGCTTCATCTGCGGCGCCTATATGCCCATTTCGCAGTTCGGCGGCACGGTGCAGCGGGTCGTCTCCTTCCTTCCCGGCACCTATGGGACGAGCCTGCTGCGTATGCACGCCATGCGGGGCGTATTTCGGGAGATGGCACGGCTCGGCTTCCCGTCGGATTTGATCGCAGGCATTCAGGACTCCATTGACTGCAATCTGTATTTCTTTGGAGAAAAGGTTTCGACCCCTGCCATGTATCTGATCCTTTGCGGCACGATCGTCCTTTTGATCGCGGTCTATGTGCTGCTCAACCTGCGCAAAAAAGCCGCGCGCTGAGTAAGGCCGCACGTTAAAAAACGAGAGAAATCCCGGTTGCTTTGGGGATTTCTCTCGTTCTTTCGTTCTTCTGCTTTGGCTCGCTTTCAGTGCGGCTTTGGAGACGGCGAACGCTGCGCAAGGACATTTTACAAGGCCGTCTGACGCCGCTGCCATTTCGTTCTCCTTTGCGTATCAGGCTGCCAATCATGATTCCCCGCGATTTGCATCCGCGCTTCCCTGGGACAGCAGCGTGGATAGGAGTCTGTTCATCTGCAGCCGAACGTCCTCCGGCGCCGTGATGCGCACCGCGCCGCCGAGACTTGTCACCCAGCCGAAAAACTGCGGGCTGATCGCCGCGTCCACATAGGTGTTAAAATGCGCCGCATCCTTCCGGACGATCGGAATGTCCTTCCCGAAGCGGTCGATCAGCACGCCGACGACCGAATTGTCACACTCGAGCGTGACACGCGCGGTCTCGCCGCCGTACATGCCGAACAGGCGGTTGGTGTATTTTGCCGGGTCAAAGTCGCGCAGCAGCGCCTGTCCCTCCCTCGGCTGGGTGGTCAGGGTGAGATTCCGCATCTTATCCACACGGTAATGCCGCAGCGCGTCGGCCTGCGCGTCATAGGCGATCAGATAGTAATTTTCATCGTCCCAGCGCAGATGCCACGGGCTGACGCAATACCACGCGCCGTCGCGCCGCAGCTCCTCCTGCTTGTCAAGATTCCACTGAAAATATTGAAAGCGGATCCGGCAATTCTGCGAAATGGCCGCATGAAGCTTATCCACATTGTAATAAATGCTTTCGTTCATGGTCTTGATACGGCCTGCAATCAGCACCTGCCGCTGGAGCTGGCGCGCGTCGTGCACGCTCACGAGCGATTCCAGCTTCTTAATCAGACTGCGGGATTTCCTTTCCGTAATAAAGCGGGAGGACTGCACCGAATCCACAAGCAGCTTTAATTCCGGCAGTTCAAACTCCCGGGAGGCCAGATAATAGCGGCAAAGCCGCCCGTCCTGTTCCGCTACCAGATCGAGGCCAAAGTGCCGCAGCTCCTCGAAATCCAGATAGAGCGTCTTGCGGTCGGCGCTGACGCCCACCGCGCGCAGCCGCTCCGTGATCTCCTGCAGCGTCAGGCCGTGCGCCTCGTCCGTCTCCTCAAAGAAAATCCGTGCAAGGTAAAGAAGCTTCAGCTTCTGGTTCGGCTGCTTGGCCATCTTTCGTCGCCTCCCTGCAAATTCCGGCCGCAGTCCGCCGGTTCCTGCTTCAGTATAGCATGAAGGTGGGAAAAAGGAAAGCGTTTCCGCAGATTCCAACGCCTTTGGCCGCATCCCGATGCGCCGACGCGCCGAATTCAAGCCTGCAGCGGCAAACGTGCGCCGTCAGGATTCGGCGGCTGCGTGCCGCGTTTTTTCATCCGATCTCGTCCGCGTAGACCTCCTTGGCCATACGGAAGGCCGCCCAGGCGTTTGGCCACCCGGCATAGAAGGCCAGCTGTGTCAGGATCTCAACCATTTCCTCCTTCGTCACGCCGTTTTCCTTTGCCGACGCAAGGTGATACTGCAGCGAGTTGCCCGTGATCCCCTTGCTGATCAAGGCCGTGACCGTTACGACGGAACGCAGCTTAGGCGCAAGCTGCGCCTCCCGCGACCAAACCTCGCCGAACAGCACATCGTCGTTCAGCGCCGCGAACTGCGGGGCGAAATCGCCCAGCGCCTGTCTGCCGGCCGTTTGCTTTTTCATGCCTGTTGCTCCTTTCCGCGAACGGATTTCCCAAACACCGGGAATCCGTTAAACGCACCGTAGCTTTCAATTTTGTCTGCAGTTTCCAGTACATCCATATCCGCCTGCGAGATGGAAAAGTCCACCGCCGCATTCTCCGCCATATGGCCGGGGTTCTCCGTCTTGGGCAGCGCCACCGCGCCAAGCTGCAGAACATAGCGAACGCAGAGCTGCGCCGCCGTGACGCCGTACCGCTCCGCCATCGCGCCGATGACCGGGTTTTGCAGCGCGACCCCGTGCGCAATGGGCGAATAGGCCTCGACCTGAATCCCCTGCGCGCGGCAGAAGGAAAGCAGCGCCCGATCGGTGTTGCTGATATGCAGCAGGATCTGATTCACCATCGGCCGGACACGGCAGGCGGGAAGCAGCTGCCGCAGATCGTCCTCCAGGAAATTGGACACGCCGATCACGCGCACCTTTCCCGTTGCCTGCGCATCCTCCAGCGCGCACCATACCTCGCGGTTTTCCTCAAAATAGCGCTTTTCGCCGCGGAACTCCCGCCACGGCTGCGGAGAATGGATGATCATCTGATCCAGATAGTCCAATCCCATCCGCTCAAGCGACTCGTCGATCGAGTGTGCCGCGTCCTCATAGGTTTTGTGCTCCGCCGCGACCTTGCTTGCCACAAACAGTTCGCCGCGCGGCACCCCGGCTCAAACGTCACATTGGCGGCAAACAGGCCGCATTGGGGATCGGTCAGCGGGTGCAGATAGGATTCTCCGTCGAAGAACTGCGCATAGGCGGTGTTCGGCACGCCGATGCCAAAGGGATCCTGCTTCAAGAATTCCGTTTTGTCCATCCATTTCATACTTCTTCCAAGCTCCTTTCCACTGTGTGCATTATGTGCGGATGCAGGCCGTCTTGACAGGCCGTGCCGCACACGCTATACTGAAACTGCGCCTGCCTTCGTCGGCGTTGGGGCGGCCTTTGCGTCCTGTTTCCGCCGGAATGCACCGCCGACGCTTTGTCTGCTATTTGGCGGAATATGGCACAGTCTCCGATTGCAGGTCTAACCGTAGTGTACAGCTTAAAGTTGGCTTTCAGTCAAGTGTTTTTTGCGCATTCACTTTATAACGCGGCGGCAGAGCCGCCGCCCATCGTGTCAAAAAACCTTTTTGACACACTGACAAACGATCAAGAAGGTTCGGAACACAAGAAACTCGCGCCTGCACAAGTACATAGGTACGGTAGGGCGCGAGTTCCGAATTAAGTCAAAATAATAAACTTTATCCGCTTTTTGAACTGTATTTGTTTGAAATTTATCAAAAATAGAGTGTATACGTTCCGCATAGAAATCGTCAAAAATGTTTTCTCATTTTGACGGTTGCGGATTTAATTGACAGTCTGCGCGGCGGCAGAGCCGCCGCCGTACAGGAGGGAGCAAGCATGCTTTATACCATTGGGGAAATGGCGCGTCTTTTGGATATTCCCGCGTCCACGCTCCGTTATTATGATAAGGAAGGGCTTTTGCCCTTTGTTGCGCGTTCCAACGGCGGGATCCGCATGTTTCAGGATTCCGGTTTTGAATGGCTGCAGGTAATCGGCTGCCTGAAAAGCGCCGGAATGTCCATCCGGGATATCCGGGAGTACATTCGGCTCGCCCTTGCGGGGGACAGCACAGTCGAGCAGCGTCTGGCTTTGTTTCAGCGCCAGCGGGAAGCGCTGCTCGCGCAGATGGCGGCGCTGCAGGAAACACCGGACACACTGGACTACAAGTGCTGGTTTTACGAAACGGCACGCAGCGCGGGCACCGTCGAAGCGCCGCAAAATCTGCGTGACGGGGAGCTGCCGCCGAAATTCCGCGCGGTGCGCCGCCGCCTGAAAAAGCTGCCGGAACGGAAACAGGGTGCATAAGCGCCCGCTTCGGCCGCAGCACATCCCGAAAAAGGGCGGAAAGGAAGCAGGGGTAGCATTTCAAAAGTTTGCTTTTTGAAACGCCGCCCCTGCTTCCTGTATGGCCAAGTGGTGGGGTTCGCAGCCGTCAGCGCTCCGGCGGGACGCGCCCCTCCTCCTGCAAAATTGCCCGCAAAAGCGCGGGAACGTCCGAAACGATCGTCTGTGCGCCGACCTGCTCCAGCAGAGCGCGCGGCCGGAAGCCCCAATCAACTGCAATGCAGGCAAGTCCGGCGTTGCGCGCCGTCTCAATATCGACGTCGGAATCTCCAATATAGACCGCCTCCGACGGCGCGATCCCGCATTTCTGCAGCACCGCCAGCACCGAATCCGGCGCGGGCTTCTTCCGCAGTCCCTCCCGCCAGCCAAGCGCAGCGTCAAACTGCCCCGGAAAGCAGGCACCGCAAAGCGTCTGCACGGCGTAATCACTCTTGTTGGACACGACGGCGGTACGGACGCCGGCCTGTCTGAGCTGCAAAAGTGCCTCCGGGATCCCGGCATAGGGTCTTGTGTGATCCTGGCAGTGGACGGCATAATGCCGGTTAAAGGCGTCGTAGACCCGTGCCGTCTTCTCCGGCGCGGTTCCGTCCGGCACGGCACGCGCAATTAAATTCTGGATTCCGTTTCCCACAAACGCGCACGTCTGCTCCAGCGTCCGGGGCGGAAGGCCCTCGGAGGCCAGCGCGGCATTCAGGCTCTCCTTCAAATCCTCGAGTGTGTCAAGAATGGTGCCGTCTAAATCAAAGATTGCGATTTGATAACTCATTGCCTGTTTCTCCTTCTGTTTTTTGTCCTTTCGATCCTACCATTTTTCTCAAGGCTCACGCGGCCGCTTTGATCCAAACCTTATTCTAATCCGGCGCGCCGCAGGGCGCACGCTTACGGAAGCGCCACCGCGTTCCGCCGAAGGCCGCAGGTACGCTTGTAGAATCAGCCCGTTCCTACTGCACTGGGCAAAGCCGCGGCCCTCCCGGCCTGCGGCGCTGCTCCGCGCGCACTATTTTAGCACATCGGCGAAAAGAATTCCACCGTCTTTTTCCGTCGCACCGCATTGACAAATGTACGCCTTTTCCGCTTTACGCCATCGAAAAACGCATCCTTTTTCCGTCCGGCACGGCTGCGGGCCTTCCGGCAGAGACTCGATCGCGCCGCGCGATGCCGTCTGCCGCGCCGCCTGAGATTTTGCGCGCCGCATCCGGCGTCCCGCCGACCTATGCAGCGCTCCGGCAATCAAATTCGCGCTTCTTTGTCAATTCCGGCAAAAAAGTGAAAGAAATCGCTTGACAAATCCGGAAACGCTCTGTATAATAACAAAGCTTGTTAAAATGCTGTTATAGCTCAGCAGGTAGAGCGCATCCTTGGTAAGGATGAGGTCCCCGGTTCGAATCCGGGTAACAGCTCCAAAAGAGCCGTGTAAACAATTCGTTTTGTTTGCACGGCTTTTTTATTGTAACAAGAAAACCCATGCTTTCGCCTCTTGAAAGCATGGGTTTTTTGACAGTCTGACGGCTGGAGTCGGGTCTTTCCCGACTCCAGCCGCAGCGTGTCAAAAAACCTTTTTGGCACGCTGGCAGGCTATCAAGAAAGTTCGGAATACGAGTAACTCGCGCCCGCCTAAGTACATGGGTACGGTAGGGCGCGAGTTCCGAAGTAAGTCAAAATAATATACTTTATCCACTTTTTGAATCGTATTTGTTTGAAATTTTCCAAAAACAGAATGGATGCGTTTCGCATAGAAATCGCCAAAATGTTTTCTCATTTTGACGGTTGCGGACTTTATTGACAGTCTGCGGCTGGAGTCGGGTCTTTCCCGACTCCAGCCGTTTGGTTCTTTTCTTAGCGTCAGTTGACAAAGGCAGACAGCCGAATCACCGCGTGCCAAGCGCGCGGCAGACTCACTTCGCGCCGTTTAGAACACGCGAGCCGCGCCGTAGGTGATCAATGTGACGATGATCCCTGCAATCACAACGCCGAGGAAAATGGTCGGCAGCGCCTTGCGCAGACGCATGTCCAGAAACGCGGCAACCAGTGCGCCGGTCCACGCGCCCGTTCCGGGCAGCGGAATTGCGACCAGGATGCAAAGACCGATCGCGCTGTATTTCCGAACCAGCTCACCCTTGGAATGCGCGCGCCGCTCCAGCCAGACGATCGGCTTTCGAAGCCGCTCGCTGCACTTCATCCAGTCGAAAATTCGCCGGACGAACAAAATGATAAACGGCACGGGAACCATATTCCCCGCAACGCTGACGAGATAGGCCAGCAGAACGGCCAGCCCCTTCGCAACGCCGTAAACAATTGCGCCGCGCAGTTCGATCACAGGCACCATCGCCATCAGAAAGGTGTTCAGCACGGATTGAAAATCGATTTCCTGCAGATAGTCGAACATGCGAGGCTCTCACTTTCCGGAATTTCTTTCAGTATAGTCGTTTTGGCAGAAAAATGCAAGTCCTCAGCAAATATTCCAGCCGTTTTCCCGCAAAAAATCGGCAAGCTCCTCCGTATCCATCCCGGACAGCACGATGCGCTGCTTCCCCGACAGCGGGACGGCAATGTCTCTTTTGTGCCGCACTCTGCGGAGCGCCGTCTGTGTTTTCAAAACCGTCTGTGTCGTGAAGTTTCCCTCCGGAAGCAGATACATGGCAGTCTCCGTAACAACGACCGCAAAAATCTCGAAGCGAAAACCGTGGTATTGAAACGATTTCCCCTCAAACAGAGCCGGCTCGCCCAGTGTCTGGAGGAAGCTCCTGCACTTTTCATCCTGCGCGTCCCCGCGGCCCGGAATGCTGTAGAGCGTCTTGCCAAAGAACCAGTAGGTCACCGCTGCAAGGCAGGCGCCCACGAGGATCCCCAAGGCATGCAGCTGCTTGGGCGCAATCACATCGAGGAGAAGCAAAATGGTAATGAAATAACCCGACGCGCCGATGAAGCTGCTGAAAAGTCCCAGCAAAACAGGCAGCAAAACTTTCATTGCGTCCTCCGAATCCGTTTGAAGTTGCCGACCGTTTCACTGACCGAGGAGAGGTAAGCAAAGGTATCGGGATAGCTGCTGATGATGCGCTCAAAGGCAACGATCTGCTGCTTCATGACCACGCAGATGAGCAGGCTCTTACTCTTATGGGAAAACATTCCCGTGACCGGGGCGAGCGTAACCGTGTGGTGCAGCTCGCGGATCAGGCGGTCGGAGATTTCCTGCGGATGGTCGGTAATGATCTCGAATTTGACGGCCGCCTTGCCACCCTTTAGGATCTCGTCGCTCATGCGGGAGGTCAGAAAGCTGTAAACCACGCAGCAGATGACCGGCTCCAGCTGATAGCCGTAGACGAAATAGGAGGCGCCCGCAACGATGCTGTTCAGGGTAAAGATGGTCCAGACCATATTGCGCTCCGGATGATAATGGTGGATGCAGGCCGCGATGATATCGGTTCCGCCGGTCGAGCCGTTGGACTTCATCAGGACGCCGTAAATCAGGCCGTTGAGCACGCCCGCCGCCATCGGCGCAAGCACGGTGCTCGTGCCGTTCTCCGTGTGATAGGCAATGGCGGAAAAATCGATCCGCTTAAAAATCAGCACGGTCACCGAGAAAACGAGCGTAAAGGTGAAGGTACGCAGCACAAATCGGCGTTCCACAAGAAACCACGCCACAAGAAGGAACGGAAGATTGATAATAAGCGAGATATAGCCGAGACTGAAATGGAACAGATACTGCAGCATCGTCGCGATACCGTTGATCCCGGACGGGGCAAACGCATTCGGAAATACCAGAATTTCATAGACCAGCGCCATGCAGACGGCAAGCAGCGCGATCTCCAGATAAAGCAGGATCGGCTTTGTTTTGGGATTCATAAGGAACCTCCGCGTTGTTGGTATACGCCCGCCGAGGCAGGCCGCAGTTCATTATACAATCGTTCCTGCGCAATTGCAACGCCAATCGTGGGTTTTGTTGAAAAAACGCCGCGAATCTACAGCGCGGCCAGACGCTCGATCACATCCGCCACGGAGCCTTCGCCGCAGGGGCAGACCTTGGGATAGCGGCTTTCCCGCAGCTCCGCCACACAGTCCGACGGCACAAAGGAATAATCCGCCTCCTCCAGCATACTCACATCGTTGAGCGCGTCGCCTGCGCAGACGAGGATCCCGCGCCCCAGCCGTGCAGCCAGACGGCGCGCAGCCGCGCCCTTATTTACGCCGCGTGCCTGAATATCGAGGATCCCCGGCGCAGCGCGCACCGGGTCAACGACGTCGGCGCAGCTTTGCGCAAGGAATTGCTCGACCGCATCCATTTGCGCCGCCTCCTCCGGCTCGACGGCAAAGAAGCGTTTGACCGTCTTGTCGCGGAACTCCGTATAAATTGCCAGCTTCGGGAGAACGGGCGGCAGCTCGTCCATCGTGATTTGCTTCATTGCGCCGTGATTAAAGCGGTAGAACGCGTCGCGCATGGGATTGTCGCCGAAGACGTAATGATAGTCCTCGCCCTGCACCTCCAGGGGAAGCTGCGGGAACCGCGCCTGCAGCGTCCGGATCAGCGCGGCGCAGCCGGGAATCTCGACCACGTCGGAGAGCGTCTGCGAGGAGGCGTCATAGAAGGCGGCGCCGTTATACAGGACAAAGGGCGCATTGGCCGGGATCTGGTCAAAATACGGCCGGAACATCGGCACGCTGCGGCCGGTTGCCACAGTAAAGGCGCCGCCGTTTTCCTGAAACCGCCGAATGGCGTCCAGATTGCGTGCCGGGATGCGGCCGAAGACATCGGTCAGCGTGCGGTCACAGTCCACGGCCAAAAGGATATTTGAAAAATCTGCCATAAAGCTTCTCCTGAAAGAAATGCCGGGCAACCAAAAGCCCGGAGGATGCGAAACTCGCGCCTGCCGAGGTACAGAAGTACGGTAGGGCGTGAGCTTCGTGAAAAAGGAAAACAACGGACATTTTCCTTTTGGAATCGCATTTGGTTGGAATGCTTCCGAAAGAGAAAGGCCATATTACAAATGAGATCCGGCTTTCTCCTTTTGACGGTTACGGACCCCATTGACAACCTGTGCGGCGGCAAAATTGCATTTGCCGCCGCACCGTAACACTCTTATTTTGCGTATTCGACCGCCTTGGTTTCGCGGATGACGTTGACCTTGATCTGTCCGGGATATTCCAGCTCGGCTTCGATCTTCTTGGCAATGTCGTGCGCGAGCAGGATCATATTGTCCTCCGTGACCTCCTCGGGCTTGACCATAATGCGGACCTCGCGGCCGGCCTGAATGGCATATGCCTTTTCCACGCCGGGATACGAGCCGGTCAGCTCCTCGAGCTTTTCCAGACGGCGGATATAATTCTCCACATTCTCGCGCCGTGCGCCGGGACGTGCCGCAGAAACGGCGTCCGCCGCCTGAACCAGGCAGGCAATGACGGTGCGCGGCTCCACGTCGCCGTGGTGCGCCTCGATTGCGTGAATGACCTCGGGGCTTTCCTTATACTTCCGCGCCAGCTCAACGCCGAGCTGCACATGGCTGCCCTCCATCTCATGATCGACGGATTTGCCAAGGTCATGCAGAAGGCCGGCGCGCTTCGCCAGCGCGACGTCCGCGCCAAGCTCTGCGGCAAGCAGCCCTGCAATGTGCGAGACCTCAATGGAATGATTGAGCACATTCTGACCGTAAGAGGTACGGAACTTCTGGCGGCCGAGCAGCTTAATGATCTCCGGATGCAGATTGTTGATCCCGGTTTCGAAGGTGGCGCGTTCGCCCTCCTGCTTGATCACGCGATCGACCTCGCGCTGTGCCTTTTCAACCATATCCTCAATGCGGGTCGGATGGATGCGGCCGTCGGCGATCAGCTTCTCCAGCGCCAGTCTTGCGACCTCGCGACGAACCGGATCGAACGAGGAAACGGTAATGGCCTCAGGGGTATCGTCAATGATCAGATCGACGCCGGTGATCGTTTCCAATGTGCGGATATTGCGGCCCTCGCGGCCGATGATGCGGCCCTTCATCTCGTCGTTCGGCAGGGGTACCACAGAGACGGTCGCCTCGGCGACATGGTCGGCCGCACAGCGCTGAATGGCAATGGACAGGATGTGCTTTGCGCGCTGATCTGCCTCGTCCTTGAGCTGCGTTTCGACCTCCTTGATCTTCATAGCGGTTTCGTGACGGATTTCGGATTCCACATTTTTGAGGAGATAGTTCTTCGCTTCCTCCTCAGTCAGGCCGGAGATTTTCTCCAGCATTTCCAGCTGGCTCTTCTTAATGAGGTTGACTTCCTCCTGCGTAGCGGCAATGGACTGCTGACGGCGCTGGAGCTCGGCCTCTTTGCGCTCATGCGCATCGAGCTTCTTGTCAAGCGTTTCCTCTTTCTGCTGCAGACGGCGCTCCTGCTTCTGCAAATCGGAGCGGCGTTCCTTGATTTCCTTTTCGTGTTCTGTGCGAGATTTATGGATTTCATCCTTGGCTTCGAGAAGCATTTCCCGTTTTCTATTTTCGCCGCCCTTTATGGCTTCGTTGATAATGCGGGTCGCTTCCTGCTCGGCGCTGCCGATTTCGCGCTCCGCTACCCGTTTCCGGTAGCCGGCGCCGACAAAGAAGAAAATAACTGCACCTAATATAAGACCTGCCAGAGGCAGGATGACATATAATGCGTCCATAATTCTGCAACACACCTCCTTCATTTAAAATTGGGTATGCTGAGAAAAAGCAACATCTGCCGGTATCACCCCTAAGATACTGGCGGACCATACTAATCCGTAGTCTATTTTACCCGTCCAAATCGCGCTTGTCAAGCAAAACAAATGAATTGCAGGAAAAACTTACGGAAGCCCGGGATCCATTCCCTGCGGCGGGCAGCGGCGCTTTTTGCCGGGACTTCGGTTTAAACGGCTGGAAAGGCACGCGGTATTTTTGCATTCTTCAAGCCCCGTTCCGGCGAAAAAGCGCTCCCCGGCCCAGCCTGCCGATGGCCGCGAGGCGCATAGGATACGCCGATGCGCTTTACGTGCGAAAGCCGCCGTTTCCGCTCCCGGCTTTGCGTCTTCCTTCCGGCGGATGCCGCCTCCGGATTCGCAGTTCTGCGCGAACGCGGCCGCCGCGCCGGGCAAAGTCGTGCTTGACATTGGTATGAAATCGTACTATACTGTGCCGGTATGCACGTCCGAAATCATACGTTTTGCAAGGTGGAAATCGCATGGAAGTCAACTACGGAGAGATTATGTATCGCGTGAATTGTCTGGCCTCGGATCTTGACGCTTTGTATCATCAGGCCGCCCTGAAATTGGGGCTGTCGGACAGTGTCCTTTTTGTCCTGTACCTCGTCTATGAGAAGGAGGGAAGGTGTCCGCTTTCCGCGATTCGCAAGGAAACCAGCATCAGCAAGCAGACGCTCAACTCCGCCCTCCGCAAGCTGGAGCGGGAGCAGATCGTATATCTGGAGCAGAGCGGCGGCCGCACGAAAACCGTCTGTCTCACGGAAAAGGGCACGGATTATGCGCGCAGCACCATCGCGCGGCTCTTTCAGGCCGAGTGCAGCGTGTTTCGCAGCTGGACGGCAGAGGAGATTCGGCAGTACCTGCTTTTGATGGAAAAATACAACAGCGATTTTCGCAAACAAATTGAAACGATGTAGCGGCGGCCGCGTCGGCGCGCCGCTTTGAGGAGAACAGCATGAAACAGCAAATTCAATTATCCGATCATTTTTCCTACAGACGGCTCATCCGGTTTACGCTGCCGTCCATCGGCATGATGATCTGCACCTCGGTCTACAGCGTCGTAGACGGCTTCTTTGTATCCAACTTTGCGGGAAAGACGCCCTTCGCGGCGGTCAATCTGATTTTCCCGTTTCTTATGATCCTGTCTACGGTCGGCTTTATGTTCGGCACCGGCGGCTCCGCGATCGTGGCCAAAACCTTTGGTCGGGGCGACCGGGAAAAGGGCAACCAATATTTTTCTCTCTTTGTCTATACCGCCGCCGCGCTGGGCGTTCTGTTCGCCGTGCTTGGGATCGTATGGATCCGGCCGATCGCCGTGCTGCTCGGCGCGGAGGGCGCGCTTCTGAAAAACGCGGTGCTGTACGCCCGGATCATCCTGCTCGCCCTTCCGTTTAATGTGCTGCAGCTTTTGTTCCAGTCGTTCTGCGTTACGGCCGAGCGGCCGAAGCTTGGTCTTACGGTGACGGTGCTCTCCGGGCTTACCAACATGATGCTCGACGCGGTTCTCGTCATTCTGCTCCCGCAGGAGTATAAGCTGGCAGGCGCCGCCGCAGCGACCGCGCTGAGTCAGGTGGTCGGCGGTGCCGTTCCCCTTTTCTATTTTGCACGGGACAACGGCAGCATCCTCCGGATCGGCAAAACGCAGTTTGGCGGAAAAGCCATCTTCAAGGCCTGCACCAACGGCTCCTCGGAATTCATGAGCAACATTTCCATGAGCCTTGTCGGTATGCTCTATAACATTCAGCTTCTGAAGTATGCCGGGGAAGACGGCATAGCGGCCTATGGAGTCATGATGTACGTCAGCATGATCTTTTCTGCGGCGTTTATCGGCTATTCGATCGGCACCGCGCCCGTTGTCGGCTATCACGACGGCGCAAGGAATTATGAAGAGCTGCAGGGGCTTCTGCGGAAAAGCCTGATTTTGATCGGCAGCTTCGGGCTTGCGATGGTCGCCGCCGCCGAGCTGCTCGCCGCGCCGCTGTCCAAAATTTTCGTCAGCTATGACGCGAAGCTGCTGGACATGACGATCTCCGGCTTTCGCATATTCGGCCTGTCCTTTTTCTTTATGGGCTATGCCATCTTCGCCTCCGGCTTTTTTACCGCGCTCAACGACGGCGTGACCTCCGCCCTGATCTCCTTCCTGCGGACGCTGGTGTTTCAGGTTGCGGCCGTGCTTCTTCTGCCGCTGGTCTGGGAGCTGGACGGCGTTTGGATCTCCATCGTAGTCGCTGAGTTTATGGCGGTCGTCTTTTCGGCGCTGTTTCTCATCGGCAAGCGGAACAAATACCATTACGATTGATTTTGCGCTTTTCCCTGCGGAAGAGAAAGCGCTGCAAAATGCGATTTTTTAAAAATATGCTTGAAAAACAGCGGCAGGAATCACCAAAATCCCGTGATTCCTGCCGCTCAAATATTCTGCTGTTTTTTCTAAAAGGTTATTTTGCAGCAGCGCTTCCCCACGCCGTCAGCTCATTTCCTGCATCTTCTGGCTGACCGCCTTGTCAATAGAGTTGGCCGCCCGCTGCATGGTTTTGCGCGGCTCCTTGTTCTGCGGCAGCATCAGGCTCGCCATGGCGCCGGCCGCCATGCCCGCGCCCAGCGTCAGCATAAATCCCGTTACCTTCATCGTTTTCACCCCCGCGCTTAGTATTCCCGCGCGGGCGCAAAAATTGCGCCGCAATTCGTCAAAAAGCCCTTTGAACAAGTCGGCAGACCGCAACAAAGTTTGGAAGGCAAGGGAACCCTTGCGTTTATTTTTTTCGGTGAATGTCAAGCCTCATCCTCCATCCCCATGAATTGGAACAAAGGTTTTCCGCATGTATCAAAAATTAGGGCAGCACCGCACAATTGCGTCTTCGCGCTTCGGCGGATCCTTTCCGCCAATTCTGCGGTTTGAAAAGTTTGAAATACATACAGTATTCCTGCACATTTCAACCCGTGACTTGAGGAAAAATCGCTTGCCGAATCAGCTTGCCGAATTGCGCGGTGCTGCCTTAGTAATTTGCAAAAATCCGCAGCGCCTCGGCGGATTTTTGCAGACACAGCTGTCGGAATCGGTCAAAATACGTTTGCAAGAGCGAAAAAATATGTTATACTATACTTAGCGTCAGTTAACAAGGGCAGACACGCTTGCGGGCCGGACTGGAACGCCGTCTGCTGCGGGATCGTCCTTGACTTGCGTCAGCAAGCCTGCGTCCTCTGCCTTGCAGACAACGCCCCAGACCGGCCGGCAAGTCCTTCGGAGCTTTTCATGGAGGATAGACGGCGGCTGGCAAGGCAGACGAGACAGGCGGGCCGGCGCCCGCCCCAGCGTGTCAAAAAACCTTTTTGACACGCTGACAGACGATCAAGAAAGTTCGGAATACAAGAAACTCACGCCAGTCGGCGTACATAGGTACGGTAGGGTGCGAGTTCCGAAGTAAGTCAAAATAATAAACTTTATTCACTTCTTGAACCGTATTTGTTTGAAATTCTCCAAAAACAGGATAGATGCGATTCGTATAGAAAACGCCAAAAATGTTTTCTCATTTTGACGGTTACGGACTTTATTGACAGCCTGAGGC
>CABQNH010000026.1 GCA_902465435.1 uncultured Eubacteriales bacterium | reverse complement strand
ACAGAATGGATACGTTTCACATGGAAAACGTCAAAATTGTTTTCCCATTTTGACGATTACGGACTTTATTGACAGTCTGGAACCGGGACTGCACAAAAATGCAGCCCCGGTTTTTCTCTGCCAATTCGCCGCTCTGCCGTAAAGCGGCGGAATACGGCTGACCCCGCAGCGCCGGCACTATGTCGGAACACTGCGGGGCGTTTTTACTTTCCCTGAGAACCTCCGAATTACGACTCGGCGGGCTCTGCCTTCTCCTGATTTTGCTCCAGCCAGCGGCGCATGGACTCGCGTCCCTCCTCCGACATGGGAAAGGTTTTCTCGTCCTCGATCTTGCTTTTTTCGTAGCAGAAAATGCCGTGCCAGTATTCGCAGCGAATCGAGCTTGCCTGCATATCGACTTCCTTCTGCGCCGGCGTGGTATAAATCACGTCCGGCGTGATTTTGAACCGCAGCAGGCCGCGGCTGCCGGTAAAGACATTGCCGTTTTCAAAGGTATGCAGCGTCGGCAGAAAGATTTCGTCCATCTTATTCCGCCGTCAGCTCCTCCATTTCGCCGATCAGCTCGCCAAACAGCGCCAGCGCCTCCTCGACCGGCTTGGTCGTGGACATATCTACACCCGCGATTTTCAGAAGGTCAATGGGATCCTCGCTGCAGCCGCCGGAGAGGAAGCGCAGGTAATCCTTGACCGCCGGCTCGCCCTCGCGCAGAATGCGGCGGGACAGTGCAATCGCCGCTGCGTAGCCGGTCGCATACTGGAATACGTAATAGTTATAATAGAAGTGCGGAATGCGCATCCACTCCATGTCGATCTCGTCGTCGAGCACGATATCCTCGCCGAAGTAGAGACGATTGAGCTTGCGATATTCGCGGCACAGAAGCTCAGCCGTCAGCGTTTCGCCCGCAAGTGCCTTGTCGCCCATGATCTTCTCAAATTCGGCAAACATGGTCTGGCGGTACAGCGTGGTGCGGAACTGCTCCAGGAAGTAATTGATGAGATAGGCCCGCTGCTTTTTGTCCGTAGTCTTGGAAAGCAGGTGCTCCATGAGAAGTGCCTCGTTGCAGGTGGAGGCCACCTCCGCCACAAAAATCACATAGTCCGCGTTGAGCGGGGTCTGCGTGCGGTTGGAAAGATAGGAATGAATGGCATGTCCCATCTCGTGCGCCAGCGTGAACTGGCTGTTGAGGTTTTCCTTATGGTTGAGCAGCACATACGGATGGACGCGCGCACCGGCAGAGTAAGCGCCGGAACGCTTGCCGACGTTCTCAAAGACATCGATCCAGCCGCCGTCGAAGCCCTCCTTCAAAATGGCGCGGTAGCTCTCGCCCATCGGCGCAAGCGCTTCGTAAACCGTCTGCTTTGCCTGTTCAAAGGTGATTTTCTCGTCGGCGTCCTCAACAAGCGGCGTATAGAGGTCATACATATGCAGCTCATCCACCTTGAGGAGCTTTTTGCGCAGCGCAACATAGCGGTACATTTTGTCCATGTTGTTGTGTACCGCCTCGATGAGGTTCGTGTAGACCTCGGCCGGAACGTTGTTGCCGTCCAGCGCCGCGTGCATGGAGGAGGGATAGTGTCTTGCCTGTGCATTGAACTGGCGGCACTTGACCTCCGTTGCCATAATGGCGGCGAGGGTATTCTTGTATGCGCCGTAGGAATGATACAGGTTCTCAAAGGCCGACTTGCGCAGCGTGCGATCCGGCGATTCCATATAGGAAATATAGCTGCCCTGCGACAGAGGGTGCTTCACGCCGTCCTTGTCGGTCGCATCCGGGAAGGTCAGGTCGGCGTCGGCAAACATCGAGTAGATGTTGTCCGGCTGCTGCGCGATATCGCCGGAAGCGGCAAGCAGCTTCTCCTCCTTTTCGGAGAGCGTATGCTCCTTATGACGGGTAATATCATAGAAGTGGCGGCGGAAGCGCTCCAGCTTCGGGCACTCGGCATAGAAGCGCTCGAGCGTGCCGTCGGGGAAGGCAAGAACCTCCGGCGTTTCAAAGCTCAGGGTTGCCATTGCGTCCACATAAACGCTCATGACCTGACCGACCATCGCCTGATACTTGGCAACGCGGGTATCCTGATCGCTCTTGCGCTGGGCGTAGTTGATGAGGTTCTCCAAATTGACATTCAGTGCTTCGAGTTTCATACCGAAGGCATACAGCGTCTCCGGCGACTCGGAAAGCTTGCCCTTAAATTCGCCAAGCTCCTTCACGATGACCTTTGTTTTTTCCAGATCCTCCTGCCATGCCTCATCGGTGGCATAGATATCCTCCAGACGCCACTGGTAGGCCTTGTCCACTTCGCTGCGTTCCGGAATTTTCTTCACTTCTGCCATGGGGTTTCCTCCTTGTAACCTTAATGAATTTCTGCGATTTCTGCCGCGCTCCCCTTCAGAAGCGCAGTGCTACAGTTGTAGTTATCATAGCACAACCGGAAAAGAAGCACAATCCCTTTTCCGCAAAAGCGGTAAAAATTCGCTATTCTACGCTCCCGCTTTCATACTGTCTGCGCGGCGTAAAGCTTGATAAAGCCCTCAGCCGCCTTCAGGCCGTCCTCCCCGGTGCGAAGCTGCAGCCGCAGCAGCGGCCGGTCGGACTTCGGCACAAAGAACACGCGGTTCTTGTAGCCCGGCTCGGCACAGATGGCCGAAACAACATTGAAATTCACCTGCACCGTCGTAAACTCGATCTCGCGTCCCTTCTGCGTGATATCGCAGACGCCGCAGGCCGCCGCCCGCGCGCGCAGGAGCGCAATGGCAATCAGGTTGGAAACGCCGCGCGGCGGCTCTCCGTAGCGGTCAACGATCTCGTCGAACAGCTCCTCGGCGTCCGCCTCGGTGCGAATGGCGGCCATGCGCCGGTAAAGATCCATGCGCTGCTCGCCGGACTCGACGTAGCGCTTATCAATATTCGCCGTGACGGTAAGGTCCGCCGTGCAGGCAACCTCCTGCGCCGGCTTTTCCCCGCGCTCCTCCAGAACCGCCTCCTCCAAAAGCTTGAGATACATATCATAGCCAACGGTCATCAGATGACCGGACTGCTCCGCGCCCAAAAGATTGCCCGCGCCGCGAATCTCCAAATCGCGCATGGCGATCTTGAAGCCGGAGCCAAACTCCGCATAGTCCCGGATGGCGTTCAGACGCTTTTCGGCAGCCTCCGTCAGCACCTTGCCCTGCCGGAAGGTCAGGTACGCAAAAGCATGGCGATTGCTGCGGCCGATGCGTCCGCGAATCTGGTGCAGCTGCGACAGGCCGAAGCGGTCGGCGTCCTCAATAATCAGCGTATTGACGTTCGGAATGTCAATGCCCGTCTCAATGATCGTCGTGCAGACGAGGATCTGCACAAGGCCGTCGGCCATGTCCTGCATCACCGCGCCGAGCTGCTCCTCGTTCATCTTGCCGTGCGCCACGGCGATGGACGCATCGGGCAGCTCCTTTCGGATGCGCGCGGCGCACTGCTCGATTGTCTCCACGCGGTTGTGCAGGAAAAAAACCTGTCCGCCGCGCGCCAGCTCGCGCCGCATCGCATCCGCCAGAATCGGCATGGCGTACTCCATCACAAAGGTCTGCACGGGATAGCGGTCGTGCGGCGGTTCCTCGATGGTAGACATATCGCGCAGGCCGGAGAGCGCCATATTGAGCGTGCGCGGGATCGGCGTCGCCGAAAGCGTCAGCACATCCACCCCGCGCGCCAGCTCCTTGAGCTTCTCCTTGTGGCTGACGCCGAAGCGCTGCTCCTCATCTACGATCAGCAGACCGAGATCCTTAAATTCCACGCCCTTCTGCAGCAGCTTATGGGTTCCGATCACGAGATCGACCGCACCGGTACGCAGATCGGAGAGTGTTTTCTTCTGCTGCTGCGGCGTGCGGAAGCGGGACAGCACGTCGATATTGACCGGAAAGCCGCGGAACCGCGCCACCGCCGTCACATAGTGCTGCTGCGCCAGCACCGTCGTCGGCACCAGAATGGCAACCTGCTTGCCGTCCAGCACGGCCTTCATGGCGGCGCGCAGCGCCACCTCGGTCTTGCCGAAGCCGACGTCGCCGCACAAAAGGCGCTCCATCGGCGCAGGCGCTTCCATATCCGCCTTGATCTCGGCGATGCATCGCAGCTGATCGTCCGTCTCTGCATAGGGGAAATTCCCCTCAAACTCCGCCTGCCACGGAGAGTCCGCCGAAAAGGCATAGCCCATGCGCCGCTTCCGCTCGGCATAGAGCTGGATCAGGCCCGCCGCCAAATCCTTTGCCGCCGACCGCGCCCGTTTCTTCGTCTTTTCCCAGGCGTCGCCGCCCAGCGCGTTGAGCTTGACGGGCGCGTCCTCTCCCCCGCCGCCGATATACTTCGAAACCAGATCCAGCTGCGTCGCGGGCACATAGAGCACATCCGTGCCGCGATACGCGATCTTCACATAGTCGCGCACCGTACCATCCACGCGCACCTGCTCCATGGCGACATAGCGGCCGATGCCGTGGTACTCATGCACAACAAGATCGCCCGGCGTCAGATCGGTAAAGGAAGCGAGCTTCTGCCGGTTCGTCGCAGACTTCGGCGCCTTGCGCACACGCCGCTGCGGCGCGGCCTGCAAAAGCTGTCCCTCGGTCAAAACGACCAGCTTCGCCGCGGGGTACTCCATGCCATAGGCAACGCTGCCCTCGGTCACAAGAATCTGCCCGGCCTGCGGCAGCTTTGTCAGCGGGAAGGCAAGGAAGGCGGAGATTGACCGCTCCCGCAGCGCCTGCTGCAAAATCTCGCCGCGGCGGCGATTGCCCGCCAGCACGAGACAGGCATAGTCCTGCTTTTGATACAGCTTCAGGTCGGAAACTACCGTCTCCAGATTGCCGCCGTAGGAAGGAAGCTGCTTGGCCGTCAGGGACAAAAGCTGCTTGGGCGGCAGCGCGGCGGGATAGGCCGCGGATAAAAAGGCATCCATATACACTGCCATGCATCCCCGCAGCTCCTCGCAGAAGTCCTCGTAGCCTTTCAGGAAGTCGCACAGCTCCCCGGCCAGAAGTCCGCTTTGCAGCAGGGAATCGAGCTGCAGCCCCAACTCCTCCTCGCATTGCTTGGCGCTGCGCCGCAGTGCGCCGTGGTCGCAGAAGATGACGGCCGCATCGCGGGGAATGTAGCTTGCCGCCGTCTCATTTTCCTCATAAATAAGCGCCATATAGCGGTCGGCCGCCGGGAAGGCGCGCCGCTCCTGCAGGCGCTCCAAATCCTGCGTCAGCGTCTCGATCAGCGCAGTGTTCGGCGTTTTACGCCGCTTCTGCCGCGCAAGGAGCTGAGAGATCGCCGCCTGCAGCCCCTCTGTTCCGCCCGGATGCAGCGTGGGAAGTGTCTCGCAGACCGGCAGCACCAGAAGCTCCTCGCAGTTTTCCGTGCGGCGCTGCGTCAAAAGATCGAAGCGCCCCATGGCGTCCACCTCATCGCCGAAAAACTCAATACGCACCGGCATTTTTTCGGCAGGCGAGAACAGGTCGAGAATACCGCCGCGCAGTGCAAACTGTCCCGCGCCCTCCACAAGCGTGCAGCGGTTATAGCCCAAAAGCAGCAGCCGCTGCACCAGGGCGTCGAGAGAAAAGCTTGCGCCGACGCGGATCGTCAGCGCCGAAGAAAACAGCGTCTTCTTCGGCATGGTGCGCATCGCCGCCGACGCATAGGACAGAATTTGCAGCCGCGTCTTTCCAGCGGCCAACTCGTAGAGCTGGCGCAGGCGAATCTGCTCCCATTCGCGGGAAGCCGCCGAAGCGTCGTAGAAGGTCAAATCGCGGCTGGGAAGGACCGGCGGCAGCTCCCCAAGGAAGCCGGACAGCTCCTCCTGCGCGCGTTTTGCCGCCAGCTCGTCCCGGCAAAGGACAACCACCGGCCGCCCCGAATGGCGCGCGAACGCGGCAATCAGGTGACTGCGGTTGATCTGTGCCGCGCCGGACAGGCCGACGCTCTGATTTTTTTCGCTGCAGGCAAGCAGCGCCTCGTATTCCGGCAGCCGATGCAGCGCGGAAAGCAGCAATTCCATTGGGTATCCTCCTTGGTTTTGTCCGATGGGTCGATCCGGTCAGGCGCCGTCGCTTTCCGGATAAAATGCAGTTCTTCGCCCGATGGGGCGCGCGTTTCTCGCACTCCAAACGCATTTAAAGTCAATCCGCACAGCAAAAAAGTTTCTTGGCACGCTGGCGGCGTGCCGTAAATTCTTTTCGGCACGCCGAGGAAACCTCCCCTTCTGAAAAAGGGAGGTTTCCTCTTCTTACAAAACGCATCCGTTTCTTCCTGTTTTCCTTAAAATTTACGAGAAAACAGAACTTTTCTTTCTATTATGTCTGTGTGCCGTGCGTTCAGTCGCGGCCGAGCAAAATTTTCCGGAAAATCTGTGCCAGAGATTCCATATGGGTCTGTTCAAAGGGTACGTTCAGCTTTGCGTCCTCGAGCATTTCGCAGAAGGAAAGCGTATGGCTGTTTTCGATCATCTGCAAATACGTTTTCCGGCCGTTTCCCTGCTTTTCATATTCCAGTTCAAAAATCTGCATGGCCGCGTCATTGGAAACGCAGTAGCTGATAATGTAATAGGGCGCGTTGAAAAAATGCGGGATCTGTGTCCAGCTGCGGCGGTAATAGTCCTCCGCATCCTTGAAATAGTACCCGTAGTCCTTGCTGACCTGCAAGGCGATGTCGCAGACCTTCTCCACGGTCAGCGCCTCGTCATCCAGCGCGTAGACCTGCCGCTCAAAATCCGCATAGGAGGACTGGAAAACAAAGCATTGCAGCGAGTCAAACATGACCTGCTCCAGAAGCGTCTCGCAGACCTCGTCATCCAGTCGGTTGTTCAGCAGCGCAAGATACTCCAGCCCCTGCGAAAAAACCTCCGCGCTGTCAATGCTCTCGCCGCCGTCATAGTTGAGGAAGGAATCGGTAAAATGCCCGAATTCATGGGCAAAGGTCGTGAAATCGCTGCTCGTTCCCTCCGGACAGAGATAAACGTACGGCGCCTCATAGCTGTTCAGATAGGTCATATAGGAGCCGATCCATTTGTTTTCATTGTAGCTTGCGTCATAAAGCCCATGCTTTGTCATAAAGCCGTAGGCCTCGGTAAACGGCTTTCCCAAAAGCTTCATGGAATCGGACAGCGCCTGCGTCAGCTCGTCCTCGTCCATATCCGCTGTGGAAAGATAGTACCATTCGCCGCTGAAATAATACTTTTTGAAGATAGGAACCAGCTGCGCCTTGACGGCCTCTAGGTAATCCGTCGCCTGCTCCGGCGTAAAGTCCCGCTCATATTCCACAGCGTAGGCGTAGTCCGCATAGCTTTCATAGCCCAGCGTCTGCGCCATCTGCCTGCGCAGCTTCACAAGGCGAATATAGATCTCCCCCAGCGTCTGCGTCTTCTGCCGAAGATACTCGTCCTCCAGCTCCGACTCGTCATACTGTCCGCTTTCCAAAAGGTCGTTAAGCGAAACGTCCTGCCCGTCGATCGTGATCGTGGGATCCTCCATTTCCGCCATATACTGCGTCACCAGCTCATTTTCCTGGCGGCTGAGAGACACATAGGTTTCATTCGTATAAACGCTGTAATCCACATATTCGTCCAGTGCGTCCTCACCGAAGTAAAGCGTCTCAAGCTCCTCCTTGATCGGCGCGTTCGCGCAGGCAACCAAAAATTCCTCCATCGCCTTGCTGACCAGCGGCTGCTGGTTTTCCAAGTAGTCATACTCCTCGAGATAGTCGGCGTTCTCCACGGTATCCGAGCAGTAGTAGATATAGGCCACGGAATCCATCGTCGCGAACTGATAGTATTCCTCTATCACAGGCAGTGCCGCGTCAATGACCTCCTGTGCCGCCGCGCCGTCCTTTACCGCGCTCGTCACCTCGCCAAAGTCCGCGATCAGCGCTTCTACGTCCGGCCGCTCATAGCGGATCTCGTCAAAGGACGGCGTATCTACCGTCTGGCCGTAATAGATGGTGCTGTATCGCTTTCCCTCTGCGCTGAGCGGGCCGTCGCTGTCCTGTACAGTGTCCCGGAAGAAATTGGTCAAGCCGCATGCGCTCAGCAGGCAGCAGAGCGCGAGCAGAAGCGCAAGAATCCGCATCTTTCTCATAGAGCATGCTCCTTTTCTGTCTGTTCTTTCTCGATTTTTATGCGAAAACGCAAGCAAAATGGTCTGATCCGTTGAATGAAATCGGCATTCATAGGTACAATACCTGGGCATGTCTTGCCCTCTGCGGCGTTCACTGCAGGCAGCAGATCGTATGATTGAATTATAGCACACTTTTGGTCTTTTGCATAGGGAGGACTTCTGCCGAAATCGCGCCTGCTGTGTATTATTTACAAAGTTTTTGCGAATTTCCGCAGTCGGCAGCGGCGGCGCGGGCACATTTCGGAACTTTTCCCAAAAAAGTCTGTGGATAAAGCTGTGGAAACTGGTGATAGAGCTTGTGAATGAATTTTTCCCCTCAGCTATTTAGGGGAATTATGTCTACCAAAAAACTATAGATTGTGGTTGTGTGCGATTCCCTGCCCAAGCCTGTGGAAACTCGTGAAAATGCCGAAGCGCCTTGGGAATATCCATGAAAATTTACGGATTTTCTATAGCTTTTCCCCGCTTTTTTGTGATATAATTTAGTTTGACTTGTTATGTGAACCGAATGGCGGGAAAAGCCTTCCCCCACATTCCGGTTGTCACGATCCTGCGCAAACGAGGTTGTGCAATATGCTTGAATTGCTTTCACCGGCCGGCTCAATGGACGCGCTTTACGCAGCGGTTCAGAACGGCGCCGACGCGGTTTATTTAGGATACGGCAGCTTTAACGCCCGCCAGGGCGCCAAAAACTTCACACAGGACGCACTGCGCGACGCTGTGCAATACTGCCATGTGCGCGGCGTTCAGGTGCATCTGACGCTCAACACGCTGGTTACGGATCGGGAGATGCCGCAGCTGGCTGAGACGATCCGTCTCGCGGCGCGCGCCGGCGTGGATGCGTTCATCGTGCAGGATCTCGGCGTGCTTGCCCTGTGCCGCCAAATTGCGCCGGGCGTTGCGCTGCACGCCTCCACGCAGATGAGCGTCCATTCTCTGGAGGGCGTCCGGCAGGCCGCTGCACTGGGCGTTTCCCGCGTGGTGCTTGCGCGGGAGCTTTCGCGTGAGCAAATCGCCTATATCTGCCGCAATTCTCCGGTGGAGATTGAAGTCTTTGTCCATGGCGCGCTGTGCATGTGCTATTCGGGGCAATGCTACCTCTCCGCCGTGATCGGCCGGCGCTCCGGCAATCGCGGGCAGTGCGCACAGCCCTGCCGGCTGCCTTACGGCTACGGCCGCTTTGAAGAAAAATATCCGCTGTCCCTGAAGGACAACTGCTTGATCTCCGAGCTGCGGGAGCTTGCGCGCATGGGCGTTGCCTCCGTCAAAATCGAGGGACGCATGAAGCGCCCCGAATATGTCGCGACGGCAACGCGCATCTATCGCAGCGCGATCGACGGCGCGCAGGTCAGCGCGCACTCCATGCGCGATCTGGCGGACGCCTTCTCGCGCCAGGGCTTTACGCAGGGCTATTACCGCAGTCGGCTCGGGCCGGAAATGTTCGGCACCAGAGTTCCCGGCGCGGAAAACCAAAAGCTGTTTCAGGCGGCGCGCGCCTCGTATGAGAGCGGGGAAATGCCGCGCGTAGCCGTTGCGTTTTACGCCATCGTGCAGCCGGGCGAACCGGCCATGCTGGCCGTGCAGGACGAAAACGGCAACATCTGCAAGACCGTCGGCGCAGTTCCCGCACCCGCCGTTCACAAGGAGCTGACGCAGCAGGAGCTGGCCGACCGTCTCGGCAAAACCGGCGGTACGCCCTATTTCTGCACCGGTGCGAAGTGTCTCGTCGGCCGCGGCCTGAGCCTTTCCGCTTCGGCCATCAACGCCATGCGGCGTGAGGTGCTCAGTCAGCTCACCGCCCTGCGCGGCCGCCGCGAGCCGAGAACGCTCGGCAGCTTTACCGAGCCGATGCGTTATCCCGGCCTGCAGGCGCCGCCCAAGCTGACGGTTTCCGTTTTGAGCGTCCGCCAGATCACCAAAAAGCTGCTCTCTATGAAGCCGGAGACGCTTTATGTGCCGCTTCATGAGCTCTGCGAGAACGAGGCCTTCTTTGCCGCTCTGGATACAGGGCGGATCGCGGCCGTCCTTCCGCGCGTGATGCCCGATAACGAAACGCCCGCCGTCATCCAGCAGCTTGACCGCGTGTACGCGCTCGGCGTGCGCCGGGTGCTGCTCGGCAATCTCGGTCAGATCTCCATTGCGCGCAGCCGCGGCTTCTCGCTTGCCGGTGATTTTGGCCTGAACTGCTTCAATTCCCGCAGCATGAACGCCCTGCGCTCTCTGGGACTCGGGAGCGCGACCGCCTCGTTCGAAATGACGCTGCCGCAGGTGCGCGACCTGTCTAAGGCCGTGAAAACCGAGTTGATCGTCTACGGCCGCCTGCCGCTGATGCTGACGGAAAACTGCATCATGCGAAATAAAACGGGAGCCTGCATCTGCCAGAACGGGCCGGTCAAGCTCATCGACCGCATGGGCGAGGAATTCCGTATCGTGCGCGACGGCGCAAGCTGCCGGAGCGTCCTGCTCAACGGCAAGAAGCTTTATCTGCTCGACAAGCAGCCGGAGCTTCGCAAGCTGGGGCTTTGGGCGCTGCGCCTGCAATTTACGACGGAAAACCCGTCGGAGGTCAACAATGCTCTGACCGCCTATCAAAACCAGACCGCCTTTGAACCGGGCGGCTGCACGCGCGGCCTGTACCTGCGCGGTGTGGAATAGCCGGAACATCGAGCGCCGCATTCGAATCGCATCCGTGCATCGCGCTCCGCCGCTTTGCGCCCGGAGCGCCGCTCTTCATATCAACAATTTCCGGGAGGGATAAAGAATCATGAATCTGATTTTAGCTTCCAAATCGCCCCGTCGGCGCGAGCTGCTGGCCAAGCTGGGCGTAGACTTTACCGTGCTCACCGAAGAAATCGACGAAACCATGGACAAGGACAAGCCGATCGCGCAGGAGCTGGCTCGCGTCAGTCTGCAAAAGGCGCAGGCCGTCCTTGACCGCGCCGGTCAGGATGCTCTGATTATCGCCGCCGACACGCTGGTCTGCGTGGAGGGCCGCCGACTCGGAAAGCCGCACTCGCCGGAGGAAGCCGCCGAAATGCTGCGCCTGCTCTCCGGACGGACGCATCAGGTCATGACCGGCCTGACGCTTCTCTATCGCGACCGGGTCAAAAGCGAGGTCGTCACGACCGATCTGCGCTTCCGCCCGCTCTGCGACGCAGAGATCGACGCCTATGTAAAAACCGGCGAGCCGATGGATAAGGCCGGCGCGTATGGAATTCAGGGCGGCGCCTGTATTTTCGCAGAATCGATCTGCGGCGACTACTATAATGTGATGGGACTCCCCGTCTGCCGCCTGACGCAGCTTCTGCGGGAATTCGGCGTGCAAATCTTCGGAGCGTGAGGTGCCGCCTTGAAAAAGCTTCTGACAGGCAAAATTCGAACGATTTTGATCCTCGCATGCGTGCTTGCCGTGCTCACGGCGATTATCGCCGCCGTGACGCCGGGAACGACCTTTGGTCGGAACGTCACCCAGACGCTGCTTGCGCCGCTCCGCGGCGGCTTTGCCACGCTTACGCGTACAGCCGAGCGCTATTATGATTATGTGTTTCGCTATGAGCGGCTCGAGGCCGATAACGAATACCTGCGCAATCGCATCACCGCCATGGAGGATGAGGTACGCTCCGCCGACTCCCTGCAGCGGGAAAACGAGCGTCTGCGTGCACTGTTAAACCTCTCGGAGGAGCACGAGGACTATTCCTTCACCTCCGCCTATATCGTCGCATGGGATTCCTCCGACTGGCGAAGCGCCTTTACGATCGGCAAGGGAACCAAGTCCGGCCTGAGCGCGGGCATGGTCGTCGTCACGGAATACGGGCAGGTCGTCGGGTTAATTACGGAGGTCGGCACAAGCTGGGCAACCGTGACGACCGTTTTGGACTCCGGGCTGGAGATTAGCGCGAGCATCGCCTCCTCCGGCTATAACGGTGTGGTGCGCGGCGCGTATTCCACCGGCATGGACGGCTACCTCCGGATGGATTACCTGCCGACGGATTCCGTTCTGCGCAACAATGAGCAGGTCGTTACGACCGGCTCCACGCTTTATCCCAAGGATCTGGTGCTTGGCTATGTCGCAGACGCCGACTTTGACGAAACCGGCGTTGCCAAATATGCCGTTCTGACACCTGCCGCAGACTTTGCAAAGCTGGAGCAGGTCTTCGTAATCACAGATTATGTAAACGAATAAACGATTGGGGGCAACCGCCATGCTGGAAAAACTGCATATTACCGTGCGGCAGTGGCTGCGCCTGCTCAAATGGACGCTCTATACGATGAGCTTCCTGCTTGTTCTGATGCTTGAAACCGTTACACTTGGCGACGTTCATTTGTTCGGCGTGCAGCTTCACTGGATCCCGTCGCTGCTTGTCTGCGTCGCGGTCAAGGAGGGCGCAGAGCGCGGCGGACTGTTCGCGCTGTTGTGCAGCCTCTTCTGGTGTCTGTCCGGCGCGGACTTCGGAAGCGTCAGCATCGCGGTGCTGACGGCGCTCGCCGTCTTTTCCGGCCTGGCCTGCACGCATTGGCTCAATAACCGTCTGCTTGCCTGTATGCTCTGCTGCTTCCTTGCGCAGCTCTGCAGCGACTCGGTGCTCTTTTTGTTTCACCTGTTCTTCCGCGGCGTGCAGCCCATGCGTTATTTCACCGTGCTGCTGCCCGGTGTTGCACTCTCTACGCTAATGTCACCGCTGCTCTACGGACTGACCAAGGCAATTTCACGGATCGGAGGAAAATATGGATCGTAAGCAGCCGTTTCGAATCGGATTTCTTGTCACCCTGACCTTTGCGCTTTTGGCGGCGTTTGCGATACGGCTATATAATCTGCAAATCCGCAACGCAAATGCGCAAAGCAATGCAAACGCAAATACCTTTACCTATACCACACGCGTAACCGCCGCACGCGGCGATGTCCTTGACCGCAACGGCAAGGTGCTCATCACGAGCCGGGCGAGCTACAATCTCGTCATCGTGCGCGACGTTTTGTTCAGCGCGGAGAACCCGAATGAGTCTCTGCGCCGCCTGCACAATCTCTGCAGTGAGTTGAATAAGCCGTATACGGATCACCTTCCGATCACGCGGGAGAAGCCTTATCAGTACACAACAGACGAGCTGTCGGATACCTGGAAGGGCTATTTCCGCAGCTATCTGGAGCACTGCGGCTGGGATTCCGACATTTCCGCCGCGCAGCTCATTAAGCTGATGAAGCAGCACTATCACATCCCCTCGGATTGGACGGAGGAGGAGGCGCGCGGTGTTCTGTCGCTGCGCTTCGAGCTGGATCTTCGCAGCGATTACACCCCGCTGACAACCTATGTGCTGCTCTCCGACGTGGATGCCGATTCGCTCGCCGCGATCAAGGAGCTGGGCACGCCCGGCCTGAACGTTGAAACGGATACCGTCCGCTGCTACAACACCGACTATGCGGCGCATATTTTAGGCAGCACCGGTCTGATGGATTCCGCCGAATACGCCATTTATAAAGAGCAGGGCTACGCCATGGATGCCGTTGTCGGTAAGGACGGCCTGGAGAGGGCATTCGAATCCGAGCTGCACGGCACTAACGGCACCCGCGTAACGACGATCTCGAAGGACGGCGAAATTTTACAGGAGAGCTACCGGGAAGAGCCGAAGGCCGGCAACAACATTGAGCTGACAATCGATATTGATCTGCAGCAGACCGCTGAGGAATCACTGGCCAAGCTGATCGAGGATCTGCGCGAAAACGGCGTCAGCGCGCACAAATACGGCATGGATGCCGAGGGTGGTGCAGTTGTCGCCATGGATGTGAAAACCGGCGAGATTCTCGCCTGCGCGAGCTATCCGACCTACCATTTGGAGACCTTTGCTCAGGACTACAACGCACTGCTGGAGGATAAATACGCACCGCTTTACAACCGCGCGCTGCAGGCCGCTTATCCGCCCGGCTCGACCTTCAAGATGGTAACAGCCATCGCTGCCATTGATTCCGCCGGGATCGGCCGGTATCGGAAGATCTACGACGAGGGTATCTATACGCGCTTTGAGGGCTATCAGCCGAAGTGCAACATTTATACCTCCTCCTTCGGCACACAGACGCACGGTCTCATCAATATGATGCAGGCGCTGTGCGTTTCCTGCAACTATTATTTCTATGAGATCGGCTATGAGACCGGCATTACCGCCATTGACAAGGTCGCCAAGGCCCTAGGACTTGGCGAATCCACCGGGCAGGAGCTTCCGGAGGAGATCGGCTATCGCGCCAACCCGGAGACGAAGAAAAAGCTTTTCGGCAATGATGTTTCCATGTCCGGCTGGTATGACGCAGATACCGTCGCCGCCTCCATCGGCCAGTCGGAAAACCGCTTCACACCGCTGCAGATGTGCGTGTATACGACCGCGCTGGCCAATGAGGGCATTCGCTATCGCGCGACCTTCCTGAGCCGAATTCTCTCCTCGGATTATCAGGAGCTGCTCTATGAGACGAAGCCGGAGGTGGAGAGCACGCTCGATATGTCGGAGGAGGCCGTTTTGGCGGTGAAGGAAGGTATGCGCATGGCAGTCACAAGCGGCTCCGCGCGCAGCGTATTTGGGGATTATCCGATTGCGGTCTGCGCCAAGACCGGCACTGCACAGCACGGCAACACGGACAGCGGTTCGGACCATGCCGCCTTTATCTGCTACGCACCGGCCGACGACCCGCAGATCGCCATCGCGGTTTATGTTGAAAAGGGCGCGCAGGGCGGCAACCTCGGCAACGTTGCGAAGGCAATTTTAGACGTCTACTTTGCAGAGCAGACCGCAGTCGAGACGTTCCCCGAGCAAAACACCCTGCAGTGATCTGATTCCCTGCAGGCTGGCCGATCCGGCCGCACACCGGAGCGCCCACGTCCTGTATCTGCAGGTACGCAGATGAAGCGAATTGAACACAGCGCAATGTAGCGCAATGCGAAGAACTCCCGCGTTGACCCGACTGAATCCCTTGTGGCGTAACGCACGGTCAGCTTGGAATTCCAACGAATGGTGCAAGTTCTCTTTTGGGGCCGTCCAATCTGCCCGCGATGAAGCAGCCATTGACTTGGCCAAGCCGACGTTCCTTACCACCCCACTGGAAGGCAAAACGCATTTTCTTTTCTGCCTATGGGTATCGTGAGCTTGCAGAGCAAAGCGAGCTTACTGATCGAAGTGGCCTTGCAGCAAGCAGCGCTGTGATATCCCCCGGAATGCGCATCACAGGCGCGCCTTTCCCACGATTGGCAGTACCTTTATGCCCATAGGACTCCAACCTATGCACAGCTTTATATCAATAACGCCACTGGGGTCAGACGGCAGCGCCTGACCCCAACTTTTATTATAGAACCTTTTGCCGAGCACCTACGCCGGCAGAGCGCCGGCAGAGCGCCGGCAGAGCGCCGGCAGCTTTCCTTCTACATTAAAAATGTGCCGGACTGCACTGCAGTCCGGCACAATTTTGTCTATTCTCTTAGGGTATGAATCGAGCCAATCTGTTATCACCGCACCCGTCACGGTTACTCCCCGCGCAGTTGCGATCCGCAATTCAGGCCGTCAATTCACTTATATGCGCAGGTCTGTGATCCGGGCTTACACCTCGTTTTCTCGCTTCCTTCTCTTGATGACCAGCACAAGCAGGAGCACCACTGCAAGCAGCGCCGCACTGCCGAACAGGATCCAATAGATCGGCTCGTTCGAGCTGTCGCCGGTATTCGGATCGGTGCTCTCAATGGGATATTCCTCGACCTTGAACTGCCAGTCCAAATAGCCGATCTCACCGAGAATTTCATTCCCCAGCTCTGCCGGAACGTGCAGCGCCACATTCAGAAGCACATCCGCACCGGAATAGAACGTGCCCAGACAGACCCATTCCGCCAGCCCCGCAGTTTGGTTTGCCGGTGCGTCGAACAGCTTCGACGTGCCATCCTGCGTCACAGTCAGGTTCAGCTTTGAAAGGAACTCTCCGGAATCCGGCTCCGCGCCTAGGGAGCGCAGATAAATCTTCACCTTGACCTTCTTTGAAGCGTCGTTTTTCACCTGAATCTGCTGCGTCAACTCATCGCCGGGCATCACATTCTTAAAATTCGGGAAAAGGTCTGTCGGCGAATACTCGCTGCCCGGCGCGAAGATAAACTCACGTGCCTTCCCGTCATAGGTTACATTCGCATCCTCTGCGAAAACAGGCAGGCAGAGTGCAAGCAGCAATGCCATACAAAGCAGGGTGGAAAGAAGCTTTTTCGTCATTTTCATGTACTCTCCCCTCCTCAGCCAAACGTTGCGGGGTCAACACCCCACGCATCGAACGCAGCGGACACGCCGTCAGCCGTTGTACCCTCCGCCTGAATCGCCGACGCGACCACATCGACAGAAAGCCGATAGCCGGACTTTTTCGTGAGCTGCGTGCACTCGCGAATCAAGACCTCTGTTGCGTCGCCCGGTTCGACTGGGTAACGATAGTAGTAATATCCGTCCTCTGCGCGGTAAACCCAGTCCGTCGTGTTGAGCACCATAGAATAGTCTGACGCTGTCGGCGCTGCTGCGGAATAGCTATTGCTGCTTTCCGTGGACACCCAGTTTACAAGGATGGCGACACGAATATAGGCTTTGACGTCACCGGCGTTTCTCACCGATACGTCGGATTTGACCTCGCCGTCAAAGCTCTCGTTGACCTCGCAATCCACACGCACCGGATCAAACGTATTGCGAACCGGCGTGCCGGAGGAGGTCACAATGTATGCGACAACCGAACCGACCGCGATGCAGAGCACCAGCGCGACTGCAAGCACAAGCGTAAACTTTTTACTGCGTCCGCCCGTGGAACGCTTTGCGAATTTGCCATGATACATTCTGTTTCCCCCTTCCTCAGTGCGTTGTTGCAAAAATGTTCTGCACACTGTGGTTGCCGTCCAGCCAGGAATTCTCTGTGCGGCTGTTTGCGAAGGTGACCCTGTTCTCCCCCTTCGTCAGGGTAACATTTTTGCTCACAGAGTCCGGCGTATAGCGCCAGGACCAGCCGGTCAGCTCCGTGACTGTGTAATTGCCAATCGGCAGATCTGTAACTCTGACATAGCCGTTACCGTGAACCGGTACGATCAGATCAATGCCGATCGCCTTACCGCTTGTGCCGACTACATGGAACAGGAATACCTGCCCGGAATCGATCGATGCGTCATGGCCGGTCTTCTGGATCAGCATCTCTCCTGTCGTTACATGGATGATATAGGTACCGTCAAATCTCACCGAGCTCCCATGGCAATTAATGGGGCAGAACGTTGCGAAGGAAACATTGTTCAGCTCCTTATTACCGAGATAAACGGAGACATCCACAATGACATCCTGCGCGGGTACCTCGATCATATCACTGCTGAAGCCGCGTGCATAGTAGCGGAGCGTCAAATCATCCCTCGTATACGGGCATTCATCTACCGGGGCCGGAATCGTGGAATGATCGTTGTCAAACCATGTCACCGAGTAATCCCGCACTGCACCGTCTTCTCCGAGGATATGCGTCTCACCAAGGCATTTTTCGATATCCGTAAGCTCTACCGTAACGCTTGGCTTCAATACATGAACCGTCGATGTCTCTGCAAACGCGGTTACGCCGGAAAGCGGGTTCGGCGTGTCGACGCTGTCCGTTCCGTCCGTCTTGGGCGTGACCTGAATTTGGATCGCATAGTCCGTGCAATCTGCCGGGCTGAGCTTGCCGGGCGCATTGCCGTCCACGGTCGGCACAATGTTGACGAACTTCGCGTCCGTTGCCGATACACTGGCCACCGAGTACAGCTTTGCCGCATCGACGCTGCCGCCCTCGTAAATCGTCCAGTCCCGCGCAGCACAGGCAAGCGGCTTTGTGTTGATTGGCACATTGACCGTCGGCCGCTCGAAGTTCTCAATGAGCGTATCGTCCTTGTCATAAATGCCGGAGCTGTCGCCGTTCGTTGGCACATCGTTGCCGCCCAGGAAACTCTCCTTGGGTGTGATCTTAAACTCAACGATCAGCTTGGAGCCATAGCCGGCTCCGGATCTGTAGGTCTCCGAGACAAAGTTCTTCGCAAAATCAAATCCGGTGACCTCAATGGTATCGCCGCTGATGCTTGCCTTCACCGTCGCGGGTGCAGCCGTCTCGGCGTTCCAATTGCCGTTGCGGTTGTAGCTTGCTACCTTGAGCGTTATTTCGCTCGTATTCGCGGGAAGATTAAAGTAAGGCGTTACAATATCCTTCAGAATGGTTTCGCTGTCCAGCTCCACATCCGGCGTGCTGATGTTTTCACTGATTTTGCTAAAAATGTTATTCAGCGCATTCACGTTGCTTGCCGTCAGATAGTAGCCGGACTTTGAGCGCGTTGCGTTTTTGGTGATCTCGAAGAAGAAGCCGCGCGCAACCGGATTGCCTGTAATATTTGCATATTTGCTCGTGCTCGGTCTCTCACTATGGTGATACTTTACGCCCAACCCCGTAGCGCCGGCAAAGTTGGAGGAAATATAGTTCAGCAAGCGGTTGCAGACTGCCGTTTCCAGATAGCCGAAGTCGTTTTGCCTGTTGACATTCAAGTGACCGGAGAAGCCCCAAACCTCGGTCAGCTTTCCCGTACAAGCGTCCTTTCTGTGCACGCCGCCAAATGCGTTTGCAAACACATAGCCCTGTGCGTCGTACAGCTCATTCACATTGGCACCGTTGAAAATACCGATCGTGTACATCGTCACGTTGCTGTTTTTCAGGGAACGTGCCGTCTGGATCGCCGAGTTTGCGTTGCTCATATCGATCTGAGAGGTCAATATGCCGTTCGATGAATAGTAAGCCGTGCCGCCTGTATACGGAATGCCGTCCGTAAAGAGAACAACGACCTTCTGGCGCTTTGTGTTCTTACCGTTATAATTATAGCGGGTCGTCATTAGCTGCTGCGCCTGCGTCATGCCGCCGGCCGTATCCGTAACGCCGTCTGCAGAAAGGCCGTTAATGGCGGTAGTGAGCTTATTGGCGCCCGCATTATCCACAAAGGTCCAATCCACAAGGGTTTTCGACGAGGTCGCAAAGGTTACAAGCGCAATGCGGTGGTCGGAATAGGTTGCGTCATATTTGGAGTTGACATTCTTTATAAACGTATTAATACTTTGCTGCATGGCAGCCTGATAGGTCTGCCCTGTGCTGAATGTACTGGCCATAGACCCTGACTGGTCAATCACCAGCACAAAGTCGACCGGCTGCGTGTGGCTGGAGGTGATCGTCTGTCCGGTCACATAGGTCTCCATCCGGATCGTATAGCTGCCGTCCTCATTCAGGGTTGCCTTTTTGCTGGAGATAAGGCCTTCGACATCGACGCGGTCATTTGCTGCCGTGCGAAGCACCGACTCCGCCGTGATGTCCACAGCCGGGAGGAAGGGTGCAGCGTCCGTGAAATCCACCGTCGCCTGCGTGCCTACCGCCTGGGAAGCGTTCTGCTCCGCCGCGTAGGCATACAGCGCCTCTAACTGGGCCTGTGTCAGGGTGTCCAGAAGCGCAAGTGCCGCGTCCTCATCCGTGTCATAAAGCGAATTTAAGTAAACATATTGCTCCGCAACGCTCATTTCTGCAAACGGCGTTGCAGCCTCCGTCTCGTCGGCTGCATCCTGCAGCGGCGATGCGATCCGGTTTCCGTTCTCATCTAAGTAGACCAGCTCCGGCTCTACCACATCCGAATTGCCGGTCGCACCGGCCGGAAGCAGAATCGGAATCACCAGACAGAGGCAGAGCAGGAAGGCCAAGATCTTGTTTCTCATGCGCCTTCTCCTCCTTCCGTCCAGCCCTGTGCATCCCAAGGCGTCGCGCCGTTGTTGGCGCTCTGGGTTGCATATGCGTTCACATCGATCACAACGGTGCAGTTCTGATAGAGGTTATCCATCGTGCTCGCAAAGGTGACGGTTGTGAACAGCGGCTCTGTCAGCTCGCCCGGCTTGAGTGCGCGATTATAGTAATAGTAGCCATCCTTTTCCGTCCAGTCGACCGTATTGAAATCCATCGAAATCAGGCTCTGATCGGCCGTGCCCTCAACGCCCTGTGCAAGCAGGATCTGGCTCTTCACCTGCACGCGGATATAGGCCTCCGCCTCACCGATGTTCTTCACCTGTGCGATCTTGGAAACCTCGCTGCCGGGCATAACACCGGAAACGTTTTCAAAGGGGATAAGCTCACCATCCTCATTGACCGCAGACTCCACGACCTCAATGCCGAAGCTCCTTGCCGCAGTAATGACATTGCGCGCCGTACCCTCCGCAGTGAAGTAGGCCACGGTTCCGTAGGCCAGAACGGACACAAGAATCAGCAGAACCGCACAGACAAAAAGTTTCTTCTTCATGCAACCAACTCCTTCTCTTTAAGGAAATAAATCAAAGCAAATGCGGGAAGCTCCCGCTGTAAGCGCGCCCCGTGTTCAGGGCACCCGTGGGTATTCTCCGCAGGGCAAGCTGAGTCAGGCTGTCGGCAAGCTCCATCGCCTTCAAACAGATCGCGCTTTCCGTGCTCTGTTTTGACTTTCTTCGGAACTCGCTCCAACCATACCTATGACTTGTACTTATGCCGTTTTTCGGTCTTCCGGCCTTCTTGCCGTCTGACGCGCTGCTTGGGAAATATCCACGGGTACCCTGCTCCCCGAAGGGAGCAGGGTAAGCGATGATTCAGAACAATTTAATTCAAAGAATTAGTTCCACTGTGCCTGATATGCCTTGTATGCAGCATAGACATCGGCAATGCCCTCGGCCTGGATGCCGTAAGCCTTGACGATGATCTTTGCATCAGCGATATCAAAGCCGACGGGAACCAGCTCGCCGTCCTTGACAAGGACATACTCGCCGTTGACATAGTCGACCTTCTTGTCGAGGTAGACCTTCGTCATAGCAATGGAGGTCTCCTCGCCGGCTTCCAGCTTGCCATGGTACAGGACAACGTACTTGTGGTACTCGATGCCGTCGATCTCAACCGTCTCAAAGTAGCCCTGCGGACCAACCTGAATGCCCAGCTCCACTTCGGGATCGTGATCCCAAGTCTTTTCGATCGGGAGAGCTTCCGTCTGGTCGTCTGCCCAGTAAGCAGCGTTTTCGCGATACTTGTCCCAAGTGCTGCCCAGAGCGTTTACATGCAGAACATTGTTCAGGCCGGTGGTGCCGTCAATGCTGTCGAGAGCTGCGGGGATGTACCATTCATACCAGACCCAAGCGGCGTTGTCGCCGTCGTTCTTGATGGAAACGTCCTTGTTGACGTCCTTGCCGGGCATCAGCTCTGCGTTGTCAGGATCAAAGTCCTCAACGAGGGTGATGTCAATGTTGCCGACGGTGAATACGTTGGTTGCTTCATCCTTATCGGTGAAGTAAGCCATGGTTGCGCCAACGATTGCAATCGCGACGAGTGCGATCACGAGGCACAGTGCAACGATTTTCTTTTTCATTGTATTTACTCCTTATAAAAATGATTTATAATACCGGACTGCGTCGGGTATTATCAGAAAATTTTCCTGCCGAAGCCGGACAGGCGCAGGGGTAAATGGCATTACTTGATTGCTTCTGCCCAGGCATCTGCGGGCGAATTGAAGTTCGCGCGCTGCACAGCATAGGCCGTGAAGGTCAGCGTCGGGCGGGTCGCATCCGTCAGAGCGTCCAGAGCCGCCTTATCCACAGTGGGCTTTACCGTAACCGTATTGCCGGCAAGAACTGCAAACGACTGATCGTTTGCCGATGCCGAAACCTCGCGGTAATAGACGCCGTTTTCCAGTACCGTCCAGCCGTCAGCGATTGCGTAGGAGATGAAATCGTCCAGATTGTCGGACTTTTCGACCTTGACAAACAGCCAGCAGTCTACGCTTCCGCCATCTACGGTGACCGTCGGATCCTTATCAAGCAGGTTGCCGGGAATCAACGGATAGTCTCTCTCGGTTTCTGTAAGCTCGATATCAATGTTGCCAACGGTGAAGGTATTCGTCACGGGATCGGTTTTGGTCGTCAGCCATGCGACCGTACCGCCGATGGCAATGCCGAGAACAAGCGTGACCGCCAAAATCAGCGCAACTGTTCTTTTCTTCATGATTCATATCCTCCTTTCTTTCAAAAGTCGAGTATCGACTCCGTCCATACGGGCGGTAACATACAAAAGGAAGTGCTTTGAGAAGCGCTTAGGCGTTCTTCGCCGCAGCCCAAGCTTCTTCCACCGTGTCCAGACCGGCGGCCTGCACAGCGTAAGCGGTAATGACGATCGAGGCATCCTTCACGGCGTTCAGCGCGTCCGCGTCCGCATTTTCATCCACCGTGAAGCTTCTGAACACCGGGTAATTACCTCCGGCAACGTGTATCGGATAAACATAAACATTCGTCTCGCCGGCCACCGGCACCCAGCCGATCTGGGCAAGCTGCGCTGCGATCGTACTCTCGACGGAAGCAAGTCCGTTCTCTACCTTGACAAACAGCCAGCATTTTTCGCTGCCCCGAGCAACATGGATGGTCGGATCCTTTACATAGGTCTGTCCGGGGATCAGCTTATAGCTGTTTTCCGTAACGCGATCCGCACCCGGGATCTCCTCGCCGTATTCGGTGACCTTCGCCTCATCCATCGTGATGCTGACGTTGCCGACCGTAAAGGTGTTGGTGACCGTCTGCGTATCCGTAAAGTACGCGAGCGTTGCGAAAACGCTTGCCGTAACGATCGCGGCAACACAGAGCAGCACTGCCAGCAGCACGTTTCTCGTGCTCTTTTTCATTCTGAGTTCCTCCTTAAATGATAATGAATATTCGGTTCCGCCTTTCAGCGTGATCCTTCTTCCTCATCGGTCTGCGCTCCGGCGGCGTCCGCCTTCTTTTTCTTTTTGTCGTCGTCAAACAGATCCGGCAGAAATACCAGAAGCAGCAGCACCGCGCCGCCTGCAATCGCAATATACATTCCGGGCGGCGTCTGGATATAATGCGCGACATAGCCCAGATACGGGATGCTGAATACCGGCGTGCCGATCACATTTTTGCAGTGAATCTTTCCGCCGTCCACATCCTTGTTGGCATCGCCCTTGGTAACGAAGCGCACCACCGAGGAATCCTCCTCATCCGGCACGACCTCCACGATGCGGTGGGTCGCAATCGTATCCTCGCTCAGCAGGAAGGTGATGACGTCGCCCGCCTTCAGCGTCATGGGGTCTACCTTCTTCACATACAGCAGCGCGCCCGTATGATAGGTCGGCTCCATAGAACCGGAAAGCACCGTATAGACCTGCAGGCCGAAAAGCCGCACGCCGACGAGCAGCAATGCCACGGCCACAACCACCGCCACGAGCACGCCGGTGATCGCATTCCAGATTTTTTTAAATTTCTTCATATGCTATGTAGCCTTGCCGCAGAAAAAGGCGACAAAAGCCCCTTCCCTGATTTGACTATAGAATACCACGAAAAGGATTTCAATGTCAAGATTATCCGGTCGAAAAAAACGCATTTTTTCCTGTCTAAGGGTGCTATCCTCCCCTGCGGGAAGGCCCCGCCTTCCGCGCGCCCAACTCACGGCGTCAGCGGGATCAGGACCCCGTGGACGACATAGCGTCCGGACTGGGTTTGGTTCGTGCAGGTGGAGAGCGTCATGATTCTGTCCTGCGTTGTGGGCTTTATGTTGGGAGCAAAGGCAGAGGCGTCTGTGATTTTTGTCAAAAACGCCGAGAAATCCGCCTCATCCTCAAAAATGCAGCGATAGGCATCGCTTTCAGCGTTCGTCTTGTAGCCGCTGAACAGTTCCAGCCGATACGCCCGCTCCGGCGTCAAATAATACATCGTCGGATGCGCCTCGTAATACTCCTGCGACAAATAGCCGGAAAGGGAGGTAAACATCTCGTTGTTGCTGCGGATGCTGTGCCCGTAAACCAGGGTGTTCTCATCAGAGAGGTCGCGTGCACTGCGATAGTCCATAAAGATCGAGCCGTACACGTTATAGGTGCCGTCAAGCAGTCGGCGCAGATAAAAGCTGTTGTCCTCCGCCTGCAGAACCGGGTAGTTAATGGGCGTCCCCTCGCAATAGAGCCAGCCGACCACATCCGGATTCTCCGCACAGAGCGCCGTAAAGTCCACAGAAATCGGTGCCGTCTCCTCCGGCTCCTGCGTTTCGCCCGTTGTATCGTTTGAATTCTGCGTAGGCGGCTCCGGACGCTGCTTCTGCACATACTGCCGCGCAAGCGCGTCGTAGGAACGCCCGCCGACAGCGTAGGCATGGCGAATCTCATAAATCCGATAGCCGGAATACGCCATGACCCCAAGCAGCAGCACAATCAGCAGCCAAAATAGACCTCGTTTTCCCTTTTTCATCGTGTGACCTCCCCGGCACGGCAATTTCGGGCTTCGGCTGTCTGCGTGTCAAAACAGTTTTTCAATACGTCGGCAGACGCCCGCATCTCATTGCTCATTATAAGCGTTCTTTTCCATCCCTGCAAGTCCTATCTTCCGTCGGCAAAAAGAAGCAGCGTCCGCCAAGGTCACAAGCCCCTGCGCCGGATGGAAGCAGCTCCCGGAATGCGGCTTTCGCGCCGTGCGTCAGAGGGCGGTCGGCGTGAGAATTCCCATGTGCGCAGGCGGAGGTTACGGGCTTCCCGGCTCTGCCGCGTTGATGATCCGCAGCCCCATGCGGCGGGCGTAGTCCACGGTGTAGGCCGTGCCTCCGGTGGGTTCGGTCAGGTAGCAGACGCAGACGCCGCTGGAATCCACAAGCTGTCGGTTGCGCTTTTGCATACAGCCCCGGAAATAGCGCTCCGCGGTGTAGGTCGCCCGATTTGCGCGGAGCTTGATCCCCTCATAGACAGCAACATCATCCTTGGTCCAGCCCCGCGTTTGGTTCCTGCACGGCAGCACCAGCGCCAGACGAATCTGCGGGTAGCGCTCCCGCAGGCGGAGAACGGTTTGCGCAGCCAGTGTATCAAAGCCCAGAGCGCCGCCCGCGCCGAAGCAGCGGCAGCCTTGCTCAATCAGGGAAATCAGTGTATTCTCCAATCGCTTGCCGATTTCCGGCAGTTCTTCTGCCGACAGGATTCGGTGTCCGGTGAAGCAAACTGTTCGTGACCGCATAAGTGCCGCCCCTTTCGCATACTAAAAGTTCTAAAAATCCGGATATAATATTTATAGTATATCCATTCATTTCCAGAATATCAATAGTCTGTGGATTGAATGAAACGATATTTATAGACTATATGCGGAGGCGATGGAAATGAATGATATCGCAAAGGTCATTGGGCAGCGTATGGATCCGATATTTTGTCGGCGGGCGGGAGATCGCCTTGTTGAATCGCGCGTTTCTCTTTGTCCCGATGCCGCTTGCGGTATTTCCCGTGCTTTATTTCTTGTGTGCTGCCGTTTGGCTGCATAACCTGCCCGCTGTGATACTTATGACCATTTTCGGCGCAGCGCATCTGACCGTGTCTATCCAATCCTTCCGCTGATCGTCGAAAAATTTAAAAAACCCCTTGACAGGTAACCGCTCGGTTGCCATGATTATAGTGACCGAACGGTTACTACGAATTTGGGAGTGAAATTATGGCTGGAGATACCAAAGAGCGCATTTTAGAAACCGCGCTTAAACTTTTTGCACAGAGCGGATATTTGGGAACTTCTATGAGCGATATTGCAAAGGAACTGGGAATTACCAAGGGTGCCTTGTATAAGCACTATACGAGCAAGCAGGAGATACTTAACAGCATTGTGGAACGGATGAACAAAATGGATCAGGAACGCGCCGAAGAATATGAAATGCCGGAAACGGAGCCGGATGGCTTTGCGGAGGCTTATCTGCAAACGCCGATCGAAAAGATCCGCACATACAGCATGGCACAGTTTGACCATTGGACGAAAGAGCATTTTTCCTCCAACTTTCGGAAGATGCTGACGTTGGAGCAATACCGCGATCACAAGCTGGCGCAGCTTTATCATGATTATCTGGCGACCGGCCCGACCGAGTATATGGCGGCGATTTTGCGAAAGCTGACGGATTCCGATGATGCCGCCATGCAGTTGGCACTGGAATTTTACGGTCCGATGTTCTTACTTTATAGTGTTTACGACGGTGCAGACGAAAAAGAAAGTATTGCCCCGATGCTGAAAGCACATATTGACCGCTTTATTGCCAAGATCGAATCCGGCTACAGAAAGTCAGGAACATCCATATGAAAGAAGCCATAGAAGAAAAAAGGTGGGTCTTGTGCCCGATATGCGGAGCAAAGACACGCTTGCAGCTCTTGCCCGAAACGGAACTGAAATCATTTCCGCTGTTTTGTCCGAAATGCAGGCGCGAAAGCATACTCCACTCGTGATAGTCTTGGCAGATGCGGTGTTGCTATTGCTTCTTGTGGTAAAGAAATTATGCCCCGTCCAGATGAGAAGCGCGGGAGCATTAGCAGTATTACACCAACAGAATGGATTCAAAAGAGTTATAGCGGTATTTCTGGAGGATACCTTTGGAATAGATGCCATCTTATTGGTTGGCAACTCTCTGCGGAAAATGCCAATAGAGAAAATCTTATAACCGGCACCAGATATATGAATATCAATGGTATGCTTCCTTTTGAAAATATGGTAGCTGACTATATTAAGGAAACTGGCAACCACGTAGCATATCGTATTACTCCCATTTTTGAAGGAAAGAATCTCGTTTGTAGCGGTGTTCAAATGGAAGCATATTCCGTTGAGGATGATGGCGATGGTATATGCTTTAATGTTTATTGCTACAACGTTCAGCCTGGCATAACTATAAACTATGCTAATGGCGATAGTTCAGGTCCGAGTGGCAACACAACAAGTTCAAAACCTTCCACCGAACAAAACAACAATTCAGCATCAGGTGGAGATATGGTATGGATTCCAAATTCAGGAAGCAAGTACCATAGTCGTTCAGGCTGCAGTAATATGAAAAATCCCAGGCAAGTAACCAAGCAAGAAGCAATTAATCAAGGTTTCGACGCTTGTAAAAAGTGCTGGTAAATTCAATTATAAAAGAAGAGCCGATATTCGCTAAAATGAATATCGGTTCTCTTTCGCAAATTGCAAGTGCAAGTTGGACACCTGCACGGTAGAACTTAGTGAATCAGAG
>CABQNH010000025.1 GCA_902465435.1 uncultured Eubacteriales bacterium | reverse complement strand
ATCGATACCGCCGAAATACAGTGTAGCACAGATTATGGGTTACCTCAAAGGAAAGAGCAGCCTAATGATTTTCGAGAAGTACGCGCACCTTAAGTACAAGTATGGGAACCGGCATTTCTGGTGCCGGGGCTATTATGTAAGTACAGTAGGAGCGAACAGGAAGGCAATCCAAGAGTATATCCGAAATCAGCTACAGGAAGATTACACAGACGACCAAATGAGTATAAAGGAGCATGTAGACCCGTTTACGGGTCAGCCAATAACAGAGGGCAAATAAACAAAAGCCCCTTTAGGGGCAGCCCGTGAAAGCTGCGCGGTTGGCAGACTTTTCGATGAGCCTATAGGCTCGGCCATGGGCATGCCCCAAGGGGGCTAGTGCATACCACCGGCACGGCCGGTGGTTATGATTTTATGAAGAAATTTCCGGGGTGCCTGTGATGCGGGGAAACGGCCGCAAAATTTTGTGACTCTCAGCGGTATTGAATTTTGACACCCTTGAGCGTCAGCGGATTGACCTGACAAATGACGCGGTCGCCTACGGCGCAGGCGATATCCGTCACATCGACGATGGTGTTTACCATGCCGATGTGCCCGAGCACGCGGCACTTGTGGCCGTTGACGGTGACAATGATGTTGTGGCGGAAAAGGATCCGCTTTATGTTCTGCAGAATGCCGCGCAGGCAGTCGCGGAAGCGGAACGTGTCGTTGCAGCGTTCCGCACCGAAGCCGTTGTACCAGCCGACGGAGAGCACGGCGATCTTGGTCGGCTCCTTGGCGCGCCACGTCGCGCCGTAGCCGACGGTGTGCTCCTTCGGCAGCCAGCGCAGCGTCTCGATCGTCGCCTCCATATAGCCGATCCTTGTCAGCGGGAAATTATGCGGGAAGGAGAGGCGGCCGAGGAACGCGGAGCCTAGGCGCACGCCGTCGCAGTGCATTTCCGGATAGCGCAAAAAAGCCGAGGAATTGCAGCAATGCACCGTTCCCGTTTCATAGCCTGCCTGCTGGATATGGGTGACGACCGATTGGAAGGTCGCATATTGCCGCTTGGTTGCAACGTCGTTGGAAAAGGCGGAGTGAAAGTGCGTATAGATGCCGGTGACGGCGATGTTTTTCATATATTCATAGACGGAGATCATCTTGTCCGTCTCGCTGGGCAGAAAGCCGTAGCGTCCCATGCCGGTGTCCAGCTTGAGATGCACCTCCGCCATATCCGCGCGGCTGGCGGCAATGCCGTTCAGGACGGCGGCGCAGTCCACGGAGCCGACGGTCAGGATGATGTGCAGATCAAGAAGCTGGTTGATCTCCGCCGGATCGACCGTCTCGCGAAGCATTAAGATCGGCTCCGTCTCAAAGCCGTTTTCGCGCAGAGCGCTGGCCTCGCGCAGCTCTGTCACGCAGAACTGGTGGATGCCGTGCTCCGAGAGGATTTTTGCAAAGGGAATGATGCCGATCCCGTAGCCGTTTCCCTTCAGCACGGCCCAGATCGGCGTATCGCCCGCGCGGCTCTTCAAAAACTCGATATTCTTTGCGAGCGCCTCCCGCTCCACCACATAGACCTTCATGCCGTTTCCTCCGTTTGCGTGGATCAGCGTGCCGAATCGCCGCCGGACGCGGCGGCCGCCTTTCCGCCTATTCATATGCAATATAGCACAGTCCGGCGAATATTGCAAGAATAAGGTGCAGAGGAACGCTTAAATCAATCTTTTACTGTCCGTTTCCCCGGCTTGCCCAGCGAAAGTCCCCGCTTTCGGTTTAGTCCGCCGCAAATTCGGCTAAAATGAAAAGCAAATCCATTTGCAGGAGGGCTTCGCATGGTAAAGGGAAACGCAAGACAGGTGATTGTCGTCAAAACACCGGACACGCGCCTTTTCGAGCAGGCGATCTTTATCCTGAAGGAGGACGCGCCGGAGGTTGGCGACCGCGAGGTGATGAAGGAGGCCTGCCGGGCGGCAGACGAATATCTGCAAAGGCGCGCGGAGCGTGCGCCGACGCGGCTCTGGCTTCGCCGGGCGGCGCTGCTGCTTTTGGGCGCGGGGACAACCGGCGCCGCGTGGCTTTTAAGCGCGCTCCTCCTCTGACGCGGCGCACCGCGCGGGAACCGATTCCCGGAAGCACGCACGCTTTAGCTTTGTCGATTTGCTCAAGAAGCATCCTGAGCTCTTCTTTGGCATCCGCACAGGGACCGGGGGGATTTCTTCGGGGCTTCCCTTGCACATCCGCTGCTTTTGTGATAGAATGACCCCAACGAGGCGGCCTCGAGGGGCGCTTTGCATCCGGAAGCCCGGGCGGCAAAGAAACGCGGCGTTCGGCCGCGCCTCGGAAAACAAAAGCGAGGACTGCAATGAGAATCGGAACAATTGAGCTGACGGGAGGCGTTGCGCTCGCGCCCATGGCCGGTGTGACGGATTATGCCTTCCGCACGATCTGCGCCGAGCTTGGGGCGGCAATGACCGTGACGGAAATGGTTTCCTCCCGCGCCTTGGTATATCAGGATAAGAAGAGCGTCGGACTGCTGCGGAAGAATGCAGGCTGTGTTTGCGGCGCGCAGATATTCGGCAATGACCCGGAGATCATGGCGCAGGCCGCGCGGCTTGCGCTTGCGCATTCCGGCTGCGATTTCATTGATATCAATATGGGCTGCCCTATGCCGAAAATCGCCAACAACGGCGACGGCAGCGCGCTGATGCGCGATCCGGCGCTGGCGGGAAGGATCGTCCGCGCCGTAGTGGACGCCGTTCCTGTCCCGGTGACGGTCAAAACAAGGAAGGGCTGGGATAAGGGCAGCGTCAACGTCGTGGAGCTGGCGCGCTGTGTCGAGGAAAACGGTGCTTCGGCCATTGCGGTGCACGGCAGAACAAAGACCATGCTCTATTCCGGCGTGGCCGACTGGGATATGATCGCTCAGGTGAAGCAGGCCGTCTCCATCCCCGTGATCGCCAACGGCGACATTGTGGACGGAGCTTCCGCGCTGCGCTGTCTGCGGCGCTCACATGCGGATCTTCTGATGGTCGGGCGCGGGTGCTTCGGCGACCCATGGCTTTTAGGCGAGGTGCAGGCGGCGCTGGACGGCCGCGAGGCGCCGGAAAGGCCGCCGCTTGCGGCGCGGATCGACACGGCGCTGCGCCAAATCGAGCTGGCGCGGGAGGATAAGGGCGAGCATATCGCCTGCCTGGAGGCGCGCAAGCACCTTGCATGGTATCTGCGCGGCGTGGCGTACAGCGGCTATTATAAGGAGCAGATTTCCCATATTTCCTCCATGCAGGAGGTTTATGCGGTCGCAAAGGGAATTCAGCGGGATTTGAGGTGAGGATGCTTGACAGAGGAAAAACGGCTGGTCGCGCGGGCGGCGAAGGGCGATACCGCCGCCTTTGAGCAGCTTGTCCTTCGTTACCAGAAGCAGATCTACAATTTGGCGCTGCGCATGGTAAAGAACCGGGAGGATGCGCAGGACTTAGCGCAGGAGGCCTTCCTCAAGGCGTGGAACGGGCTGGAAACCTTTCGCTTTGACGCCGCATTTTCCACATGGCTCTATCGCCTGGCCAGCAACACCTGCCTGGACTTCCTGCGCAGTGAAAAGCACCGAGGCAGCATCTCTATGACCGTGGAGGACGAAGGCATTGAGGAGCAGCTTGCCGTGCCCGATCCCGGGCCGACGCCGGAGGAGCAGGTCCTTATCAGGGAGACGTTTGCACAGCTCGATGCGGCGATGGCGGCGCTGCGCACGGAGTATCGTCAGATTTTAACCCTGCGCATCACAAACGATTTGAGCTACATAGAGATCGCCGACGTTCTCGGCATCCGGGAGGGGACGGTCAAATCCAGACTGGCGCGCGCAAGAGAGGCACTTCGAAAAAATTATTACAAAATGGGAACAAAGTGCCCGCCGGAACGTCCATTCCAGTGGAAGGGAGTGACGTGCGATGAGCTGTGAGCGGTATTTGGAGCTGCTTTCCGGTCATATTGACGGCGTGAACAACGAAGAGCAGGAGAGAGAACTGCAGGCGCATCTCAAAGACTGCGCCCATTGCCGTGCACGTTTGGAAAGCTATCGGCAGATGGAGCAGGGCATCGGCGAGTTGACGCAGGAGGTGCCGGAGGGCTTTGCCGCGGGCGTGATGGCAAGGCTTCCCGCCCGGAAGGCGGCGCGGCGGCGCGCGGTATGGCTTCGCCCGCTGTGCGGTGCGGCGGCGGCCGCATTGGTGCTGCTGGTCGGCCTGCGGATGCTCCCGGACGAGGCCGCGCAGAAGCAGGAGGATTCCCCCGCGCCGGAGCGTGCAACGGATTTTTGTGCCGTGCCGTATGTGGACAGTCTGGATGCCGACGAAGCGGACGGCACGCTGAAGGCGGCAAGTGCGGCGCCCGACGGCGGCGCGATCGAGGGCAATCCCTATGCCAGCATGTACGACTGGATCGAGAAAACACAGACCTCTGCAGAGACAAGCGACACGCCAAGCGGAATCTATGGCTACTATGCCACGGCGGCGGGAAATACCTACAGCGAGTACTCGCTCCTTGGCAGGGAGCGAAATCGCTACCCGGTGCTTTGCATATACGGCCTAAAGTCGGAGTTTGTCCATCAGCTCTCCGGCCTGCCGAGATTCGAGCGTACCGACGGCCTGGTGCAGTACAGCACGACCTATGCCGTGCTGGAGGAGGTCATGCACGAATATACGCAGTATGTGAGCTGGTCTTACCCCAGCAAGGACGATACGCCGCAGGAGGATGACACGGCGCTGATCGTCTGGTTCCCACTGGACTACGAGATCCCGCAGGACTATATCTACTGAAATGCAGAATAAAACGAGTTTCTTTTTCGCAGACTACCGACGAGGTGGTTTTCGTGAAAAGGAAGCTCGTTTTTTTGCTCCTGGCGGCGCTGCTGCTGATGCCGCGTGCAAGCGCAAGGGAGGATTACATTCGTTGGGTCGACTTTCGGCTGAGCTGCGAGGCCATGGAGGCCGCGCTGGCGGAGGATATCCGCGCGCAGGCAGAGGAGCAGCCGCTTTCGTGGATCGACATTCTGGCGCTGGCCTCCGTGCGTGCCGGCGGCGCGCGCGTTACGGCAGATATGGCACATGCTGCGGCCAAGGCGCTGCGCGGGACGCACTCGCCGGAGGAGCTTTTGGGCGAGCAGTACCGTTATTTTTCCTACTTTAAGGAGGCTTATACCGCCGCGCTGGGCGGACTGGTTGGGAATTACGCCATTGCGCGAAAGAATGAGGAGACCGGAGAAACGGTGTGGAGCGCGAAGTATGGCGTCAAGGCGTTCAGCCCGATCGCGGCAGGCTATTGGTACAGCCATTACGATGACTTTGGCAGTGCACGCAGCTTCGGCTTCCGGCGGCGGCATCTGGGCAATGACCTTTTGGGAAGCCTCGGCACGCCGATCGTCGCGGTGGAGGGCGGCACCGTCGAGGCGCTCGGCTGGAATCAGTACGGCGGCTGGCGCGTCGGGATCCGCTCGCAGGATCGTAAGCGCTACTATTACTATGCGCATCTGCGTAAGGACAATCCCTACGCCCCGGGGCTGCGGGAGGGTGACACGGTCGAGGCCGGGCAGGTGATCGGCTTCATGGGCAGGACCGGCTATTCTGCGCGGGAAAATGTCAATAATATTGAGATCGTCCACCTGCATTTCGGCCTGCAGCTCATTTTTGACGAAAGCCAGAAGGAGTGCGACAGCGAGATCTGGATCGACGTTTATCCGATCGTCCGCTTTTTGGAGAAGCATCGCAGCTCGGTGCGCTATGACGAGGCGGCCGGACGCTGGGAGCGGATCTATCCCTTCCTCGATCTGGATCGATGAAGGCTGTCAATCAAGTCCGTAACCGTCAAAATGAGAAAACAATTTTGAACACGCCCGTTTGAAACGTGTCCGGCCTGCTTTTTGAGAAGTTCAAATTCATCCGACTTAAAATCGGAATAATATCTATTGCTTTGACTCCTTTTAGAACTTTCTTGATAGCTTTCCGGCGTGTCGAACGGCGAAAAAACGAAAACCTCTGAATGAGCTCCCTGCGGCGGAGATAGGCCGCTGCCTATCGCAGGAGATTCACTCAGAGGTTCCTTTTATCTGTGCCGCAGCAAGGGCGGCGTCAGGTACGCCCGCCGCGCACCGCGCGGCGGGAACGCGCGTTCCGGAAAGCCGCATGCGGCGGTGGGTGCATTTTTGCACATAAGCATTCTTACATGCCGTGATTGCTGCCGGTGCGTTTCACCCCAACGGTTCGGAAAAGCGCAGGGTGATATCCGCAAAGCTGGCCTTGAGCGGACGGTAGCGCACCCCGGCCGCGTCCAGCATTCTCTTGGAGGCGACGGTGGCGGGCGTATGCGCGTATTTGTCCGAAAGATAGACGATCTCGCGGATCCCGCTTTGAATAATGGCCTTTGCGCATTCGTTGCAGGGGAAAAGATCGACGTAGATCGTCGCATTCTTCAGAACGCGGCCGCCGGAATTGAGGATCGCATTCAGCTCCGCGTGAACGACAAAGGGGTATTTTGTTTCCTCCCCATCGCGCTGCCACGGAAAGGCGTCGTCCGAGCAGCCGTTCGGCAGACCGTTGTAGCCGGTGGACAGAATGATCCGATCCGGCGAAACGATACAAGCGCCGACCTGTGTGTTGGGATCCTTTGACCGCTTTGCGGCCAGAAGGGCGACGCCCATAAAATACTCATCCCAGGAAATATACCCTTCGCGCTTCATGGTGTTTCCTCCCTGCAGGTCTCCTGCACGCGGACAGCGCAGTAGCCGCCGGGCTGCAGGCTGCCGCCGTGCCGTGTGACCTGCGCAATGCCAACGCCGAACAGAAGCTGTCCGGTCACGTTGATCTGCCAGTCCTGTCCGCTGCGATTCACAAAAATCTGCACGCAGTCTGCCTCGCTGCGGCGCAGGAAGGACAGATGGCCGGAATCGGCACGCACTACGCGCAGTGAGCCGAAGCGCAGCGCCTGCGTATGGTTTTTCAGCTCGCCAAGACCGGTGTAGTAGCGCGTCAGCTCGCGGTCACGCGATGCCCACGGGAAATAGCGGCGGCAGAACGGATCCTGGAAGCCCTCCATACCGGCCTCGTCGCCGTAAAAAATGCAGGGGTTGCCGGGCAGCGTATATTGCAGGAAGGCCGCCATTTTCAGCTTCTCCAGCGCCTCCTGCCGAGCCTGCGGGGGAAGCCTCCGCTCGGCGCATTCGTCCTTGCTTCCGGAAAAATCGTCGCCCAGCACAGTTAGAATTCGCGCGGTATCGTGTGTGCTGAGCAGGTTCATGACCGCGTTCAGAACGTCCTTGGGGTAATTTTCCGCCAGCGTCATAAGCGTGTCGCCCAGCGCCGTGCCGTCGTCATAGCCCTTGACGAAGCGAATGATCGCCTTCTGCCATGGATAATTCATGACGGAGTCCAATTCGCCGTCTACGAAATAGCGGCGAGAGACGTCATAGGCCACCTTGTTGGAGGCGTCCTCCCAGACCTCGCCGATCAAAAACGCGGTTGGATCGATGGCGCGAATGCGCTTTTTCAGCCGGAGGACAAAGTCGTCCGGCAGCTCATCTACGACGTCCAGACGGTAGCCGCCCGCGCCAAGCTGCATCCAGTGCGCCACGACGGAGTCCTCGTCGTCGATGATGTAATGTGCGAAGTCTTCGTTGCGTTCATCCACGCAGGGCAGCGTTGTGATGCCCCACCAGGATTCATAGACGTCGGGATAGTGCTGAAAACGGAACCAGTCGCGATAACGGGACTGCGGATCGGAAACCGCGCCGCCGCCAAAGACGTGCTTGGCGTCAAAATAGATGCTGTTGCTGCCGACGTGGTTGAACACGCCGTCCAAAATCACGCGGATGCCGCATTCCTTCGCGCGCGCGCAAAGCACACGGAAGTCCTCCTCCATGCCTAACATGGGGTCGATGCGCTTATAATCCGCCGTGTCGTAGCGGTGGTTGGAGAAGGCGAGAAAAATCGGATTCAGATACAGAATGTGAACGCCAAGCTCCTGCAGATACGGAAGCTTTTCCATAATGCCGCGCAGATTTCCGCCGAAAAAGTCGTTGTTCAGCACCTCGCCCTGCGCGTTCGGCCGGTATTCGGGCGTGTCGTCCCGATTCTCGTGGATCCAGTACGGCGCAAGCTTTCCCGTCAGGTCGCAGCTTCCGGCCTGGAAAAAGCGGTCGGGGAAAATTTGATACATAACGGCGCCCTGACAGGACTCCGGCACAAAAAAGTCGGCGGGGACGCAGCTGAGCTGCCATTTGTCGCCGGTCTCCATATTTGTGTCGTTCCCCTGCTTAAACAGGCGGAAGGTGCTGCCCTCCGTTTCAATGCGGAAATAGTAGAAATACAGTCCGCGCTTGCGCAGCGAAAAATCGCAGCGGAAAATCTCATACGGCTCGTCGCGCGTCTCAAGGCGGAACGGGAATTCCGCGAAGGGTCTTCCATAGCAGTCCTCGACCAGAAGAAAGACGGCGCGGGTGCGGCAGGAGCAGGGAATATGGACATGGAGCGTACACGCCCCCTCCGGCGTTAAAACGCCGAAGGGGGTCTTGAATTGTTCCTTTTTGCTGTCAAATAAGATCCGCATAAAGGGGATCCTCCGTTTATTTCAGATTCCAGATGCGATCGGCGTACTCCGTGACCGCACGATCGGCCGAGAAGATACCAGCCTTGGCGATATTGACCAGCGACATCCGGTGGAAGCGCTCCCGGTCAAGATAGGTCTTGGAGACATCTTGCTGGGCGCGGGCATAGTCGGCAAAGTCGGCGATGGTCATATAGCAGTCCGCCGTGCCGAAGCGGTTGGTGAGCAGGCTGTCGACAAGATCGTTGAAGCGCTGGCCGACCAGCTCGCCGGAGGTCAGCATATTGAGGACCTCCCGCAGCTCCGGCGTAAGGAAATCGTTGGGGTTGTAGCCCTTCTGCCAGAGCGCCTCGACCTCGTGCGCCTTCAGGCCGAAGAGGAACATATTTTCGTCGCCGACCTGCTCGTGGATCTCGACGTTTGCGCCGTCGAGCGTGCCGAGCGTCACGGCGCCGTTAATCATAAGCTTCATGTTGCCGGTGCCGGAGGCTTCCTTTCCAGCCACGGAAATCTGTTCGGAAATATCCGCCGCCGGGATGATGATCTCCGCGAGCGAGACCTTGTAGTCCTCAATAAAGACGACCTTCAGCTTGTCACGCACCTGCGGGTCGGAGTTGATGAAGTTGGAAATGGCGACGATCAGGCTGATGATCTGCTTCGCGCGGATGTAGCCGGCGGATGCCTTTGCACCGAAGATGAAGGTGCGCGGAACGAAGGGCGCGTTCGGGTTGGCCTTGATCCGGCGGTAGAGATAGAGAATGTGCAGCGCGTTGAGCAGCTGGCGCTTATACTCGTGCAGGCGCTTGATCTGCACGTCGAACAGCGAGTCGGGATCGACGTTTACGCCGTTGGCGCGCGCAATATAGTTTGCAAGGCGCACCTTGTTCTCGCGCTTGATCTTTTGCAGGTTGGCGAGAACCTCCGGGTCGTTCTGATACTTCAAAAGCTTTTCCAGCTCACGCGAGTCGGTTTTGAAGCCGTCGCCGATCAGCTTGGTCAGGTATTTTGTCAGCGTGGGGTTGGACTGGCAGAGCCACCTGCGGTAAGCAATGCCGTTTGTGACGTTCGTGAAGCGCTCTGGCTTGATCCGGTAATAGTCGCGGAAGATTCCGTTTTCCAGAATGTCGGTGTGCAGCTTGGAAACGCCGTTGATCATATGGCAGCAGGACAGGCAGAGGTTTGCCATGCGCACTTCGTTGTCCGCGATCACGGCCATATAGCGGAGCTTTTCGGGGTCGTTCGGGTAGATCGTGTCCAGCTCGAGCATCAGGCGGCGATTGATCTCCGCCGTGATGGCGTAGATGCGCGGCAGCTGCTCCCGGAACAGATCGACGCTCCAGCGCTCGAGCGCCTCGGACATGACGGTATGGTTGGTATAGGAGAGCGTTTTTTTCGTGATCTCCCACGCGCGCTCCCAGCTGTAGTCGTGCTCGTCCATCAGAAGACGCATCAGCTCGGGGACGCAGAGCGCGGGATGGGTATCGTTGATATGAATGGCAACGCGATCGGGCAGATTGTCAAGCGTGTGATACTGCTTCAGATGCACGGCCAGAATGCTCTGCAGCGAAGCGGAGACGAGCAGATACTGCTGCTTCAGGCGCAGTCGCTTGCCCTGGATGTGATCGTCGGCGGGATACAGCACCTTAGAGATGGTCTCGGCCATGGTGTTCTGCTCCAGCGCGCGGACATAGTCGCCGCGCGAGAAGGCCGCCATATCAAAGGACTGCGGCAGCTTTGCGCTCCAGAGCACAAGCTTATTGACCGCGCGGTTGCCGTAGCCGGAGATATACATGTCATACGGCACGGCCATCACGGATTCATAGCCGACGTGCGCGGTCTTGAATTTCCCCTGGTCCATCCATTCGTGTACCTCGCCGCCGAAGCGAACCTCCACGGCGTCGTCCTCACGGGGACGCAGCCAGACGTCGCCCATTTCCAGCCAGTTGTCCGGAAATTCCATCTGCCAGCCGTCGACGATCTTCTGACGGAAAATGCCGAACTCATAGCGGATGGAGAAGCCGGTCGCGGGGTAGGAAAGACCCGTCAGCGCGTCCATATAGCAGGAGGCGAGACGGCCGAGGCCGCCGTTGCCAAGACCGGCGTCCGGTTCCATTTCATACAGGCGATCGATGGAGAAGCCCTTTTTCTTCAGCTCGTCGCGGAACTGTTTTTCCAGCCCAAGATTAAAAAGATTGTTGCGCAGAGAGGTGCCGACCAGAAATTCCATCGACATATAGTAAACCTGCTTGCGCTCCTCGCCGGTAAATTCGCGGCGGAATTCCAGACGCTTCTTGCGCAGAAGCTCGCGCACGGTGCAGCACAGCGCGCGGTAAACCTGCTTTTCGGTCGCGTCCTTAAATGTGCAGCCGGATAGTTCCAAAAGGGTGTCGTTTAACATGGTAAGGGGTGTGTTTGTGCTCATGGATACCTCCAAATTGCTTTTTCTACGGAGTCTCCGCATCCGCCCTCCGCAGCGGGCGGCGATGCCTTCCGCTGCCCGCTGCGGTGGATTTCTTTCCGGGACTCCTTCTCTTTTTTCCGGCCTTTTCCCGCCGGAGGGGAGAGGCGGCTGCCCGCCGGGTGGGTCAATAGGGGCTGACGCACAGCTCCTCATAGAGCTTCATATATTCCGCAGCCGGCTCCTTCCAGCTGAAGTCCTCGCGCATATCGTGCTGCTGCAGGCGCTTCCACGCGTCCTTGTCGTTATAGTAGAGCGTGATGGCGCGGTCAATGGCGGCAAGGAAATCGTCGGCGTTATAGCTCTGGAAGGTGAAGCCGCGTCCTTCACCGGTCGTGGGGTCGTAGGGCGGAACGGTGTCCTTCAGGCCGCCTGTTTCATTGATGACAGGGATTGTGCCGTAGCGCATGGCGATGAGCTGCGAAAGGCCGCACGGCTCCGACTTCGACGGCATGAGATAGACGTCCGCGCCCGCGTAGACGCGGCTGGCCAGTGCCGGGGAGAAGCAGAGATTGACGGAGACGCGGCCGGGATATTCGCTTGCAAGCTGCAGAAGCGACTGCTCATACTTGCGCTCGCCGGTGCCGACAATGACCAGCTGCACCTCGCGCTCTAAAAGGCGGCGCGCGATATAGTTCAGCAGGTCAATGCCCTTGTGCGCGGCAAGGCGCGTGACCATGGCAAGCACCGGCGCCTCGGAATTCTCATAAAGCCCCAGCTCGCGGCGCAGTGCCTCACGGCACTCCTTTTTCCCGGCGAGCTTCGCGGCGGAGTAATTCCTGGCAAGGTTCGGATCGGTCGCAGGATCGTAGCCCGTGGTGTCGATGCCGTTGACGATGCCGCGCAGGCGGCTGCCGCGCCCGGAGAGCACGCTGTGCAGGCCGTGCGCATAATAGGGATACTTCAGCTCGCCCGCGTAGGTGCGCGAGACGGTCGTGACCATATCGGAAAGCTCAATGGCGCCCTTCATCACGTTGATGCAGCCGTCGAATTCCAGCCGCTCGCGGTAGCATTCGGGAAGGCCGATGGTATCGCCGAAGAAATACTTGTCCGCCTTGCCCTGATACTCCACATTGTGGATGGTGAAAATCGTGCGGGTGTTGGGGTAGCGTTCGGCGTATTCCGCGCGGAAATAGGGGATCACCAGACCGGCCTGCCAGTCGTGGCAATGCAGGATATCCGGCACGAAATCGACGTAGGCCATGCAGGCCAGCATGGCCTTGGAATAATAAGCAAAGCGCTCGCCGTCGTCAAAATCGCCGTAGACGCTGTCCCGGCCAAAATAATATTCGTTGTCGATAAAGTAGATGCGCAGCTTTTTGCGGCGGCTCTTGAGCCGGAACAGGCCGACATACTGCTCCCGCCACGAAAGATTGACGGAGAACGAGCCTAAAAACTCGGTTTCAAACGCGGAATTATATTTGATGCGGCGATAATACGGGAGGAACAGGCAGACCTCGTTGCCGGGGATCTGCGACAGCGCCTCCGGAAGCGCCTGCATCACGTCGCCAAGACCGCCGGTCTTGACATAGGGAGCCGCCTCAGAAGCGGCAAGTGCAATTTTCATACGACTTCTCCTCTTTTGGCAATGGCGGGATGCTCATAGGTGCCGATCAGGCGGGAGCCGGCACGGACATGGACGTTCTTGTCCAGAATCGCGCATTCGATATGCGCGCCCGGCTCGATCACCGCATCCTGCATGATCACGCAGTCCTTGACCGTCGCACCCTCCATCAGGTGGACGCCGCGGAACAGAACGGAATGCTCGGCGCTGCCCTCAATGGTGCAGCCGTCGCCGATGATGCACTCCTTCGCGTCCGCCGTCTCGCCGAAATAGGCGGGAACCTCGTCGCGCGGGCGGGTGTAGATCGCGTTTTCTCCGCGGAACAGGCTGAAGCGGACCTTCCGCTCCAGAATTGCCAGATTGTTATGATAGAATTCTTCGGTGCTTTCATTGAAAAGCGCCACGTTTTGGAAGCGATAGGCGTGAATGGTGAGCTTCCCCTCGTCAAAATCACGCAGCAGAAGGTCGCGCTCGAAGCGATAGCGGTTGCGGGCGATGCACTCAACCACGCGTTCGATCAGGAAATCCCTGCGCAGGACGAATACGCCCATCGAGGCAAGGTAGTCGCCGGAGGCGCAGTAATCCACTGCCATATCGGTGACGGCGCCTGATTCATCCACCAAAACCGCCATATCAAGCTGCTTGACGCCGTCGCAGATCCCGGCCTTGGTTACGACGGTGACGTCCGCGCCGGATTCGATGTGCTCCTGCACGACCTTGGAAAAGTCGATGTTGCAGAGCACGCCGGAGTCCGCCATGACGACGTATTCCTCCTCGGAAAGCTCCAGGAATTCCTTTGCCGAATGCAGCGCCTCCAGCTTGCCGCGATAGGAGCCGCTGTGCCCCATGGCGAAGGGCGTCAGGAATTCAAGCTGTCCCTCGCCAAGCTCCAGGTCCCATTCCTGCCCGGAGCCGATATGGTTCATGAGCGACTGATAATTATATTTCGTGATGATGCCGACGTGACGAATGCCGGAATTGGCCATGTTGGAAAGCGAAAAGTCGATTTGGCGGTAGCGGCCGCCGAAGGGGAGAGACGCCATGGTACGCTTGTTGGTCAGTTCGCCGAGCGAGCTGTCATAGATGTTTGCAAAAATGATGCCCATTGTGTTCATAAGACGTTACCTCCTTAACCCTTTCTGCGCTCACCGGATCTCGCCGGGAGCAATGGCTTCGTTCTCGGCAATGATCTTCGCCTTGCCGACGACGCTGATTTTCTTTTCCTCCTCCGGCGAGAAGATGCCGCCGATCACCGCGCCGCGGCAGATGCGGCATTCCTCGCCGATGATGGCGTGGCGGACGATCGCACCCGGCTCGATGTAGACATTCGGCATGATGACGCTGTCCTCCACGATCGCATTCTCGCCGACCGTGCAGCCGGTCGAGATGACGCTGTGGTGCACCGTGCCGTAAATGCCGCTGCCCTCGGCGATGAAGCTGTTGACGATTTTTGCGGCGGAGTCGATATAGCTCGACGGCATGGCGTAGTTTCTGGCATAAATCTTGTTTTTCTTGTCGCCGCGAATGTCGAAGGCAGGCTCCTTGCCCAGAAGCTCCATGTTGGCCTCCCAAAGGCTGGAGATCGTGCCGACGTCCTTCCAGTAGCCTGCAAAGGCATAGGCGAAGAGGCGGTGCCCGGCGTTCAGAATCGCCGGAATGACGTTCTTGCCGAAGTCGTTGTCACTGTTCGGATCCTCCTCGTCGGCGATCAGGAACTTTTTGAGGATCTCCCACTTGAAGATGTAAATGCCCATGGAGGCGTTGTTGCTCTTCGGCTTCTTGGGCTTTTCCTCGAACTCATAAATCGAACCGTCGTCATTGGTGTTCATGATGCCGAAGCGGCTGGCCTCGGCCATCGGCACCTTCCGCACGGCGATGGTGCAGTCGGCCTCCTTCTCCTCGTGGTAGCGGAGCATTTCGGCGTAGTCCATTTTATAGATGTGGTCGCCCGAGAGGATCAGGACATTGTCCGGCTCATAGCGCTCGATGAAGGGGATATTTTGATAGATCGCGTTGGCCGTGCCCTTGTACCATTCGGATTTTTTGCTTCTTGCGTAGGGCGGCAGCACCTGCACGCCGCCATGCGAGCGGTTCAGACCCCACGGCTGGCCGTTGCCGATGTACTCGTTCAGCTCAAGGGGCTGATACTGCGTCAGAATGCCCACGGTATCGATACCGGAATTCACGCAGTTGGACAGTGGGAAATCGATGATGCGATATTTGCCGCCGAAGGGGACTGCGGGCTTTGCGGTGTTTTCGGTAAGAACCATCAGGCGGCTGCCCTGACCGCCCGCGAGGAGCATGGCTACGCAGTGTTTCTTCTGAAATTTCATAATCATCTCTCCTTGTCAAAATGTCTGTTCGAAGCGTAAAAGCAGATCGGATCGCCGGGAAGCGTCCGCAGCCGTCCGACGGGACGGAACAAATTTGCGGGATCCCCGGACGCCCGTTATTTCTTTGCCTTTGCAGGCTTGCGGCGGTAGAAGGTGACGGACATCGGCGGGACGATGAATTCCGCCGAGTAGCGGTAGCCGTGCATCGGAACCTTTTCCGCCTCCACAGCCTTGGCCGCGATGCCGTAGCCGCCGAAGCGCGCGTCGTCGGTGTTGAGGACCGGCTCATAGCAGCCGAGGCGCGGCAGACCCATGCGGTAATGCGTTCTGGTGACGGGGCAGAAGTTGCACACGACCAGAATTTCCGTGCCGCGCTTGCAGCGCCGGCGGAAGGAAATGATGCTGTTGTCGCGGTCGTCCGGATTGATCCACTGAAAGCCGTCCCAGCTTTGGTCGTCGCGCCAGAAGGCGGGATTGTCCAGATAGAAGTGGTTCAGCTCGCGCACAAAGCTCTGCATCTGGCGGTGACGCTCATAGTCGAGCAGCAGCCAGTCCAGTCCCTGGTCGTAGCGCCATTCAATAAATTGTGCAAATTCGTTGCCCATGAAGCTGAGCTTTTTGCCCGGATGGGCGATCATGTAGGCGTAGAAGGTGCGCAGGTTGCAGAACTTGTCGTCATATTCGCCCGGCATCTTGTTGATCATGGAGCACTTGCCGTGCACGACCTCGTCGTGCGAGAGCGGAAGGATGAAGTTTTCGGAGAACGCGTAGGTCATGGAGAAGGTGAGGTTGTTGTGGCAGCCCTTGCGGTACAGGGGGTCGAGCTTCATATATTGCAGCATGTCGTTCATCCAGCCCATGTTCCACTTGAAGAGGAAGCCCAGCCCGCCGTCGAAGTCCGGTTTGGTGATGAGCGGGAAGGCTGTCGATTCCTCCGCCGCCATGATGGGCATCTTCCGGACGGTGAAGGCTGCGCGGTTGAGCTTGCGCAGGAAGTCGATCGCCTCCAGATTCTCGTGTCCGCCGTACCGGTTGGGCTTGTACTGCGGGCGGTTGTAATCAAGATAGAGCATGGAGGCCACGGCATCCACGCGCAGACCGTCCAGATGGTATTCCTTCAGCCAATAAACGGCGTTCGAAATCAGGAAGGACTGCACCTCGCCCTTGCCGTAGTCAAAAATGCGCGTGCCCCAGTCGGGATGCTCGTTCATCATGGGGTCGGAAAGCTCGTAGAGGCATTCGCCGTCAAATTCGTAAAGCCCCTGTGCGTCCTTCGGGAAGTGCGCGGGCACCCAGTCGAGAATGACGCCGATGCCGCCCTTGTGGCACTTGTCCACAAATTCCATCAGACCCTTCGGCTCTCCGTAGCGGAAGGTCGGCGCGTAATAGCCTGTGACCTGATAGCCCCACGACGGCTCGTAGGGATATTCGGCAAGCGGCAGAAGCTCCACATGGGTGTAGCCCATGTCCTTGAGATAGGGAACCAGCTCGTCGGCCAGCTCGCCGTAGCCATAGACGGAGCCGTCCGGCTTGCGCCGCCAGGAGCCGAAATGCAGCTCATAGATGTTCATCGGGCTTTGCAGCAGATTTTTGCGGTTCTGCGCGGCAAAGTAACGCGCGTCGCTCCATGAATAGCCGGAAAGCTCATAGATCATGCTGGATGTGTCGGGAAGCGGCGTGCACCGGAAGCCATAGGGATCGGCCTTGTAAATGTGACGGCCGTCGCGGGTCGTAATATAGTATTTGTATGCGCCGCCCTCCTTGGCGTAGCGCGAAAAGACCTCCCATACGCCGTGGCCCAGCTTCTGCATGGAAAGCTCCTCTGTGTTCCAGAAGTTAAAGTCGCCGACGACGGAAACGGCGGCGGCGTGCGGCGCCCAGACGCGGAAAACATAGCCGTCCTCTCCATCCTTCACGGCGCGGTGGCAGCCGAGAAATTCGTAGGCGTGGATCATTTCGCCGGCGGCGAAGCGTTCGAGCTGTTCGTTCAGGTTGTTGTTCAACAGGGGTTCCTCCTTTGTGAAACGCAGCGACAAAGGCATCGCTTTGCGGAAACATTTATACATCTTAATTATAGCGAAATGTGCGGTAATTGCAAGAAAAAGCGCCGACGGTAAGGAATTTTTGTATATCCCGCCAAAAGTGCGTGCCCATTTTGCACATTTCGTCTGCTATTGTATGCCAACGCGCGCCGTTTTTTTGTCAAAATCCGTTTGTCGGGGAGAATTCTCCCTATGCGGTGCAGTTGAAAAGAAAATGATAAACTTTGGAAAAAATGTTTTGGAAACGGAAATTATTCTGCGACTGAATTTGCGATATCTTGACACAAATCGCGGGCAACTGTACGATAAGCATACAATAAGTTTAAGAAAACGATTCCTGCCGGAACTCGACGGCAAACTTGCCAAACGGTGCGGGTCCGAGCAGGACGGGACGGAGCTTGGAGCATACCATGAAACTGACCGAAGCGGCCTACACGGCGCTGCTGTGCGGCTTTCCCGCCGTTCCGCCGGAGGCGGGCGCGCTGCTTGGCAGCGGGGACGGCGGGAACACGATCACGGAGATTTTCCTTGATTTGGGGCATCCGCAGTACGACCGGGCGGTCTACCGGCCGGATACCGTCCGGCTCAATCGGGCGCTTCAGAATTTTGCGCGCAGGGGGATCCGCTTCTGCGGCATTGCGCACAGCCACCCGCCGGGGCAGGAAAGCCTGTCTCAGGCGGATCTGCGCTATATCGAACGGGTGATGGCGGCAATGCCGGAGGAGATCGAGCGACTGTATTTCCCAATCGTGCTTCCGTTTGAACGAATTCTTCCTTTCGCAGTCTCAAAGCGGACGGGACTTGCGCAGGAAGCATTGGAGCTTATCACGGGGAGCCTCTGATCGATGCGGAGCTTCCCTGCGGGAGGGGGTGAAACACAATGGAAAAGAATCAGAATGTGCAGGCGGTCAAGCTGCCCTGCGGCGAGCTTTGCGGGCACAATTGCGCCGACGGCTGCATCTACTGGTCACCTCGGGATCGGGACAGCAACGGGAGACAGTATTGTTCCTATTATTCCTCCTATTACTATCCCAGAGAACGGCAGGGCTGCCTGTCCTTCCGGGGCTGAGCGGGCGCTGTGCCGGCCGACGGATTGACGCGCCGGTCGGCACCGCTTCTCGGCTGCATCGGAGCATCTTTAAGAACTTTTGGAAAGGAACAAGCTGCTATGGAGAAAAAATGGATCCTTGTGCTGGCCGTCGTTTTCCTCGCGGTGCTGATCGTGCTGCTTCGTTCCCGCGCGGCGAAAAAGAAAAAGGGCGGCAGGCACGGCTGCAAATCGGGCGGCTCCTGCCAGAATATGCACCTTGGAAAAGCAAAGGATGCAGGCTACGATTCGGATGTCTACACCTACTGCAAGGCGGCGGGCGGCTTTGTCGAGCGCCGGGCGTCCTGCCCGAATTTCCGCGCCTATGGCTGCAGGAGCGGCATTTGCGCCTATTCGACGCAGCACAGCCGGGGGCAGTGCTATTGCAGGCTCTATAAAAAGACGGTGGCAACCAGAGAGTCCTGCCCGGGCTATCTGGACTTTTTCAACACACAGGAGGGTCAGGGACTTCTGGATTCCCTGCAGGTGAAGCGGTAAGCGCCGCGCAGCGGGAGGCCCCTTGGGGCACGCAAAAACGACAGAAACGGGAGTGTAAAAAATGACGTGTAGAAGCTATTATGTGCAGGAAGCCAAGCAAAAGAAATTGCGGAGGAAAGCGGGAAATCCGGCGTCGGGCTATCTTATTTGTGTTATTATGATGATACTCGGCGCGATTTTTCTTATCAACTGGTACAGTAAAAGTGAGTTTGAGCGGGCGCTGATCGTGAGCCTGCACGCGGATGAATATAATAAGTACATCCTTTCCTATTTTGGCTGGGTGTTAGCGGGCGCCGGCCTGTTAGATCTGATTATAATTCCGGTCTATAGACGAAAAATGCCGCAGGACAACCCGGCGGCCGATGCCTACCTCAAGCTTGGCACGGACGGCGTCTGCGGCCGCAGCAGCAGTGGTTCGTCGTTCCGGCTGCCCTACGAGTGCATTCAGAATGTGAGTGTAAGAGGGACGGGACTCACCATTACCTCGTCCAAAGGGAACTTTTCCTGTTGGGATCTGAATAATATGGCGGAGGCCGCCGAGTTTATTATGCAGAACAAGGAGGAAGCGGCGCGGAGCGCGCAGTAAGCGCTATCCTGCGCAGGATAAGCTGCGCCCGATTTTCCTCATGACGTATGCCGCCTTGGCAAAAAGAAAACGCCCGGAATGCATTTTCCTGCATTCCGGGCGAATATTTTATGAAAATCGGTTGACTTTCCGGACAGAGTATGATAACATAATACTCCATATTGGGAAGTGCGGCCAGTTGATAAACTCCCCAGCCTGTGCAAATAGTTTACCACGCTTTTTGCGGGATTGCAAGGCTTTTATGCATAAAACTGTCCACGCTTCCGCGCGTATCACGCCGAAGCCGTATCCCGCCCCACGGCGGAATCCTGCGGCCGCGGTGCGGTGTGCTGCCGTATATGGTGTATTTTCTTCGAAGGCACACCATATATGGAATATGGCGTTCCCGCATACCAAACGGAAAATTTTAAATTTTCCGATTTTTCATCAAAAATACGAAAGGCTGTGATGAATCATATGATGGTCAAAGACGTCATGTACGGCAAGACCTTGCGTAAGAGCTACGCCAAGTATGAAGAAATCCTCAAAATGCCAAACCTCCTCAAGATCCAGAAGGATTCCTACGAATGGTTCTTGAACGAGGGCCTGCGCGAGGTTTTCCGCGATGTGGCGGCGATTACCGATTACACCGGCAATCTGGAGCTTTCCTTCCTCGACTACTCGATGAATGAGCCGCCCAAGTACACCGTGGACGAGTGCAAGGAGCGCGACGCCACCTATGCGAAGCCGATCAAGGTTCGCGTGCGTCTGCACAATAAGGAAACCGGCGAGATCAAGGAGCAGGAGATCTTCATGGGCGACTTCCCGCTCATGACGAACGGCGGCACCTTTGTCATCAACGGTGCGGAGCGCGTTATCGTTTCGCAGATCGTTCGCAGCCCCGGCATGTATTACGGCGATACGATGGACAAGGCGGAGCAGCACTTCTATTCCGCAACCGTCATTCCGTACCGCGGCGCATGGCTGGAATACGAGACGGATGCGCAGAACGTCTTTTACGTCCGCATCGATAAAAACCGCAAGCTGCCCATCACCTGCCTGATCCGCGCGCTCGGCGTGACCACCGACGAGCAGATCAAGGAGATGTTCGGCGAGGATGAGCGCATCCTCGCAACGCTGGAAAAGGACACCTGCCACAACCGCGAGGAAAGCCTGCTGGAGATCTACCGCCGCCTGCGTCCGGGCGAGCCGCCCACGGTGGAGAGCGCAGAATCCTATCTGGACTCCCTGTTCTTCGACGCGCGCCGCTACGACGTCTCCAAGGTCGGCCGCTATAAGTTCAATAAGAAGATGGACATCTGGAGCCGTCTGGCCGGTCAGACGCTGGCCGAGCCGATCGTCGATCCCAGAACCGGCGAGATTCTCGCCATGCCCGGCGAAACGCTGAACCGTGCAAAGGCGCACGAGATTTCCGACCGCGGCGTCTGCGAGGCGGCGATCACGGTAGACGGAAAGACCGTCCGCGTCTTTACGAACTACATGGTCGATATGTCCAAATTCGTGGACTTCGATCCGGCGGAATACGGCATCAAGGAGAAGGTCTGCCGCGATGTCCTGTTTGATATGCTCGATACCGTCCCGGCCGACGGCTGGAAGGACGCCATCGAGGAGCGGCGCGAGGAGCTGCTGCCGAAGCACATCACCGTGCGCGACATTCTGGCCTCCATCAACTACCTCAACTGCATGGTCTGCGGCGCGGGCACGACCGACGACATCGACCACCTTGGCAACCGCCGTCTGCGCTGCGTCGGCGAGCTGCTGCAGAATCAGTTCCGCGTGGGCTTCACCCGTCTGGAGCGCGTGGTGCGCGAGCGCATGACCGTGCAGGACATGGACGCCGTCACGCCGCAGAGCCTGATCAATATCCGCCCTGTGACCGCCGTGATCAAGGAGTTCTTCGGCTCCTCGCCGCTGTCGCAGTTCATGGATCAGAACAACCCCCTTGCCGAGCTGACGCACAAGCGCCGTCTCTCCGCGCTTGGCCCCGGCGGCCTGTCGAGAGAGCGCGCTTCCTTCGACGTTCGAGACGTACACTACAGCCATTACGGCCGTATGTGCCCGATCGAGACGCCGGAAGGTCCGAACATCGGCCTGATCAACTATCTTGCCTCCTTCGCGACCGTCAATGAGTACGGCTTCATCGAGGCGCCCTTCCGCAAGATGGAAAAGCTCTACGATGAGAACGGAAAGTATATCAACTCCCGCGTCACCGACACGGTCGAATATATGACCGCCGACGTCGAGGACGACTTCCACATCGCACAGGCAAACGAGCCGGTGGACGAAAACGGCTGCTTTGTCAACACCCGTATTACCTGCCGCCATCGCGACGAGATCATTTCCGTCGACCGCGAGGTGATCGACTATATCGACGTTTCCCCGAAGATGATGACCTCCATCGCAACGGCGTTCATTCCCTTCCTGCAGAACGACGACGCAAACCGTGCCCTCATGGGCGCAAACATGCAGCGTCAGGCCGTGCCGCTGATGGTCACGGAGGCGCCGATCGTCGCGACCGGCATCGAGCAGAAGTGCGCGGTCGATTCCGAGGTCTGCATTAAGGCTGAGGGCGACGGCGTTGTGACGCGCGTTTCGGCCGACCGGATCACCGTTCGCTATGACGCAGGCGAGGTCAAGGACTATCATCTGACGAAATTTGCCCGCTCCAATCAGGGCACCTGCATCAACCAGCGCCCGATCGTCGAGGACGGCGAGCGCGTGACGAAGGAGCAGATCATTGCCGACGGCCCGGCCTGCTCGCAGGGCGAGATCGCACTGGGCAAGAACGTGCTTATCGGCTTCATGACCTGGGAGGGCTATAACTACGAGGACGCCATCCTTCTCAACGAGCGGCTTGTCCGCGAGGACGTCTTCACCTCCATCCACATTGAAGAATATGAAACCGAGTCCCGCGATACGAAGCTGGGGCCGGAAGAAATCACCCGCGATATTCCGAACGTCGGCGAGGACACACTGAAGGATCTCGACGACGAGGGTATCATCCGCATCGGCGCGGAGGTCACCTCCGGCGATTATCTGGTCGGCAAGGTCACGCCGAAGGGCGAAACCGAGCTGACCGCAGAGGAGCGTCTGCTGCGTGCGATCTTCGGCGAGAAGGCGCGCGAGGTGCGCGACACCTCCCTCAAGGTTCCGCACGGCGAGGCCGGCATCATCGTGGACGTCAAGAAGTTCACCCGTGAAAACGGCGACGAGCTGGCGCCCGGCGTCAACAAGGTCGTTCGCGTTTATATTGCGCAGAAGCGTAAGATCTCCGTCGGCGACAAGATGGCAGGCCGCCACGGCAACAAGGGCGTCGTATCCCGCATCCTGCCGCAGGAGGATATGCCGTTCCTGCCGGACGGCACGCCGCTTGATATCGTGCTGAACCCCCTGGGCGTTCCTTCGCGTATGAACATCGGACAGGTTCTGGAGGTTCACCTTGGCTACGCCGCCAAGGCGCTCGGCTGGAAGATCGCGACGCCGATCTTCGACGGCGCGAACGAAAAGGACATCCGCGAGACGCTGCGTCTGGCCGGCGTGGCCGAGGACGGCAAGACCGTGCTTTACGACGGCCGTACCGGCGAACCCTTCGACCAGCGCGTCACCGTCGGCTATCCCTACTACCTCAAGCTCCATCATCTGGTGGACGATAAGATCCACGCCCGTTCCACCGGCCCGTACAGCCTGGTCACACAGCAGCCGCTCGGCGGCAAGGCGCAGTTCGGCGGCCAGCGCTTCGGTGAAATGGAGGTCTGGGCACTGGAGGCCTACGGCGCTGCCTATACGCTGCAGGAGATCCTGACGGTCAAGTCCGACGATGTGACCGGCCGTGTCAAGACCTATGAGGCCATTGTGAAGGGACACAACGTCCCGAAGCCCGGTGTGCCGGAGTCCTTTAAGGTTCTGGTCAAGGAGCTGCAGTCTCTCTGCCTGGATATCCGCATTCTGGATGAGAACGGCGACGAGATCGAGCTTCGCGACGAGGATGACGACGATCTGGTCTATACGGCAGGCAACCGCCCCGAGGGGCTGGACGATTCGGAGCTGTTCGGCGAGGATACCCGCTTCAACGGCGAGGAAGAGGCCAATGACGCCGGCTTTGAAATTCAGGACGAGGACGATGTATTCTCCGAGCTGCTCTCCGATCTGGCTCATGAAGCATCGTTGGACGAATAAGGGAGGAGGAATACCATGAGTAAACAGACATTCAGCGCGATCAAAATCGGTATTGCTTCGCCGGATATGATTCGGAAATGGTCTTACGGCGAGGTCAAGAAGCCGGAAACCATCAACTACCGCACCCTTAAGCCGGAGCGCGACGGCCTGTTCTGTGAAAAGATTTTCGGGCCGACCAAGGACTGGGAATGCCACTGCGGCAAGTATAAGAAGATCCGCTATAAGGGCAAGATCTGCGACCGCTGCGGCGTCGAGGTCACAAAGAGCAAGGTGCGCCGCGAGCGCATGGGTCACATTGAGTTGGCCGCGCCGTGCAGCCACATCTGGTATTTTAAGGGCATCCCTTCCCGTATGGGTCTGCTGCTTGACGTCAGCCCGCGTATTCTGGAGAAGGTACTCTATTTTGCAAATTATATCGTCACCGATCCCGGCGACTGCCCGCTGAGCAAATTCCAGATCCTCAGCGAGAAGGAATACCATGATATGCGCGAGAAGTACGAGGATGATTTCCGCGCAGGCATGGGCGCCGAGGCCGTCAAGGAGCTGCTGGCGCAGGTCGATCTGGAGGCGCTTTCCGAGAGCCTGCGCGCCGAACTGAAGAACGCCTCCGGCCAGAAGAAGCTGAAGATCATTAAGCGTCTCGAGGTCGTCGACGCTTTCCGCCTTTCCGGCAACGATCCCACCTGGATGGTCATGGACGTGCTGCCGGTCATCCCGCCGGAGATCCGGCCGATGGTGCAGCTCGACGGCGGCCGCTTCGCAACGAGCGACCTCAACGATCTGTACCGCCGCGTTATCAACCGCAATAACCGTCTGAAGCGGCTTCTGGAGATGCACGCGCCGGATATCATTATCCGCAACGAGAAGCGCATGCTGCAGGAGGCTGTCGATGCCCTCATCGACAACGGCCGCCGCGGCCGTGCCGTTACCGGCGCCAATAACCGCGCGCTCAAGTCCCTGTCCGATATGCTCAAGGGCAAGCAGGGCCGCTTCCGTCAGAATCTGCTCGGCAAGCGCGTGGACTATTCCGGCCGTTCCGTTATCGTCGTCGGCCCGGAGCTGAAGCTGTATCAGTGCGGCGTGCCGAAGGAAATGGCCATTGAGCTGTTCCGCCCCTTCGTCATGAAGAAGCTGGTCGAGGACGGCCTTGCCAACAATATCAAATCCGCCAAGAAGATGATCGACAAGGGCAAGACCGAGGTTTGGGATGCATTGGAGGAGATCATTAAGGATCGCCCCGTCATGCTTAACCGCGCGCCGACCCTGCACCGTCTCGGCATTCAGGCCTTTGAGCCGGTGCTCGTAGAAGGCCGCGCCATTAAGCTGCATCCGCTGTGCTGCACCGCCTTTAACGCCGACTTCGACGGCGACCAGATGGCAATTCACGTCCCGCTTTCGGCGGAGGCGCAGGCGGAGGCCAGACTGCTCATGCTTTCGGCCAATAACCTGCTGCGTCCGCAGGACGGCAAGCCGGTCACGGTTCCGACGCAGGACATGATCCTCGGCACCTATTACCTCACCTATACCCGTCTCGGCAAGGCGGAGAAGGGCGCGGAGCGCGTCTTTATCCGCAGCGCCGGTGATACCGGCCTGCCGGAGAATGAAATTGTGGACGCCGACGAGTTCCTCGCTGCCAATCGCGAGGCCAAGAAGGCCGGCAAGAAGCTCGCGCTTTACGAGCCGCTGCACCACTACAGCTCTGTGGACGAGGCGATCGCCGCCTATGCCGAGGGCGTCGTCGGAATGCATGCGCCCATTAAGGTGCGCGTTGAGAAGGAGATCGACGGCGTGATGGAGTCGCGCATGATTTGGGCGACCGTCGGCCAGCTCATCTTCAACGAGCCGATCCCGCAGGATCTGGGCTTCAAGAAGCGCGAAACGATCGACCAGATGTTCGAGCTGGAGATCACCGAAAAGGTCGGTAAGAAGCTCCTCGGCAAGATCATCGACCGCTGCATCCGCGTTCATGGCTTCACCATTGCGACGGAGATGCTCGATAAGGTCAAGGCGCTGGGCTATAAATATTCCACGCGTGGCGCGATCACCGTTTCCATTGCGGATATGGCAATCCCGGAGCGTAAATATGAGCTGATCCATGAGGCGGAGGGCGAGGTCGTCAAGATCGACCGCCAGTACAAGCGCGGCTTCATCACGAACGAGGAGCGCTACCGCCTGACCGTTCAGCAGTGGGAGCAGACCATTAAGGATGTTACGGGTGCGCTGCAGGAGAACCTGGACGAGTTCAACCCCATCTTCATGATGGCGGACTCCGGCGCGCGCGGCAGCATGAACCAGATCCGTCAGCTCGCCGGTATGCGCGGCCTGATGGCGGATACGAACGGCCGCACCATTGAGATCCCGATCAAAGCAAACTTCCGTGAAGGCCTTTCCGTTCTGGAGTATTTCATTTCCTCCAGAGGCGCGCGCAAGGGCCTGACCGATACCGCGCTGCGTACCGCAGACTCCGGTTATCTGACCCGCCGTCTTGTCGATGTCTCGCAGGACGTGATCATTCGCGAGGCCGACTGCCATTCGACCTCCGGCAGCTGGAAGGGCACGGTTTACGGCAAGACCGTGTCGAAGGCCGTGGACGACGGCCTGATCGGCGAACGGATCGCCGACGACATCCTGAACACCTCCGGCGAGCTGGTCATCGAGCGGGAGCATAAGCTGACTGCCGAGAGCGTTGCCAAGCTGCAGGAGCTGGGCGTGGAGAGCGTCAACGTCTACACGGACGTGATCGACACCTTCGGCAACCGCATCCATGGCCGCTATCCTGTGCATGACGTCGTCGATCCCAAGACCGGCGAGCTGCTGCACAGCAAGGACGTGATGCTGCAGGTCGAGGATGCCGACCGCTTCGAGGCGCACGACATTCACCGCGTATATGTCCGCTCCATTCTGGCCTGCAATGCCCGCTCCGGCGTCTGTGCGCGCTGCTACGGCATGAACCTTGCAACCTCCGAGCTGGTCAATATGGGCGAGGCCGTCGGTATCATTGCCGCACAGTCCATCGGCGAGCCGGGCACGCAGCTTACCATGCGTACCTTCCACACCGGTGGTGTCGCGGGCGACGATATCACGCAGGGTCTTCCCCGTGTTGAGGAGCTGTTTGAGGCACGCAAGCCGAAGAAAATGGCGGTCATTTCCGAGATCGACGGCGTTGTCGACGTCGATGATACGCACCGTACCGCGTTGCGCAACATCACCGTCAAGGGCGACGAGGAGACGAAGGTCTACGAGGTGCCGTATTCCGTTGGCCTGAAGGTCGTCAACGGCAAGCGCATCCGCAAGGGCGAGCCGATCACGGACGGCGCGCTGAACCCGCACGACGTGCTGCGCATCTCCGGCGTGGAGGCCGTTCGCGATTATCTGACGCAGGGCGTTCTGGCCGTGTACCGTCAGCAGGGCGTTGATATCAACGAAAAGCATATCGAAGTCATCATTCGCCAGATGATGCGCAAGGTGCGCGTTGTGGATGCGGGCGACACCAATATGCTCAGCGAGAGCGTTGTGGACGTCACCGAGTTCAACGACGAGAACCGTCGTATCGAGGAGCGGATCGCCGCAGGCGAAACGGAGCTGAAGCTTGCAGAGAGCAGCCCGATGCTTATGGGTATCACAAAGGCATCCCTTGCAACGGAGTCCTTCCTGTCCGCCGCGTCCTTCCAGGAAACGACCAAGGTGCTGACCGACGCCGCCATCAAGGGCAAGGTCGATAACCTCGTCGGCCTGAAGGAGAACGTCATCATCGGCAAGCTGATTCCGGCCGGCGCAGGTCTGCAGGTCTATCGTGATTACGAGCCGGGCGAAACGCCGGAGTCCCGGATCACCGAGGATATGATCGAAAACGAGCAGCTTTGACCGAAGAGGGCGCTGCAGCAAACCAATATAAAATAAGAGAATCCCCCGGGGCGGCCGATTATGCCGCCCGGGGGATTCACAGCGTGTCAAAAAACCTTTTGACACGCTGGCAGACTATCAAGAAAGTTCGGAATACGAGAAACTCGCGCCTGCACAAGTACATAGGTACGGTAGGGCGCGAGTTCCGAAGTAAGTCAAAATAATAAAATTCATCCACTTTTTGAACCGTATTTGTATGAAATTTTCTAAAAATGGAGTGAATACGTTTCACATAGAAATTGTCAAAAATATTTTCTCATTTTGACGGTTACGGACTTTAAGGACAGTCTGAGGATCCCCCG
>CABQNH010000024.1 GCA_902465435.1 uncultured Eubacteriales bacterium | reverse complement strand
GTTACTCGTATTCCGAACTTTCTTGATAGCCTGCCAGCGTGTCAAAAAAGGTTTTTTGACACGCTGAAGGGGCAGGATTCATCAAATCCTGCCCCTTGTCAGTTCGTCAAAGCTCCCCTGCTTTCGTTTCCGGAAAGCAGGGGGTCTCTTTATCCTTGCGATTTTGCGCCGCTGACGATTTGGTAATAGGCGTTGGAGGTCAGCCGATAGACCAGGGTGTAAAACAGCGCGAAAACCAGAAAGCTCAGCGCTGTGGTAAGTGCGAAAAGCCGGACGTTGTAAAGATAAAACAGTGAAAGCAATCTGCGGATCATGGGGAAGGCAAACAGCAGATGCATTCCGGCGCCGGCCAGCGGCAGGAAAAACACCGTCAAGAGCTGCGAATTGATGCTTTTTCGGATCTCCTGTTTCGTCATACCGACCTTCTGCATGATCGTAAAGCGCGACTGATCCTCATAGCCCTCGGAGATCTGCTTATAGTAGAGAATCAGGACGGCGGCCAGCAGAAACACAATGCTCAGAAGAATTCCAAGGTAAAATAGACCGCCGAAGGTCGCATAAAAATCATCGCGGTTTTCCGCGCGGCTGTTGAGCGAGCAGCCGTAGCTGCTGTCAAAACGCTGCCCGACAAACGTGTGCTGCCGGAACAGCACGTCGCCCAGCGCGTCGGAAAGCGCAAGCTGCTGCGATTCGGAAAGATCGACGTCAAAGCCATAGTACCAATGCCGCGTAACAAACTCCATGGACGGAAGGCTTTCCACGTCCGAAAGCGACGGAACGATCAGAATAAGGGTCGGCCAAAGCGGAGATTCCTCGCTTTGCAGGCTCTTGCAGCTGCTCAGCCGTTTTACGATGCGGAAGGCGGGGCCGTTTTCAAAGCGCAGCGCCGCATGGGGGTATTCGTCGCCCTGCAAGACGCAGGCAATGGCCTCTCCGTCCTGCAGCGTTTCCTCGGCTCCGGTCATGGCATTATAGTCCGCAAGCGGAACGACACGGAGCTGATAGCCGTTTACCTCGGTCGCCTTGGAATAGCTGCTCAGCCGGGTGGCGTCCACCGTCAGAGTGTCGCCGTTCAAAATGCCCCAGTAGCTTGCACAGCAATAGTCCTGCGTGACGGTAACGTCCTGTGTGAATTCCTGTACGGTTCGCTGCACGTCGCTTCGCACCAAGTCGACGACCTCTGCGGAAATCTCGTCTTGAAAGTCAAGCGCAATGCGGAAGTCTTCCGGGAAGCGGCTGCACAGCGAGTCCTCCGCACCGAAATAAAGGCAGGTCGTTGAAGAGAGCATAACAAGCACCATGGTCGCAAGAATGCAAATGGAGGCAAGACCAGCGCCGTTGCGCTTCATGCGGTAAACCATGGAGGAAACGGAAACAAAATGATTCGGTTTGTAATAGTAACGCTTGCGCTTTTGCAGCAGGCGGCAGAACAGCACGGAGCCGGAAATCATCACAAGATAAGTGCCTGCAATGACCAGCAAAACGGCGGCAAAGAACAGCGTAATGGCAGTGAGCGGCTCGCGGATGGAGACGGCAAAATAGTAGGCGACCGCCAAAAGCAGTACGCCGAGGACACCAAAAAACCAGTTTCCCTTCGGCGGCTTTTCGCCGACGTTTTCACTGCGCAGCAGCGAAATTGCGCTGGAGAAGCGGATCTGCCGCAGTGCGTTGAAAAAGATCAGCGCGAAAATCAGCAAATAAACAAGAATCGTTTGCCGCAGTGCGATTACGGAAAAGGTCAGGCGGGTATTCGGAATGCCTGCCATGATCCGGACAAGCCCCAGCTCGGCAAGCTTGGAGAGTGCTGCGCCGAAAAACAGGCCGATTGCAAGCGCGGCAAGCGAGAGAATCAGCGTTTCCCAGAGAAGAATGCGGCCGATGTTGCGCTTGCCCATACCGAGAATGCTGTAGAGGCCGAATTCCTTTTTCCTTCTGCGAATCAAAAAGGCGTTGGTGTAGAATAAAAACAGACAGGAGAACGCCGCGATGACCCAGCCGCCGAAGCGCAGCATGACCTGCAATGTGCTGTGGCCGCGCAGGGTCTTGACATATTCGTTGTTGGCCAAGAAAATAATAATGTAGTGCATCATGACCATGCCGATGCAGGTCAGAAGATAGGGCGTATAGAGCCGCTTGTTTTTGCGAATGCCGCTCAAGGCGAGCTTGGGGTAGAATCCTGCGCTCATGCTCTGTCACCGCCCGTCGCCAGCAGCGTCAGCGTATCGGAGATCTTCTGATAAAGCTGCTCATTGGTATCGCTTCCGCGATAGATTTGGTGAAACACCTCTCCGTCGCGGATAAACAGCACACGGTTTGCCGCGCTGGCTGCCTTGACGGAATGCGTGACCATCAGGATGGTCTGCCCTGACCGGTTTAATGTTCCGAAAAGGCGCAGCAGCTCGTCAGTTGCCTTGGAGTCCAGCGCACCGGTCGGCTCGTCCGCAAGCAGCAGCTCCGGCTGCGTAATGACGGCGCGCGCTACGGCAGCACGCTGCTTCTGTCCGCCGGAAACTTCGTAGGGATACTTTTTCAGCAGCTCTGCAATGCCAAGCTGCTGCGCAAGCGGTGCAAGGCGCGCCTGCATTTGCGAATAGGGCATCCCGGCGAGTACGAGCGGCAGATAAATATTGTCCTCGATGGTAAAGGTGTCCAGCAGATTGAATTCCTGAAAGACAAAGCCGAGATGATCGCGGCGGAACGCGGCGATGGCGGCATCCTTGATCTGCGAAAGCTCCTGCCCGTCCAGGCGAACGCTGCCGGATGTCGGGCGATCAAGTGCGGCAAGGATGTTTAAAAGCGTTGTCTTGCCGGAGCCGGATTCGCCCATGATGGCGACATACTCACCCTTTTCGACGGAAAAGCTGACGCTTTTCAGCGCTTCAACCTGATTTCCGCCGAAACGGGTGGAATAGATTTTCTTGAGTCCGTTTACCTCCAAAATACTCATGGTACGGATGCCTCCTTTGCGTTTTCTGCCGCTATTGTAGCAGAGGCGGGAAACGCTCGCCATGCAATTGGCTTACATTTCCCGCCGCAAAACGAACAGTTTTGTAAGAAATGCACTGCATCCGTCCGCTGCGCGAAGTGTGGCGACGAAAGGATGCGGCGCTTCCTAAGAAGCTACTCCGGACTGAGGGTATACTGCCGCAGCGACAGCCGGAGGGTCGTCCCGACTTCGGGCTGCGACTGCGCGGAAAGTGCGATCCCGAGATTGTCGCAGATGCGTTTGCAAAGATAGAGCCCCAGACCGCTTGCGCGCGTGTCCAGACGGCCGTTGCAGCCGGTATACCCCTTCTCAAAGATGCGGGGAAGGTCGCTTGCGGCAATGCCGATCCCGCTGTCGGCGATACAGAGGGTCGTTTCCTCCTCCATATAAATTCGAATGCCGCCGTGTCTGGTATATTTAAGCGCGTTGGAAAGAAGCTGCTCGATGACAAAGCCGAGCCACTTTTCATCCGTAACAATGTCCAGGGAAACCGCAGCGTAATCCAGACGCAGCTTTCGGAGAATGAATTCGGAGGAGAAGCGGCGGATCGCCTGCCGCAGGATCGGGTCAAGCGGCTGCTGGCGGAAAACATAATCGCCGGTGCTTTCCTCAAGCCGGATAAAGGCCAGCGCCATTTGGGCGTATTGCTCGATGCGCAGCAGCTCTGAGGAGAGTCTGCGCGAAATTGGGCTGTCCTCGTTCTGTAGGGTCAGACGCATGGAGGCAATGGGCGTCTTGATCTGGTGCACCCACATGGTATAGTAATCCGCCGCGTCGCGGCTGCGCGCGGCAGTCTCGGTTTCCAGATCAGACAGTGCTTGCCGAAGGGTAAGGAGGATCTGTTGGTAATCCTCTTCGATGGGGTCGGAGACGGCAGGCAGCGGGTCGTGCGCCGCAGCTGCCGACGTGCGCAGCCGGGTAAGCTGGCGGTGCTTCGTGCGCCGACGCAGCGAGTCAAAGAGCAGAAAGACAATCGCGCAGAGGCAGCAAAGCAGCGCCGGATAAAGCACTGCGGAAAGCGGAAGTCCGTACAGGGCGAAGGTCACCGCAAAGATCGCGCAGAACAAAAGACCGACAAGGAGCAGACGCCAGCGCGCGCGAAGGTCGGCAAAAAAGAGCTTCATTCGGCATCCTCCTGCGGAATCTGGTAGCCCTCGCCGAAGCGCGTTGCGATAAAGCCGGGCAGACCGGCGGCATCCAGCTTGCGGCGCAGGCGATTGACATTGACGGTCAGCGTGTTTTCGTCCACAAATTGATCCGTCTCCCAAAGACGTTCCATCAGCCGTTCGCGGCTGACGACCTTCCCCCGGCTCTCCAGCAGACAAAATAGAATACGGTATTCATTTTTGGTGAGCGGTACTACGGCCTCGCCGATGCGCAGGCTGTGATCCTCCGTATCCAGCGTCGCGCCGCGGTGGCAAAGCACCGGCGCGCCGACGGAAAAGTCATAGCAGCGGCGCAGAAGCGCCTGCAGCTTCGCCATCAGCACGTTCAGGTCAAAGGGCTTGGCAATGAAGTCGTCGGCGCCAAGATTCATGGCCATGACAATGTTCAGATTGTCCGCCGCCGAGGAGAGAAAAACGATGGGTGCCTTGGTGTGCTTGCGCAGCTCGCTGCACCAATAGTAGCCGTTGAAGAAGGGCAGGGAAATGTCCAGAAGGATAATGTGCGGCGCGAAGGCATCAAATTCGGCGAGCACATTGCGGAAATCCTGAAGGATCCGCACCTGATAGTTCCACGCCTCCGCGCGATCACGAATCGCTTCGGCAATTCCCGTGTCGTCCTCAACGATCATAAGCCGATACATTTACACGCCTCCTTGTTCACGCCCGATATTTATTCAGGGGCTCCCGTATACATACGCGAATTACATTTAATTATAGCACGGAAAGACCGAAAAATCTACCGGCATGCCGGAGCAGGCGGGCAATTTGGCAAAAAATGCATAATTCAACCGATGGTTGAGCTGGAAAACGACGAATTCAACGGCTGCGTTATTGCTCAACCACGGAATTTCAGACTAAAATGAAGCCATCCAAAAAACAGGGGGGACCTAAAATGCAAAACAATTCAAGCCTGGGTGAAACGATTGCCCGGCTGCGCAAGCAGCATGGCATGACGCAGGAGCAGCTTGCAGCCAAGCTCAATATTACCTTTCAGGCAGTCAGCAAATGGGAAAACGGCATTTCGCAGCCGGATATCACCATGCTGCCTGCGCTGGCAAAAATCTTTGACGTGACGACGGACGAGCTGTTCGGCATTCGCGCAGAGCAACAGCCGACCCGAGCGGCCGGGGATGCGGACAAGGCCGCGGCGCAGACATCGGCGGCGGATGACGCGAAGGAGGACAAGCGCGGACGCCCGCAGTCCATGTTTACCTTCTCCTTTTTCAAAAAAGAAAAAACGCCGAAGGAAGATACGCTGCAATACGACGAACGGCCGGTGGAGGGGCTGCCTTGGGAGAATGACGGGACACTGCGCGCAGTCCTGTTTGTCGGGCATACGCTCATCGGAAGCAGCAATGTCAACGGCGCTGCGCGTGCAAGGCAGAATATATCGTTCCAATATGAGGGTAAGGCGCTCAACATTGCAAGTGAATTTGACGTGATCTGCGATTGCGTTGCGGGGAATGTCACAGCCGACGGTGACGTGAACTGCGGCGACATCGGCGGCCATTTGATGGCGGATGGCGATGTCAACTGCGGCAACGTGGGCGGCGATGTCAAGGCAGGCGGCGATATGAATTGCGGAGATGTTTACGGGAATGCCTCGGCGGGCGGCGATGCGTCCTGCGGCGATGTAAGCGGAAATGTCTCGGCAGGTGACGACGTGAATTGCGGAGACGTGGACGGCAGAGTCACTGCCGGAGGGGACATTACCTGCGGGACAATTTCCGGCAGCGTAAACTGCAAGGAATAAGCGCTTTTTTGCTTGCGTCGGCTGCGCTTCCGTGGTATGATGGCGTAGAGGTTTCGAAAAGGCTCGCGCGGCTGTGTCCGATCGGCAGAGCCGCACCCTGCGCGGCGGCATCGAAGCCATTCGTGAATGAAAAGGAAAAGAGGCTTTCCCAATGCATGACAAGCTGACCAGAAAGGACATTGAACTGATGGAGGCGGAGCTGGAGGATCGGCGTCTGAATATCCGTCCCAAGATCATGGAGGAGGTCAAGCGCTGCCGCGAGTACGGCGACCTGAGCGAAAACTATGAATATAAGGCGGCAAAGCAGGCGCAGCGCAGAAATGACAGCCGCGTGCGCTATTTGCAGAATATGATCAAGACGGCGCAGGTAATCGACGAATCCACGCCCGACGCCGTCGGCATCCAGCTTTACGACAAGGTGACGATTTACCTCCCGGAGGACGACGAGGAAATGGAAATCCAGGTGGTTTCCACGGTGCGGACGAATCCCAAGGCCGGCCGAATCAGTCTGGAATCTCCGCTGGGGAAGGTGCTGCTCGGGAAAACCGTCGGCGATACCGTAACGGTGCATGTCAGCGACAGCTACAGCTACGACGCGGAAATTCGGCGCATCGAGTCGGCGCAGGATGACGGCTCTGCACCGCTTTTGCCCTATTAAGGCGGCTCAAACGCCCTGTCTGCAGAAACGAAAGAAAAGCTCTGCGCGAACCCTCTTCCACGGGGATTGGCGCAGAGCTTTTTTTAAAAATCAAGGGATCAGCGGCCGCAGCAGACTGTATTCGGAAAAGCGGGCGTCGCGTGAGTCGGCCAGGAAGACAAGCTGTGTGGTTATGTCGGTCAGGCGGCCGGAAAACGCGGCTGCGATTCGCTCAACCTTCGTTGCGTCCACATCCGATACATAGATTCGTCCCGTGCCCTGTGCAATGGGGAAGGCGGTGTCGTTTGTGCGGAACGAGATGGTGAGATTGCTTCCCGAAAAGAAGCTGCAGATCGCATCGGCGGCCTCGGACAGAATAGCCTCCTGCGTTTTTTCCGCGTTATAGACAATGGCGCTGCTGCCGGGAAAGCGGAAGTCGGAGAAAACGACCTCCTGAAAGCCAAGGCCGGACAGCTCTCTGGAAATCTGGCGCAGATAGGAAATCACGGTTTCATTTGCGGGATCGAGCCAATAGCAGTGATTTTCGTCCGCCCAAAGCGCGCCGCCCGCAACAGGCAGACCGCAGGAGGGATTCTCCAGCGCAAAGGCACGGTCGCAAAAGGCCGGAACCTGCGCGATCAAATAAAAGCCGCGTGCCTTGAGGGAGGAAATCAGCGCGTCGATCCGCTTGTTTTCCACGTCGGCGAGCGGCGCGCCGGAAAGCGCGGTGGAGTAATAGTAGTTGCCGAAGATGCTCTTTACCTCTAATAGAATGGGGCAGGGCGCATCCAGTGCCAGCACGGCCTGCTCAACCGCGTCGATATCGCGCAGCATCTGCGTGCTTATGTAGTAGCCGGCGAGCGGTTCGGACTCCGTCGGCAGGGCTTCCTGAGATTCGATAATCAGCTCAACATCCGGTGACGGGGTCGTTCCGGTCGGCTGCGGCGCTTCCGTTGCCGTGTGACTGGCGGAAAGATCGATGTGTGCGCCGTTCGAATCATAGACGACATAGCGCTCCAGATACTGCATGACGCCGAGGAAGAGAAGCAGCAGAATGCCCAGCAAAATGAGCGTGACTCTGGCGGCTTTTTTCAGGCGGTGCTTCCACCGGTATGAGATCATGCGCATGAAAAAGACTCCTTTATGCGAGCTTGGCGCTCAAACGGCACCAGTCGTCCATTTGCTCTCTGCCGACAATGCGAAGACCGGCGGCAGAGATCGCTTCCGCGACCTCCGCCTCGCGCTGCGCGAGAATGCCGGAGCACAGGAAGGTTGCATCCTGCTTCAGAAGCTGCGGCACAACGCGCGCCATGGGAATGATAACGTCTGCGACGATATTGGCGCAGACAATGTCATATTTCACGGCGGCAAGGCGGCGCATCGTATCTGCGTCGCCGATCACGTCGCCGGACAGGGCGGTAAACCGGTCTGCATGCAGGCCGTTGATCGCCGCGTTTTCACGCGCAATATCCTCCGCCTTAGGGTCAATATCCACGCCGACGGCGGTCTTTGCGCCCAGAAGCAGCGCGCAGATGGAAAGAATACCGCTGCCGCTGCCGAGATCAAGGACGGCTTCGCCGCCGTGCACCAGGCGCTCTAACTCCTTCATGCACATTTGCGTGGAGGCGTGCGCGCCGGTTCCGAAGATCATGCCGGGGTCGAGCAGAATGGGAAGCCGCCCCTCCGGATTCTCCGGGTGCAGCCACTGCGGAACGACAAGCAGCCGTTCGCCAACGGGAAGCGGCTTGTAATACTGCTTCCAGTTGTTCTCCCAGTCCTCGTCTCTTACGCTTTCCAGCTGCACGCGCAGCGTGCCGAAATCCACGGCAGGGTACTGCGCGGGAAGAAGTGCCAGCTGCTGCCGCAGATAGGAAACCGTCTCCATGGCGGCCGCGTCGTCGGCAAGATAGAGCCGAAGCTGCGAGACGTTGGCCATGCGCTGCGCTAACTCCTCGTCCACATAGTCCCAATAGGCACGATTTGTCTCTAAAAAGTTATGAAAATCGACGCTGTCGTCAATAATAAAGCTGTCAAATCCCCAGAGCGTCAGCTCAGCCTCTAAAAGGTCGATGGCCTCCGAGCGGGTCTTTATGGTCAGCTCCAACCACTGCATACTCTCACTCCCAAAGCATTCATTGCCTCTATTCTACAGGATAACGGCAAAAATGACAAGTAAATATTTTGGAATGCCCTTTCCCTTTCCGGGAAAGTGTAGTATAATGGGGCAAAGAAAATGAGGTGTAGCCCATGAGTCAGCGCTCAGAAATTTTGCCGAACGTATTTTTGCGTGCGGAACACTGTGAAAAATTTAAAACCGGCTGCTTCAGCGTGAACCTGATTCGCCCGCTGTGTGCGGAGGAGGCGGCAAAAAACGCGCTGCTGCCCAGCGTTTTGCTGCGTGCGACGCAGAATTATCCGAATATCCGCGCCATCTCCAACCGCATGGACGAGCTGTACGGCGCAACGATCGGCACGCTGGTGCGCAAGAAGGGCGAGGTGCAGGCCTTCGGCTTCTATGCGGACTTTTTGGAGGATGCATTTGCGCCGGACGGCACGCCGATCCTGCGCGCGATGGTGGACTTTCTGCGGGAGGTCCTGCTTGCACCGAAGCTGGAGGACGGCGTGTTCTGCGCCGACGCCGTTGAGGGAGAGAAGCAGAACCTGATCCATGCAATCGAGGCGGCGCGAAATGACAAGCGAAGCTACGCCGCCATGCGGCTGACGCAGGCGATGTGCGCAGACGAGCGCTACAGCGTACCCCGGCTCGGCACGGCCGAGCAGGTCACGCGCATAACGAACGAGAGCCTGTTCGACTGGTACGGCCGCGTCCTGCGGCAGTCGCGGGTTGAGATCTTCTATCTTGGCCGGGCGGACGAGACGGAAATTACGGCACTGTTTCGCAAGGCGCTTTCCGCGCTCCTGCGCGGCGAGGTAACGGCCGCACAGACGCAGCGGGAAAGTGCGCCGCGTGCGGTGCAGGAGCTTTCCGAGCAAATGGACGTGCAGCAGGCGAAGCTTGCCATGGGCTTCCGCACCGATTGCTGTGTGGAGGATGCGGATTATCCCGCGCTGACGCTTGCAAACACCGTGTTTGGCGGCGGTGTGAGCAGCAAGCTTTTTGCCAATGTCCGCGAGAAGCTTTCGCTCTGCTATTATGCCAGCTCTTCCCTAGAAAAATTCAAGGGTCTGATGATCGTATCCTCCGGTATTCAGACGGAAAATTATGAGGTGGCAAAGCGGGAGATTCTGCATCAGCTTGACGACTGCCGGGCGGGGAAGATCTCCGATGAGGAGCTGGAGAACGCGCGCACGCTGCTGCTTTCCGGCTGGAAGGCCTGTCTGGATAGTCCGGGCAGGATCGAGGATTATTATATGGGACAGGCCATGAGCAGCGATACGCGTACGATTGAGGAAATGATGCGCTCTCTGAAAGCGGTGACGCGGGAAGAGGTTGCGCAGGCGGCCGGGAAGCTGCGGCTGGATACGATTTTCTTCCTGAAAGGAGCAGCGCAATGACACAAAAGGAATATCCGCGCCTGCTCGAACGCTGCGTGGAGGAGCGACTGGAAAACGGACTTCTGATCTGCGTGGTGCCCAAGGCGGGCTTCTCCCGCGCGTATGCATTTCTGGCGACGGATTATGGCTCAAATGATACGAAATTCCTGCTGGACGGGGAGGTCAGAACCTCGCCGGACGGCGTGGCGCATTATCTGGAGCATAAGATGTTTGATATGCCGGAGGGAGACGCGACCTACGCCTTTGCCAAGCTGGGCGCGAGTCCGAACGCCTTCACCAGCTATGCCATGACGGCCTATCATTTTGACTGCACGGCGCATTTTGAAGAGAATCTGCGTATTCTGCTTCGCTTTGTTTCCACACCCTATTTCACGCAGGAGAGCGTCGAAAAGGAACGCGGCATCATTGAGCAGGAGATTCGGATGTATCTTGACAGCGCCGGATCACGGGTTTATGAAAATCTCTTTGCGGCGCTGTACCATCAGCACCCTGTGCGTGTGCCGATTGCAGGCACGGTGGAAAGCATCGGGGAGATCGACGCCGGGACGCTGGAGGCTTGCTACCGCGCGTTTTACGCGCCCTCCAACATGATGCTCTGCGTGGTCGGCGATGTAGAGCCGGAGCGGGTCTTTGCCATCGCGCGCGAGGTCATGAAGCAGGACGGCGGGAGCAAGGCGCTGCACGACTACGGCGGCGAAGAGCCAATGGCACCGGCTCGTTCGCGAATTGTCGAGCGCATGGAGATCGCCATGCCGACCTTTGCCATGGGTATTAAGTGCAGTCCCTGCTCCGAGGAAGAAAACATCATGCACTTTGAGGCGGTGGGAGACTTTGCCGCGGAGCTTTTGGCCGGAGAGTCCACTGAGCTTTACCGCAGCCTATATGAGCGCGGACTGATCGATTCGGATTTCTCAATTGGCTTTGAATGTATGCGCGGCATGGCGGTGATCGTGGCCAGCGGCGACAGCATGGAGCCGGAGCGCGTGCAGGAGGAGATCCTGCTTGCCGCAGAAAGACTTCTGCGGGACGGGATTGACGAAGCGCAGTTCCAGCGCCTGAAAAAAGCGGCCATCGGGCGGCGCATCCGGGATCTTGACAGCTTTGAAAGCATTTGCTACCGCCTGTGTGCCTACCGCTTTGACGGTGTGGACTATTTCACGTTCCCGGAGGTCTATGCGTCTTTGCGCAGCGAGGAGGTTTTGCGCTTCCTGCGCGAGAATCTCCGCCGTGAGCGCTGCGCCATGTCCCTGATCTATCCCAAGGCGGAAGGGGACGAGGCGGAGGACGCCGCGCCGGACAAACAAGAAACGGAATTTGAGGTGTAAACGATGGGCAGTATCTCTTTCCCTGCGCTTGGATTGGAATGGAATCCGAGCCGGGTCGCATTTACGGTGTTCGGCGTGGAGATTTATTGGTACGCGCTGATCATTGCAGCGGGCTTCCTGCTGGCAGTGTTCTACGGTTTTTCCCGCGCGAAGGACTTTGGGCTGACCTCGGACAACATTGCCGACGGCCTGCTCGCTGCCGTCCCCTGCGCGATCATCGGCGCGCGGCTTTACTATGTGATTTTTGAATGGGACGCCTATTTTGGCGCAGGCGCCGATCCGTGGAGCTTCCTCCGCATTCGCGACGGCGGCCTTGCCATTTACGGCGGCGTGATTGCAACCGTGCTGGCGCTCGTTGTATACACCAAGGTGAAAAAACTGAAGCTTACGCCGTTTCTCGACATTGCTTCGCTTGGACTGCTGATCGGGCAGTGCATCGGCCGCTGGGGAAATTTCATCAACCGGGAGGCGCACGGCGGCGTGACCTCGGCGCACTTCTTTTTGCGCATGGGTCTAGAGGAAAACGGTGTGGTTACATACTACCACCCGACCTTCCTGTACGAATCCGTGTGGAATTTCGCCGGCTTTTTCCTGATCCACTTCCTTTCCAAAAAACGAAAATACGATGGCCAGGTGTTTTTGATGTACCTTGCGTGGTATGGCCTTGGACGCGCGTGGATCGAGGGAATGCGGACAGATTCTCTGTATTTGGGGAACACGGGGATTCGCGTGAGCCAGGTCCTCGCGGCGGCGACCTTCCTGACTGCGTCCGGCATTCTGATCTACCGGCAGCGGAAGGGAAACGCGGATCCGGAAAGCATGCTGGTGAATCAGGTCAAGGCGGAGAAAATGAAAAAGGAAAACGACGCCTGAGCGTTGAAATCAATCGAATCGGGATACAAAACAGGAGGTATGACAAATGGCAATGAAGGATAAGCTGGACTCGGCGATGGATCGTGCGGGCGACGCGGTGCAGCTCGCGGCGAAAAAAGCAAAGCATTATGCGCTGATTGCGAAGAAAAAGGTTGCGATCCATGTAGAAGAGGAGAAAATTCGGAAGGGCTATACAAAGCTCGGAAGGCTTTACTACAAGGACTATGTTACGGAGACGGAGCAGGATATGGCGGAGTACCAGCCGCTCTGCGACGAGATTTCGGATTCCTTCCGCAAAATCACGACGCTCAAGCAGGAGCTGGAGGATGCTAAGACGGATGCCGGTGAAGCGCTGGGCGAGGACATCGTAGAGGACGCGGACGAGGAAGACGCTGATATTACCATCGAGATCAACGAAGTGGCGCACGAGGAGGAAGCGGCTCCGAATGAGGAAGCTGCAAAGCCGGAGGAATCGGAGGCATAACAGTCTGCCTCTGCGAATCCTGAAAAGAATAGAATGAAAAATCGGGAACAGCCCACTTGTTAGACATTCTGATATGCCATCTAACAAGTAAGGCCTGTTCCCGATTTTTGTTATGGAGTTTCCTCAGGTTTTAAGTGATTCTTGAGAATAAGACGGACTTTTTCTACCATTGCGTCAACTTCGGCCTTTAGGAATCTTGCACCGTTTTCCTTTGTGGCGGCGAGCGCGTCGCCGTTCATCGGATTGGCCGAAAAATCGGACCAGGGGTGGGGAACGGCGCTGTAATCGTCCGGAAAATCAAGGTAGCTTGCAATCGCACGCTCCATGTGTACATTTTGCGGGCAGCACTCCAAGGCCTGACAGGTCTCCAACTCGTCTGCGTGTGCGCGCGACGGGTCGCCGTGCGGAGACAGACAGTACCGATCCTGTGCCTTGCGAACCTCGGAAAGCTCGTTCATAGAGGCAACGACCATGTCCCGATGCCGCTGCGTGCATTCCCGCGCAGCCTGCTTCGTGACGCTCCAGTTGCCGCCGTGGTGACTGTGGAAAATGACGATGCGGAAGCCGCGGTCATATAGGCTGTCGACAAGGTCGCAGAGAAGCTGCTTCATGGTGTCAAAGCGCACCGTCAGGGAGCCGGGAAAGCCGTAAAGCGAATAGACAATGCCAAACGGGATGGTCGGCATCAAAATCACGTCTGTCTGCGCGCAGACGCGGCGGCACTTTTCCGTGGCGATGTTATTATCGACCTCAAGCTCCATGTGCGGCCCGTGCGCCTCAATCGCACCCAGGGGCACGATACAGGCGGGCATTCTTTTTACGGCGTCCGCTGCCTCCGGTGAGGTCAAACGCCCCCATTCTACTAACATAATTGACTCCTCTCCGGTTCCGGTCACATCGCCAGGCGGTAAAGACGCTCAATTTCCGCCTGCGTGCTTTGACGCGGATTGACCAAAATGTTGCCGCTCTTCATGGCGTCCGCAGCCATAAGCGGGATTTTATCCTCCGTGACGCCGACCTGCGACAGCGTGATCGGAAGCTCCAGACTTTTTATGAGCCTGCAGATAAGCGAAACGAGCATTTCCGGATGAAAATCGGAGGGACATGTGCCGCTGATGCAGCGATATATGCTCCGGTAGCGTCCTGTGTCGGGCAAAGCGTTGTACCGCAGCACGGTGGGCAGCAAGATCGTATTGGCGACGCCGTGCGGCACATGGAAAAAGGCGCTGACCGGGTGCGACATGGCGTGTACGTTTCCCAGACGGGAACGCGAGAACGCAAGCCCTGCGAAATGCGAGCCGAGCAGCATGCGCCCTGCGGCGTCGATGTCGTCGCGCCGCGCGGCAAAGGGACACAGACTCTCACCGATCAGCGACATGGCCTTCTCCGCCAGCGCGTCGGTAAGGACGGTGGCGTTTTTAGAAAGATAGGCTTCGATCGCGTGGATCAGCGCATCCATTCCCGTTGCAGCCGCGACGGAGAAAGGAAGCGACAGAAGCAGCGTTGGGTCGAGAAAGACGTGGTGCGGAAGCAGCTCCTGGCCTAAAATCGTGAACTTGTAGTGACGCTCGTCGTCTGTGATCACGGCGCAGGAGGTTGCCTCGCTGCCGGTACCGGCGGTTGTCGGAATTGCAATCAAAGGAAGAAGCGTGCCGGGAATCTTGCCTGCGCCTTCGTAGTCACAAATATTGCCGCCGTGCGCTGCAATGATGACAACAGCCTTTGCTACGTCCATCGGACTGCCGCCGCCGAGTGCCAGTACGGCGTCCGCGCCGGATTGGCGAAAGGCCGTTACGGCTTCGTCGACAACAGCGGTTGTCGGATTGGGCAGTACGTCGTAAAATTCCGCGTATGGTATTCCGCTGCGGGCGAAAAGATCGGTAACGCGCGCAGTTGTGCCTGCACGCTCCAGCCCGCGATCGGAGAGAAGCAGCGGCTTTGAAATCCCGGCGGAACGCAGAAGCTCCGGCAGGGCCTCTAAGCAGTGCTCGCCGAAGCGGGTGTCCTGCGGCAGGGAAATACAAAAGGGGGAAATCGTTTTTGTCATATCAAAAATCCTCGTCCTCACCGGCATCGGCCAGCGCGGGAATCACAACGCCGTCGCGCGCGGCTGCGGCGATTTCCTGTGTGCTGATGGGAGCCGCATCCCGAAGACTGAGCGCCTCCATGAGCATGGGAAGATTGACCCCGGCGACCACCTGCACGGACGCGCTCTGCAGCGCCATTGCGCAGTTGCAGGGCGTTCCGCCGAAGAGATCGGCAAGAATCAATACGCCGTCTCCGCAATTTAATTCAGCGACGGCCTTTTCCATGCGGCAGCGGAAATCCTGCGCGTCGTCTCCGTCGCGAAGCATCAGGGCGGAAAGCTGCGGCTGCTTCCCGAAAAACAGCGCGGCTGCGTCCAACAGACCCGCGGCAAGGCTGCCGTGGCTCACGACTAAAATACCAATCATTGCTCCAAACCTCCTGCTGTGGTTTCTGTGTCTTGGTCGTCTTTGAAATAATTTGCGCAGACGGGGCAGGCCGTCATGTGGTTGCGGCAAGCATAGGAAAAGGGCACACGCACGGCATTGACCCCCTTTAGCTCGGAGCAGCCGCGAATGGTGTGATAGGTCTTGCCCTTGCTGCGGATATAAATGAAGGGCGTCTCGTCATTGGACTGAAACATTGCAAATCCAAGCTTTGATGCGGTCAGCAGCAATAAGCCGATCAATGCGAGCACGGTGCAGAGAATAAAGAGAACATTCAGCGAATAGAGAACGCCGAGAACGGCGCCGGTCAGTGCGGCAACGCTGAAAAGCATGATGATCAGATTCATAGATTTCTCCCTTCTGCGGCACGCTGGACAATTCGGCGCACGCGCGCCGGATCAACACGGCGATTGATGTCGCCGTCATATTTGAGGGCACTGCCAATGATTGCACCGTCGGCCGCGGCAAAAAACTCTGCTGCATTTTCCTCAGAGACGCCGCTGCCTAACAGCACGGGCGTATTGCCGGCCAGACGCTTCATTTCCCGAACCTCGGCAAGGGAAGGGTTGCTGCCGGTCAGCAGTCCTGTGATAATGAGAGCTGACGCGCCGCACTCAATCGCCTCGCGCACGCACAGCGTGGTGGTTTGCCCGGACACTACTTCATAGGTATGCTTTGCATGAATGTCCGCAAATACCATGGAGGGGCACGGGTACTGCGCGCGCTGCCGCATCAGCGCGGGCGCGGCGGCTTGCGTTATCCCGAAGGAGCCAGCGCGGTTTTCCACAAACGCCTCGACGCGTAAAAAGGAAGCGCCGGTCGCATAGGCAAGCGCCCATTCCGCAAGGGGCTGGTTCGCCTGAACATTCACGCCGAAGGGGAGGCGGGAGGCTGCGGCGAGCTTCGAGGTAACGGAGGCCATAACGGCGAACGCCTCAAGTGGGAGCTGGAGCGAATAGGGGATGTCCGAAAAGTTTTCGACCAGAAAGGCATCGGCGCCCCCGTCCGTCAAGGCCTCCAGATCCTCAAACGCGGCGTCCTCAATTTGCCGGAGACTGCCGCCAAAGTTCGGTGCACCGGGCAGCGGAAGCAGGTGGATCATCCCAATCACAGGCTTCTTATCAAAAATCGCTTTGAAGTTTGTATGCATCGTTATCCTCCCAGAAAAAGTCAGCGGATGGGCGTTCCTTCGAAATATCTGCGGGGATTTTCGATCAGCATGGTGTCGATCTGCTCCTGCGTTACACCGCGAGTAAGAAGCTCGGGGATCATGACCTCAAACAGCTCGTCGTAGAAGCCAAGCGAGTTGTTCTTTGCAGGGTCGCGGCGCCACGGCGCAAAGGAATAGGCATAGTCGTTGACGATCCCGCCGTCGTGCGAGAGCATGATCTGCTTTTCATAGCCCTTGCCCATTGCAATGAGATCCGCGACGCAGGCGGCAAGATTCTCCGTGCTGGCGCGGTGGTGGATGCCGATTTGGTCGCAGCCGACATAGGTTCCATTGTCGAGAAGCTGCGTAAGATAATCCCGCTCAAGGCAGTCAAAGCTGTGGCCAATCAGGATCTTGTGCGGTGCGATCCCTTCCTCAAAGAAAATGCGCTGCTGATAGAGTCCCTGATGGAGCTTGCTGCAGCTGTGCGTGCCGATGGGTGCGCCGGTTTCGCGGCTGGCGATTGCGGCGGCGCGAAGCATGGCGCGGTTGTTTTCGCTTTCGCCGTACAGCTTGTCCGTAGCGCATTTGACCAGAGCGGCTTTATACGGCGTGCCCTGAATGCCCTGCGTCAGGTCGCGAATAAAAAAGCTTGCCATAAATTCCGGATCGATGTTTCGGCAAATAAAGGGGTGCTCCGTGTGATAGACACCGGTGGCGCAGATCAGCTGGATCTCCGCCCGCTCCGCCGCCTCGCGCAGCAGATGGATATCGCGGCCGAGATTGATGGGAAGCTGGTCAACAAAGGTTTTTACGCCGTATGGCTTGACGCGGGCAATCGCCTCGGCAAAGGTGTTAAGAACTGCCTCGCGATCGTACCAATCCGGGTACGCCTGAACCATGGACGCGTCCAGGGTGGCAACATGCTCATGCATGAGCGTGCAGCCCAGCTGGGACGAGTCGATCTCTCCGCAAACGGTTTGAATCTTCATGCTTTTTCGCCTGCCTTTCCTGCTTGAAATGACTGTACTGCCTCTTGGAGTGCGGGAAGATCGCCGTAATACTGCAGCATCGCGCTGCCCAGAATAAAGCCGTCTGCACCGGAAGCAGCGACGAACGCGGCGTCCTGCGGCGTGCGGATCCCCTTCGCGCAGTAGATCGGCTGCGTAAGCCCCATGCCGCGCATGGCGCAGATGCATTCCCGGAGCCGATCCTTTGTATAGCCCGCGTCCAGTTCCGATTGGTAGGGAAGCGCCTGCATATAAATAAAGCCGCTGCTTTGACGCGCCTTTGCAAGCTCCTGCTCGGTCATGTAATAGGAGACGGCGGTGGCTGTTTGCATACGCTTGGAGAGTGCGGTGGCGATCTCCGGCGCAAAGGTACCGATCAAAAACAGCGTGTGGATCCCGCAGGACAGACAAAGCTCGCATAGCCGGTCGACGCCAAGCTCCACTACGGTCTCTTGATACACTGCGGGGAAAACATCGGCGCTCGGATATTTTTTGCGGTATGCCGCCATTTGCGCTAGGTGCGCGGCGGGATCGGGGCAGTTCCTTCTGGCAATCTCAAAGTAAGGAAGTAGGTGCGCCTGCTCACGGTAGGGATTGGCGGGAGGAATTGCCCATTCCACGCCGTCGCAGCCGCCCGCCATGTAGGCGTCTACAATTGCGGTGCAGGCTTCCATGGAGGGATAGCCGCCGCAAAGCCAAAAGAATTTTTTCATAGTTCTCCTCTAATTCAAAATTCAGCAGGCACCGCCCGGGGGGCGGTGCCACAGACTGCCAATAAAGTCCGTAACCGTCAAAACAAGAAAACAATTTTGACGATTTCCGCTTTAAGTGCGTCCATTTCACTTTATGGGGAAACTTAAATCAATTGCATTTAAAAATAAAGATAATATCTATTGTTTTGACTTACTTCGGAACTCGCACCCTACCGTACCTGTGTACGCCGACGGGTGCGAGTTTCTCGTCTTCCGAACTTTCTTGAAGTCTGTCAGCGTGCCCAAAAGGCTTTTGGCACGCTGGGGCACCGCCCGGGGTGGGCGGTGCCAAACCGAACGATTACATGATCCCGAGTACAACAAACAGGCAGACGAGTAAAATCGTGCCGAAAATCAGAATCAGCGTATTGACGCGCTTTTTGTAGAGCTTATAGAAGCCCAGCACGGTCAGAAGCGAGAGAAGACCGGGGAAAATCCCGTTGATCACGCTCATAATATTGGTCTCGTAACCTGCGGGACCCCAGGAGATCGCAAAATTGACTGCGACGCTGGAATAGCACATACCGCCGATTACCATCAGACCAAGAATGGAGGCTGCCTGTAAAACAACGTCCATCAGGCCGGATTTTTGCAGCTTGGTCAGCAGGCTGGTGCCCATTTTATAGCCGAGATGACCGCCGAAGAAGCGGCAGATCATGCTGGGGACGTTGTAGATCAGGGCGTAGATGATCGGAGCCAGAACATTACCGGCCAGAGCGAGCGAAATTGCGATACTCGCGCCGATGACACGGATCGTGCTGACAAAGATGGAGTCGAAGATGCCCGACATGGGCCCCATCAGAGAGGACTTGACGGCGTTGATGGTCGCCGGATCAAAGTCAGGGTCAAATTTGTTTTCTTCTTCCATGGCAACCATCAGTCCGGCGAACCAGCTATAGACCTGCGGGGTCGTGTTATACCAGACCAGATGGCGCTGCAGCGCTTCGATGTATCCTTTTTTGTCGCCCGCATAAATCTTTTTCAGGCACGGGCCGACCATGAAGCAAAACGGCTTGTGGGTCAGACGTTCATAGTTGCACGAGCACGCACCCAGCATGGAACGCCAGTTCAGACGGGTGATGTCTTTTTTGGTAAGAACGCCGTATCTATCGTAATTGTTCTTCTCGTTTTTAGAAGTCATCGCTGTCCACCTCCGAAACGGTGACCGCGTCCGAGCTTTTAAAGCTTTTTGCGATCGCTTTGAAGTCGTATTTTACCAAGATGATGATAACGCCGAGAATGGCAATGCCAATGGTCGGAATCCCGAGATAGGCGACAAGGACAAAGCCGAGAAGGAAATAAGCAAAATTCGACTTGTTCATAATCATGGAAACGAGAATTGCAAGACCAATGGCGGGAAGAATGCCGCCTGCGGTAGCCATACCGCTGAGGATTACGTCCGGAATCTTGGTCAGCAGGGCGGAGACCGCTTCGCTGCCGTAGATCCATGCAAAGAAAACAACGAAGAATTTCAGAAGCGTGTTGCCGATCATTTCTAAGAACATGATGCCGTAGACGCCCTTGGCGTTTCCTTTTGCGGCGTAGTTATCGGCGATCTTGGATGTGAAGGAATAGCCAGCCCACAAAACATTTTGCAGGGAGGTCATTACCACGGCGATGGGGACGGCAAGCAGAAGCGCCGCGTCGGCATCCATGCCGTTATGGATGGCGAAGGCAGCGGCAAGAATGCTGGAAACGCCTGCGTCCGGCGCCTGATAACCGCCGATTACGACGGTTCCAAGGAAATAGGTTTCCAAAACGGCGCCGAGGGCAAGGCCCATCTGAACGTCACCCATAATAAGGCCAACCAGCGGACACAGCACGATAGGACGGTTCAGATACAGAAAACCGACGCACCAGTCCAGCCAGCAATATGCCCCGAGTAAGCCAAGCAGCAGTGCTTGTTGTAGTACGGACATTTCAATTTCTCCTCTCTTAGACTGCGTAAGGCAGCCTCATTCGTTTTTTGTGGATTGCGATCAGTCTTTCAAGGCGCGGCGCACGGGAACTGCTTTGGACGAAGGAATCATTTGCAGAACCATGTCGTAACCGGCGGCGTCCAGCTCCCGCAGCATTGCTTTTTCGGATTCGGAGACCCAGGTTTCATCGTTCAGCGCTTGTGTACCTTCCAGACGTTTGGTTCGCCCAATGTTGATTTTCTTGATCTGCGGGCAGGCTTTGGCCAGACGGTATGCATCGGTGACGCTTTCTGCCAAAATGAACAGTTGGTAGGGATCGGTTTTTCCACTGTTGATTGCGGCAATGGAATCTGCGACATTCTTGATTACCAGCTTCACGCCGGCAGGCTTGCTCATCTTCATGATCGTGACGACCACCGGGTCGATGTGATCTCCGGCAACCAAAATGCAGTCGGTGCCTACATAGTTTGTCCATGATACAGCGATCTGCCCGTGCAGCAGTCGGCTGTCGACTCTTAGCAGCTTTATCATTTCTTCTACCCTCCTTTCCTTAAAAATAAAAATGCGCTCGCAGAAAAAATGTACTATAAAACAAAAATATAATGAACAATTATTTTGAAGAATTTCAACTTACAAATCAATAATAACACAGGATAAACAAATAATCAATAGGAATTTTTGAAAAATATAAATATAATGATTGTATATTTAAGCAAACAAAAAATGTACATTTAAGACGAGGAAACAGCGGGCTGCGCAGATAGAAAATGCCCGTGCCAACCTTCTCGGTTGGCACGGGCACTCAGCGTGTCAAAAACCTTTTTTGACACGCTGGCAGGCTATCAAGAAAGTTCGGAATACGAGTAACTCGCGCCAGTCGGCGTACATAGGTACGGTAGGGCGCGAGTTCCGAAGTAAGTCAAAATAATAAACTTTATCCACTTTTTGAACCGTATTTGTTTGAAATTTTTCAAAAACAGAATAGATGCGTTTCGCATAGAAATCGCCAAAAATGTTTTCTCATTTTGATGGTTACGGACTTTATTGGCAGCCTGAATGCCCGTGCCAACCTTCTCGGTTGGCACGGGCACTCTTTAGAAATCGGCAAAGATTCGTCCCTCTTTCACATCCCGCTGGATCGAACGGACGGATTCGACGTCAATGTACTTTTGCAGCATGCGCTCAACGGCGACGTCATCCTTCGCAGCAATGAGGACCGCGGTGGAAAACCGCTCTGTGAGGCTTGGGTCAATGGGGCAGTGGTGCAAATCGGTATTGAGAAGAAGCTCGTCCACGTTCCACACGCCGACGTCAATGACGCCGCTTCGGAGTGCGTTCAACGTCTGAAAGGTTTTTACCTTCACAAGATTCAGGGGCGTAACGTCCTTTGTCAGCAGGTCAATGATATCCTTCTGGTCGCTGGAATCGGGATCGTAGGCAACGCGCATATGCGGCTCGATGCAGTTCTTGTCCGGCTGGCGAAATACCAGCGCATGATCCGGCATATAGGTGCCGGCTCCGAAGTCAAAAAGAATTCGGATGGGCAGCTGATCGCGCAAAGCAATTTCCGCGGAGTTGCGGGAGCATAGCGCAAATTGGCATTTTCGCTCAAGCACCATTTGAATTCGGATGCGCGCGCCTCTGGTGTAGACCAGACTGCAGTTGATCTTGTTCAGCGCCTTGTAAAGACCGGTGGCAAGCCCCTGACTCGTGATGGTATACGAGAGCGGCATAACGCCAAGGACGGTGCGCGGCATACAGTAGCTTTGCAGCTTCGTGTAATTAACGCTGGTAGCGACCGCGCCGTTGCGGCCCTTGCCGACCAGAGAAATAGCGCCCTCGTTCTGCAAATAAGCAATTGCATTCTGAACGGTTCCGCGTGCGACCTGAAACCGCTCCTGATAGTAGCTCACGGAATTCACGCGGTCGCCTGGCTCAAGGAGCAGAAAATCCTCTGCAAGCGCCTTAATGACATATTTCGATTTCTGCAGTATGGTTTGCTGCATGGCTCCCTCTCTTCCTGTCAAACCAAACGACGGCGGGCATACGTTAAGCATTTTTGGGACGCTCCGAGGAATCTCTTGCGGCGGAAAGCTACGGCTGGAAGAGGTATGCCTCCGTCTGACTCAGCACGACGGAGCTGTCGGTTGCCGAGACCTGCGCGACCGTAACGACATCGCCGGGAGAGAGTGTGATCTCGTCGACCTTCAGCACGGTTTCATCGATAAACTGCGTTTCATACGGCTTGTCGTTGATGTATACCATGCTGTATTCCGTAAAGCCGTCGCCCTTGATCGTGGCGCTTTCCCGTCCGGAGTAGTAGCGGACGTTGCTGAGCATGATCTCGCGTGTGCCAAGCTGCAGCTCCGTAGGCTGATAGGGCAGCTCACCGCCATAGCTGTATTGCTCGCCGTAGAGCACGTCATACTCCAATTCCTGAAGGCCGTTCTGGTAGGCGTCGGGGTCGCTGTTTTCAAACATCTGGTGATATTTGAAGAGCAGCCCCTCGTGGATATTGAGCCGGTCAAACAGCTCGGCCATGATTTGATAGGCGCACAGGTCACGATCGACCTTTTCCAGTCCAAAGTTGGACCAGATCACATATTCCGTGGTTTGCACATTGCCGTAATTCAGCTCTTCGTTCTGAATATCAAAGCTGGGCAGATGGTCGCCGTAGAAAACGACGACGACATCCTCCGGATAGTCCTCCAATGCCTCGGTCAGTTCGCCGACAAATTCGTCCGCACCCTTCAACTGGTTGACATAATACTCAAAGCCGATTTTGCGCGCTTCATCGATCCCGTCCACCGTTATCGTCTGCGTTTCGTCGATTACCTCCGTCGGGTACTTGCCGTGCGGCTGTACCGAAACGGTGAACAGAAAATCGCGGCCCTCCGTTTCGTCAAGCTGCTTGAGGATCTCCTTGGTCAGGACGCGATCCTCCGCCCAGTTCAGCGGATTGCGGACAACGTCGGACATATATTCCACGGAGGTGAAATTCTCAAAGCCAAGATTGCTGTAAACCTTGTTGCGGCTGTAGAACGTTGCGTTGTTGTCATGCATCGCATGGCTGCTGTAGCCGAGCGCCTGCAGCACATAGGCGGCGGACGGGCAGACATTATGGCGTGCAACGGTCTTATAAGGATATTCGCCGACGCCGAAATGCTTCAGGTTCATGCCGGTGAGCACTTCAAACTCTGTGTTGACCGTTCCCGCACCGATGGACGGAACGGAAAACAGCCCTGAGGAATACTCCTGCATCAGGCGGGTAAAGTTTGGGATTGGGTTTTCCGAGCAGATTACGCCGCTCATATGGCTTACATCGAAGAAGGATTCGAGCTGCACAAAGATAATATTCGGCAGAGAGGCGTCCTTTCCGGTTTTCAGCTTGTCCAACGGCTTGATGATCTGCGCGATCCGCTCCTCGCTGTAATCCTCCGGCTCATCCACGCCCTGGAACACAACGCTGCTGGAGAAGCAATAGGCGAAGCCGTTGTTGTCGTAGGCTTCGATGAGGTTCGGAAATGCGCTGTCAATCACCTTGTGCTGCTTGAATACCGTAGAAACGCAGAGCAGCAGACCAAAGGACACCAAAACGGAGGTCAGTCCGAAGGCCAGCTGAATCCGGTAGGCACGGAAGCGGAACCAGACATAGATCAGGCATCCGGCAACCAACGTGATTACGATCATGACGGCGATGATCTCCAGGTTTCCCATATAAATTCGGATGATATCCCTCGTTTCGGCCAGCACGGCAATATCCGGGCCGGTAAGAGGGGTGGAGCGGTAGCCGAGCAGCACGAAATTTACGATACTCAGGCCGAGCCATGCGGAGGAGATTAAAAGAAGCGCAAAATTCCGCTTCCGGCACAGCATGGCGAGCGTCAGTGTCGATAGGATGATGAGCGCATCGTAGGTGAAGGCCAGCGGCCGCCGCCAGAGGAAGCTGATGCCGGACACAACGGAACGGCGGGAGAGCATCTCCTGCACAAGCGTAATGAGCAGCGCAAGCAGCACATAGTGCAGCAGACGACGAAAATTTTCTTTATTAAACTGTATAGCGGCACGCCTTGACCATTTTTTGAAAAAAGGAACCACGCAATACGCCTCCATTATACCTTGTATTTCTTGCAAGGAGAGTATACCACGAAATTTGAAAAAAGCAAGCAATGCCTCGCCGGACAGCAAAAATTCGGCGCTTTGACGGGAGTAAAAAGGTCGTGTTGCTGCATTATGCGGCAAAGAAGGGCAAATCCTTTGTGCATTTTTCTCATTTTCCCCGGGATTATCCTTGCAATGCGTTCCTGAAGCGTTTATAATATGGTTAAGTTTGTATGGCGAAAAAGACAAGCCATACCAAGAGGAGGAACGCAATGGAACGAACCCTACCAAGAAGGCTGTGTGCGCTTTTGCTGACGCTGGCGCTGCTGCTCAGCGTGTTCCCGTCGATGACGATGTCGGCGGCCGCGGCAACAGGCACGCTGAGCGCGAATACCGGCGTGCGTCATACGGTCTGCACATCTCTGAGCGAGCAGGCGAAGGCCTACTATACCGGGGAGTACACCTATGAAAACCTTGCGAAGCTATCCGGCGTTTACAACAGCACGGATTCCTACGCTGCGACGCAGGGAAATCCCCTTTACACAAAGCTTTATACCTTGATGAGCACCACACATACGAAGAATGACATTTCCTATAGCGGAACGGCATCGAATTCGCTGGCCAATTACTGGCTCAAGACGGATGCGGTCAACGGCTCGAGTACCTATGTGTTCTTCTATACGGATCTGCTGAAATCGGATTCCGCGGTCAGCAGCGCGCAGATGCAGCGGGAGCACATTTGGCCGAAGAGCAAGGCATCCTTCTATCAGAAGAACGGCGGAGCCGACCTGCATCATCTGCGTCCGTCCGTCGGAAGCGTCAACCAGGCAAAGAGCAATTATACCTTCGCGGACCTGAACGGCAGCGGAAGCGCAACGACCGTCAACGGAACGGATATCATCTGGACGGGAAACAACTGCTTGGAGGTACGCGACAACGTTAAGGGCGACGTTGCGAGAATCCTGCTTTATATTTATGTCCGCTGGCAGCAGCCGAATCTTTATTCGGACGTCGACAGCGCCAAGCTCCCTGCCATGGATTCGGATGACAGCGCGAATTCCGGCAAAAAGGTGATTGAAAGCTTGGATACCCTGATGCGCTGGATGGCGCTCGACCCGGTCGATGATTGGGAGATGGGCCGGAACGATCAGGTCGAAAACGTGCAGGGAAACCGCAATGTGTTCATCGACTATCCGGAGCTTGCATGGCTGATGTTCGGCATGGGAGAAAAAATGCCGACCGATATGCAGACGCCGTCCGGCAACGCCGCAGGCGGTACCGGCAGCGTTACCATTACGGCGACGGTCAATCAGGCGGCCTATGGCAGCGTAACAGTGTCCGGCTCGACGGTCACGGCGACACCTGCCGAGGGCTATTATACACTCTCCTGCACGGTCGTATCCGGCACGGCCTCGGTGACAAAGCAGGATGAAAACACTTATCTGGTCTCCGCCAGCACAGACTGTACCGTCCGCGTTGACTTTGCGCCGCGGCAGACGGTCACGGTGCAGTTCACCGTCCCGGACGGCGTCAGCATGGACGCGATTTCCGCCTACGCCGGCGATGCGGTGACGCTTGCCGCGCCGAGCGGAACGCCGACGGCGAACGCACATGCATACAGCTTCGCGGGCTGGACGATGACATCCGTAACGGATACCACGAGCAAGCCGGCCTTCTACGCTGCAGGCAGCAGCTTTACGCCGACTGCGGATACGACGCTCTACGCACTCTATACCTATACGGCGTCCGGCTCCGACTCGGGCGATTATGTCAAGCTAACTGCAACGCCGGCCGATTGGTCGGGCGATTATCTGATCGTCTACGAAAAGAACAGCTGCGTATTTGACGGCAGTCTGACGTCGCTGGATACGGCAAATAACCTGAAAAGCGTTACGATTTCCAATCAGACGATTTCCGCTTCGGAGGCGGATGCCTACCGGTTCACCGTCGAGCCGACCACGGACGGCTACTCGCTGCGCAGCGCGAGCGGCATATATATCGGCCGCGCGACGGATGCTTCCGGCGGCAGCATTTCGACCAGCAGCACGAATGCGTATGTCAATACGTTCTCGCTGAACGAAAACGGTACGGCCGATGTGATCGCGGCCTGCGGTTCGTATCTGCGCTTTAACGCCAAAAGCAATCAGATGCGCTTCCGCTATTACCGCTCGACAAGTTATCTCAACCAGCAGGAGATCTGTCTCTATGCGAAGGGAAGCGGCGGCAGCACCTATTACACCACGGTGCTTTCCTCCAGCAGCACCTGTCAGCATACGAACACAACGACGACGACCGTTGATGCAACCTGCACCACGGCAGGCTCCGTGACGGTGACCTGCGACGATTGCGGGCAGGTACTCAGCACGACGATCCTCCCGGCGGGACACCGGTATCAGTATTCCGAGACGGTTGCGCCGACGCAGACGGAACGGGGCTATGATCTTTATGTCTGCACGGTCTGTGGCGCAACGCAGAAGCAGAACTACACGGATCCGATCGGCGCTTCCTATACGGTGTCGTTCCATGTGCCGGGCGGCGTTGCGGCGATCGAACCCATGACCTGTGCTTCGGCCGGGATCCAGCTTCCGACGCCGAGCGGCAGCCCCAGCGACGCTTCTTACGCCTATACCTTCCTTGGCTGGGTCGGAGAGAAGGTGGATCATGCTTCAAGCGTGCCGACCTTCTACGCAGCGGGCGCGACCTTCACAACGGACGCGGATACGACGCTTTACGCGTTGTATTCGTATCAGAAATCGGACAGCAGCACCGGAAGCGAGGCGTTCCATATCGGCGCATCGGGAAGCTATGTCCTTGCGGCGAAGGTGGACGATGTTTATTACGCAATGGCAAATACCTTTGCCGGAAAGATCGGCGGCACGCAGATTTCTGTAACCGACGGCGCTGTGCCGAGCAGCCTTGCAGAAGGCTACGTTTTGACCGTTACGACGCTGGAAAACGGAAACATTACCCTGCAGAACGAAACGGCGTACCTTACCTATGCGTCAAGCACCAATCTTGGCTCGTCGCAGGACGCCTATGAATGGACGATCGCGGAAGGGACAAACGGCTCGTGGCGGATCGCCTCGGCAGCGACGACGGATCGCGGCATTCTGTATTATCAGAGATATCAGCGCTTCGGCGGCTATAAGCTTTCCAACGCTACGGCGGGAAGCGAAAGCTATTTTGACCTGGAGCTGCTGCCGGTTGGCGCAGGTACGGTCAGCACGACCTATTATACCACGGAGTTCTCCTGCGCACACAGCCACACAAGCCTGGTTGGCGCAGTCGCCGCGACCTGTACGGCGGACGGCTATACGGGCGATACCGTTTGCAGTGATTGCGGAGAAACCGTTGCGCTTGGCAGCGTTTTGCAGGCAACCGGCCATGATCTCGTTGTGGACGCGGCAGTCGCCGCGACCTGCACGGAAACCGGCCTGACGGAGGGCAGCCACTGCTCGCGCTGCGACTACAAGGTCGCGCAGGATGTGCTTCCCGCCCTCGGGCACAACTGGCAGGAAGCGACCTCGGGTGAGAACTATCTCGCGCCGACCTGCACCGAAGA
>CABQNH010000023.1 GCA_902465435.1 uncultured Eubacteriales bacterium | reverse complement strand
GCAGAAGGGGATATGCTGCCGTATCGTCCACGGCAAAGACCGGCATATCCCGCAGCGCCTCCGGTGAAACAGATGCGGCAACGCTTTCATCGAAAAAGGCTGCGCTGACGTCTGCCTCCGCCAAAAGCTTTTCGATCTCCGCAGGGGGGAGCGTGGCGTCAATCAGGACGGCGGTGCAGTGCATACAGGCCAGCGCGACGCCCGTGAGAATCGCAAAGGGAGAGCTTGGCGCGGCAATGGCAACGCGGTCGCCCGCCTGAATCCCCGTTTGGCGCAGCGCCTTCCCGATTCGTTCGGCAGCCTCGTTTAGAAAGTGATAGGTCAGGTGCGTGTGCTCTCCGCTGTCACGCAGATATACAATGGCCGTTTTTTGTGCCTGTTGGCAGAGTATGTTTTGAAATAAAGTATCAAAGTATAGCATTCTTTCGTTCATTTCCTTCAAGCGTTTCTATTTCAGCAGCAGCTCGCCGATTTGACGGAAGCTGCTCACGCGGTAAGCGTCCAGCCAATGCGCATCCCGGTTCCATGCGGCTGTGAAGCAGAGAACGTTTGCGGTGCCCTTGACGCTGCGCAGGTTTTCCGCGCAGTCGTCAACCAGCAAATCCACACCGCAATCCGCGCAGAGCCTGCGCTTGGCCTCTGCGGCATCCTTTTCCGGCGAATAGACGATCCGGTCATAGCAAAAGCCGTTTCGTTTAAGCCAGTGCGTCAGCATTCGGCGAAACAGCCAGCCGGTAAAGCCGGATTCGCTGGTATGAACCCGTGCCGTTACGATCGTGACCGTGTGCCCCTGCTGCCGCAGCGCCCGCGAAACATCCGCCGCGTCTGCCCGCAGCGGCTCCGAAATACAGTAGCGCCAAATGTATTTCCGCCAATACGCCTCCCGTTCCGAATGCGTACAACGGAAAATTGCCTCCACATCATAAGCGTCGGGGCAGACCGGCGGACGCCGGAAATACTGCGCGCCGGTTCGCTTTTGAAATCCCTCCAGATCGGTCAAAACACCGTCTACGTCAAATCCAATATTCATTGCAGAAGGCTCCTGTTCTACCGGCGGGAACGGCGGCGGACGCTGCCGGGCGGCTCCGTCCGCCGATCCGGTTTCGAGCCGGAAAGTGTTTGTTAAAAAATCCGATCTATTTTATTTTACAACAAGTGCTCGCCGCGCTGTGTGCGGATTATGAACACAAACGTGCGGATTATGCACATTTCAAATTATTTTGGAAAATGCAACCAATTGCGGTCGACATTTTGAGACGGCTGTGCTATACTTTCTGCATAGCGTCAGTTAACAAGGGCAGACACGCTTGCGGGCTGGACTGGAACGCCGTCTGCTGCGTTTCGTCCTTGACTTGCGTGGCGCCCGCCCACGAGGATAACGACGCCAGACGTCGTTTTGCTCCGTGAAAAACCGTGTGTGCCCTTGTCAACTGACGCTAGCTGTATAGAAAGAGAAAAGAGGAAACGGTATGAACGGAACAGTTTTGTGGATGATTTTTAATGTAGTCAGTCTGGTGTTGATGTGGTACACAATCGATCACTGCCTTGACCACAAGGTTGGACGGCGCACGCTCCTGCTCACGGTAGCGGGCAGCATTCTGTTTGCACATGGCATTGCTTACCTAACCAAGCAGAACTCCGCGATAGATTCCCTGCGCCCCCTTGTGGTTGCGTCATCCTTTGCCGTTCCGGCCTCCTTCCTTTATAAAAACAAGGTGTTCCGGAAGCTTCTGGTTGTGATTTGTGTATACTTCACTGCAGTTATCGCGGATATCGGCATCTATTTGCTGGATCCGATCCTCGGCACCAGCATTCGCTTCAACGAGTTCTCTGCACTGGATATCTGGTGGTATACCCGCTACCTTGGTCTGCAGGCAATTTTGCTCTTCGTTGTCTATATCAGCCTGCCGAAGCAGTTTCATGACAGCGTGGATCGTTTGCCGGCAAGGCAATACTGGTTTTTCCTCTTTTTCCCGGTTTCCCAGTTTGTTCTGCTGACGGAGGTGTACTTTTCCCTCAGCAGTCACCCGACTACGTCGAATATCATTCTGCTGACCATCCTCTTTTTGAGCTGCTTTGTTGCGGACGTTGTGTGGTTCTGTGAAATCCGCAGGATTTCCGACAATGCGCGCCTGAAAGCGGAAAACGATCTGCTTGGCAGGCAGATCGACGCGCAGCGGGAGTATTATAAGCTCCTGACGGCCAACTACGCCGATCTTTCCATGATGCGGCATGACATTGCGAATCACATTTATACCATTCGTGCGCTGCTGCAGGACGGCAAATCGGACGAGGCCATGCAGTATGCCGCCAAGCTGGAGCAGGCGCGGACGGCGCGCAGCGTGCTGAGCGCCTGCAGGAATTCCATTGTGCACTCGTTCCTGCAGCACAGGCTGGAGGAATTGACGGCGCAGGCGATCAGCGCCGCCTTTGAAGTAAGTCTGGCACCGCAGGTCGGCGTTTCCGACACCGACCTCATCATTGCGCTTGGAAATCTTCTGGATAATGCGGCGGAGGCCTGCGCGTCGGCGTCGGAGAAAAGAATCTGGCTGACCGTGACGCAGGTCGACGGATTCGTCCACATGGAAACGAAAAACACCTGCGCCGCGTCGCCGCAGCCGAAAAAAAGACGCGTCGCGTATTTGGAGCGAGGCGTCGGCACGTCGATTCTGCAGGCGCTGGCGGAGCAGTATCACGGAAGCTATATTTCTTCGCCGGATGACGGAATGAACCACGCCGTTCTGATTTTACGGGAAAATTTCGGTGCTTAACGATAGCACCGGTACAATGCTGCGGTGCTGCAGAAAGCATTTGGGTGCGGCATCCCACTTTTCCGCGGCGGCAGGCTCGTGCCGGACAGCGAATACCTTGTGCACTGCACAAAAATAAGAAACTGAGGAGCAGCACAATGAAAGACGGCTTCATTTATATGTTCTATAACGCATGTAGTCTTGCCATGATGTGGTACACCATTGACCACTGCCTGGATCGCAGAAAGGGGCCACAGGGCATTTTCCTGACCGAAGCGGGCTGCGTGATAGGTTCTCTCCTTGTCGGCTATTTCGCCGCGTCGCTTGATGTCATGCGGCCGATTATTATGCTGACTTTCTTTATCGTTCCAACGCTTTTCCTTTATCGGAACAAAACATTCCGAAAGCTGCTTGTGGTAATCTGCGTATTTTTTACTGCGGTTCTGGCTGACACGCTCATGTTTTTGCTCGCGCCGATGCAGACGCTCGACATTCACGATAGGCGGTTCTATCTTCTGACACACTGGTGGTACATTCGCTGCCTTTTCCTGCAGGCGATCGCGCTGTTTCTCGTCTTTATTCTTCTGCCGAAAAGGGCGGCGGACAGCGTGGACCGTCTGCCTGCAAGGCAGTATTGGTTTTTCCTGTTCTTCCCGATCTCTCAGCTTGCACTGTTTGCGCCGGTTTACTTTTCTTTGGGAAAGCAGCCGTCTGCGCGGAGCATTCTTTTGGTGATCGTTCTTTCTCTGGTTTGTCTCACGGCGGACATCGTGTGGTTCCACGAAATCCGCCGAATCTCCGACAATGCGCGCCTGAAAGCGGAAAACGATCTGCTTGGCAAGCAGATCGACGCGCAGCGGGAGTATTATAAGCTCCTGACGGCCAACTACGCCGATCTTTCCATGATGCGGCATGACATTGCGAATCACATTTATACCATTCGTGCGCTGCTGCAGGACGGCAAATCGGACGAGGCCATGCAGTATGCCGCCAAGCTGGAGCAGGCGCGGACGGCGCGCAGCGTGCTGAGCGCCTGCAGGAATTCCATTGTGCACTCGTTCCTGCAGCACAGGCTGGAGGAATTGACGGCGCAGGCGATCAGCGCCGCCTTTGAAGTAAGTCTGGCACCGCAGGTCGGCGTTTCCGACACCGACCTCATCATTGCGCTTGGAAATCTTCTGGATAATGCGGCGGAGGCCTGCGCGTCGGCGTCGGAGAAAAGAATCTGGCTGACCGTGACGCAGGTCGACGGATTCGTCCACATGGAAACGAAAAACACCTGCGCCGCGTCGCCGCAGCCGAAAAAAAGACGCGTCGCGTATTTGGAGCGAGGCGTCGGCACGTCGATTCTGCAGGCGCTGGCGGAGCAGTATCACGGAAGCTATATTTCTTCGCCGGATGACGGCGTAAATCATGCCGTTCTGGTTTTACGGGAGAATTAAAACGTGTTAAAGCTGTTTATTTGTGATGACAACCTTCTGCATTTGGCACATGAGATCGCCTATCTTTCCTCGCTTCCCATTCGTTCGGAGTTTGAATTGCAGGCCTTTTCCGCACCGAACGAGCTGTTTACGCGAATCCGCAGCGGAGACGTTCCGGATATTGCCGTTTTGGATATTGAGATGCCGAAGGTGGACGGGATCTCGCTTGCCGAGTCGCTCAACCGGCTGTGCCCCCACTGCAAGATCATTTTTCTGACCGGCTTCACCCAATATTCCTACGACGCATATTATGCCGATCATATCTGGTATGTGCTGAAGACGGATATGGAAAAGTATTTGCCTGCGGCGCTGGAGAAGGCCATCTCTCTTTTACAGGAAACGCAGTCTGAGCCGTTTCTCGCCGTGCAGCAGCAGCGCACGCTGCGCCGTCTGCCGCTCAGAAAGGTTTTGTATCTGGAACGGGTCACCTACCGCACAAAGGTGAAAACCATGGAGGAAGAGATCTATGTCCGCGCGGCGCCGGCGGAGATGATTTGTCATTTGCCCTCCGGAAGCTTTATCCATTGTCACCAGAGCTATTGGGTCAACGCGGAGAAAATCAGCACGATGATCGGAAAAAGCTTTCTTTTGACCGACGGCTCCTCCGTACCGATCAGCCGTACCTATCGCCAGGCCGCGATGGAAGCATTCTGCAGTACCAAGGGCGCCTGCAAATAAATCCCCCTGCGGCAGTGCCGCAGAGATTAATTCATGGCTTACTTGGAAAGAAACGCAGACAGCCCCGCGCACGGAGCGGTTACCTGACCGGGCGAACGCGGCGGCTTCTGCCGGCCAAACTGTGCCGATGCGCTGTTTTTGACGGAAAAAGGGATTGAAATTATAGGGAGATATGGTATAATTGCCGTATGGAAAAGAGAACAACATATTATGTCAGCCGGAAAAACGCGCTGACATGGCTCTCAGCAATTTTCATGCTCTGCTCGGTAGTGGCTCGCATGGCAGCCGTCTTCGAGAAAGGCGAAGAGCTCGGCTGCACAACCGTGTGGTTCCAAATCGTTCTGCCGGTTTTGGCGGGCGTGATCTTTGTGCTGAGAATCCTGCTTTCCGGACAGGAGCAATTCTATAAGACGGCGATTCCGGTTGGAATGGGCTGCCTGTATTTTGCAGAGGTGGCGGTAGAGCTGCACGCAAGGGGAGAGTATCTTTTTACCTCCTGGCGGTATGTCGTATTGAGCTGGGTGCTGTATCTGGCGCTCCTGATTCTTTACAAACGCTACACCTCGAATAAATCCGGCCGCCGCTGTGTGCTTGTGGTGATTTTCGGCGCGGTGCTTGCGGTTTTGACCTACGATCTGGTTTGTGCGTATGACGGCCGACTGTCCCGAGAATTGCTGTTTAAGCTGTCGAATGTCTTGATGCTCGCATCCATGACGGCGATTCCCTTTGCCATGCGTGTGCATAACGACGGGAAATACCACAGAACGTGGGGCGACCGTTCGGACGGCCGCCGGATCCGCACGCTGTCGCCGATCTCGATTGTCGGAAATTACATTATGCCGAACCGAAACGGTGCGTCCAACCAGATGCGCGACACGGTTGAGATCACGAACATTGAGCGCTATATCCATAAAAAGCGCCGCGAGGGCATGGAGAGCTTCGGCATTACCCATGTGTTTCTGGCTGCGTATGTTCGCTGCGTGTCTCAGTACCCCGGCTGCAACCGCTTCCTGTCCGGGCAGCGCGTCTACTCCCGCGGCGACGATATTCAGTTCTGCATGGTGATCAAAAAGGCTATGACGACGGATGCGCCGGATACGATCATCAAGCTGCATCTCAAGCCGACGGATACGAGCAAAGAGGTTTACGACAAGTTCAACGCCGCCGTCGAGGAGGTTCATAATACGCCGCTGGACAGCACGTTTGACAACACGGCCAAGTATCTGACCTATCTGCCCGGCGTGACTTTGAAATTTGCAATTTGGTTCTTGAAGACAATGGACTATTTCGGGCTGCTGCCGAAGTTCCTGCTTGAGGTCAGCCCGTTCCATGCTTCCATATTCTTTACCTCAATGGGTTCGCTCGGAATCCCACCGATCTTCCATCATCTTTATGACTTTGGCAATATGCCGGCTTTCTGCGCGTTCGGTTGCAAGCGGCGCGAGCAGGAGATCAGCCCGGAGGGTGAGGTCGTAACCAAAAAATATGTGGATTATACCTTCAATCTTGATGAACGGACGGTAGACGGCTTCTATTATGCAACGGTAATGAAGTATCTGCGCCGCCTGCTGCGCAATCCGGATCGGCTCGACACGCCGCCGGAAACCGTTGTGCAGGATATTGATTAAAGGAACGATAATGCGGGCTATGGTTTTTCCATAGCCCGCATTCAGCGTATCAAAAAACCTTTTTGGCACGCTGGCAGGCTATCAAGAAAGTTCGGAATACGAGTAACTCGCGCCCGTCGGCGTACACAGGTACGGTAGGGCGCGAGTTCCGAAGTAAGTCAAAATAATAAACTTCATCCACTTTTTAAACCGTAGTTGTTTGAAATTTTCCAAAAACAGAACAGATGCGTTTCACATAGAAATTGCCAAAAATGTTTTCTCATTTTGACGGTTACGGACTTTATTGACAGCCTGAATGCGGGTTATGGTTTTTCCATAGCCCGCATTGCAATTATGTCTATGTCCAAATTTAAAAAATAATGAAAAAAATACTTGACAAATGGGAAAGTGTTGCTATAATGAATGCATGAACAAATAAGCATATGAACATATGGGGGACTGACATTGAAATACGAAAACCAGATTGAAGACGAGCAGCTTTTTGATATGGCGGAGCTGTTCAAGGTATTTGGCGATTCGACACGGATCCGCATTCTCTATGCGCTGTTCGAGCACGAAAGAAACGTGACGGAGATCTGTGAGAGCGTCAACATGAGCCAATCGGCAATTTCCCATCAGCTTCGTTTGCTCAAGCAGGCGGATCTGGTCAGTGTCCGGCGCGAGGGAAAAATGATGGTTTACGCGCTGGCGGACGAGCATGTAAAAACAATTATTAACATGGCAAAGGAACATCTCGAGGAGGAATAATATCATGAAAATGACTTTTAAACTGGAAGATCTCGATTGCGCAAACTGCGCGGCCAAAATGGAACATGCAATTAACAAGCTTGACGACGTCAAGCACGCAACGGTCAGCTTTATGACACAGCGGCTTTCGGTCGAGGTCGAGGATGGAACGGACTTCGACGCGGTCATGGAGCAGGTCAAAAAGACAATCGCAAGAGTGGAGCCGGATTGTAAGGTCGTGATGAAATGACAAAGAAGCAAAAAATCTCGCTTGCCAGAATCCTCGCGGGTCTGTGCCTGTTCGTGGTCGGTCTGCTGACGGACGGCTATGTGCGGATCGGTTTTCTGGTCGCTTCATGGGCGATTACTGGCTACTCCGTTGTTTGGGAAGCGGCGGGTAACATCCTGCGTGGTCAGGTCTTTGACGAAAAGTTCCTGATGGCGCTGGCGACCATCGGCGCGTTTGCGCTGAAGGACTGGAAGGAAGCGGCCGCCGTAATGCTGTTTTTCCAGATCGGCGAGCTGTTTGAGAGCTATGCCGTGGAGCGTTCGCGCCGCTCCATTGCGCACCTGATGGATCTTCGCCCGGACTTTGCGATCGTACTGGAAAACGGCGAAGAGGTCGAGAAGGATCCGGAGGACGTGCAGGCGGGCGACATTCTTCTGATTCGTCCGGGCGAGCGCGTGCCGCTTGACGGCACGATTCTCGAGGGAAGCGCAAGTCTGGACACCTCCAAGATTACCGGGGAGTCCCTGCCGGTCGAGGCAAAGCCGGGCGACCGCGTGCTGTCCGGCTGCGTGAATCTGAGCGGCGTGCTGCAGATTCGTGCGGAAAGCGGCTTCTCGGAATCGACGGTTGCCCGTATTCTGGAGCTTGTCGAGTCCGCAACGGAGCAGAAGGCGAAGACGGAGCGGATGATCACGCGCTTTGCGCGGTATTATACACCAAGCGTTGTTATTGCGGCGGTGCTGCTTGCCCTTCTGCCGCCGGTGATTCTCGGCGGCGGCTTTGCCAAGTGGATCGCCCGTGCGCTGACCTTTCTAGTCATTTCCTGCCCGTGTGCGCTGGTCATCTCGGTGCCGCTCAGCTTCTTTGGCGGCATGGGTGCGGCGTCAAAGCTTGGCGTGATCGTAAAGGGCGGTACCGTGCTGGAGCAGCTTGCGAAGGCGCAGACCGTTGTTCTGGATAAGACCGGCACGCTGACAAACGGCGAATTCTCCGTAACGGCGGTCTATCCGCAGGATATGTCGGAGCAGGAGCTGCTGGAGCTTGCCGCGGCAGTCGAGGCGCACAGCATGCACCCTGTTTCCGCCGCCATTCGCGCAAGAACGCAAATGCAGGGCGCGCAGGCACAGGAGGCGCAGGAGATCCCCGGCTGCGGAGTGACTGCGAAGCTGGAGGGCCGGCTGGTGCTTGCCGGAAACCGGAAGCTCATGCAGAAGTACAACGTAACGACCCCGGAGATTTCCGGTCTGGGCACCGTCGTCTATGTGGCGAGAGACGGCCAATATTGCGGTGCGATCGTCGTCGGCGATACCGTAAAGCCGAATGCTGCGGCTGCCATTGCGGCATTGAAGCAGCGGGGCGTTCAGAAAATGGTGATGCTCACCGGCGACCGCGAGGAAAGCGCCCGTGAAATCGCGGGGCGGGTCGGCCTGGATGAATATCACGCGCGGCTGCTGCCGCAGGATAAGGTTGCAAGCGTGGAGCGTCTGCTGAAGCAAAAAGGCGGGGAAGGCTCGCTGCTCTTTGTGGGCGACGGCGTGAACGACGCGCCGGTTCTTTCCCTGGCGGACGTCGGGGTTGCAATGGGCGGCGTCGGCTCCGATGCAGCGGTGGAAGCGGCGGACGCGGTCATTTTAACGGACGACTTGGAAAAGCTGCCGAGAATCATTGACATTGCAAGAAAGACCTGCCTGATTGCGAAGGAGAATATCTGGTTCGCACTCGGCGTCAAGGGAATTGTGCTTGTGCTCGGCGCGCTTGGCATTGCGTCGATGTGGCTTGCCGTGTTTGCGGATGTGGGCGTCGCAGTGCTGGCAATTTTAAACGCGATGCGCTGCCTGCGGCTGCATTAACGAAATCGGGGAGTTTGGGAGCCTCAGCATTCATCCTATCTATGCGGCGGTCAGCGGAGCTTTGCCGCCTCGGCCTTCGTTTGAAAGCCTGAAAAAGGCAGTTTGCGTTTCAAATCTTGGGGGGACAAATCTCTCTCGCTGTCCACACTGGTTGACGAAATCAGAGATCCCTTTACAAATTCCGAGAAATTGCGTATACTAATCTTACGCCGACTTGGGTGTGAACACGGAAGAAGGCTGCGGCGTCGGAAAATGCTCCGAGGTTGTAGCTTTCTGCCATCCCGTCGGCACAGCGACGGATTGGAGAAAAAGATGATGAAGCAGAAATTTGATGTGACAGGCATGACCTGCGCGGCCTGCTCTGCACGCGTGGAGCGGGCGGTGAAAGGGGTAGAGGGCGTCTCGCAGGTAGCGGTGAACCTGTTGACCAACAGCATGAACGTGGAATATGACGAGCATGTGACGGGGAGTGACGGCATCATTGCAGCCGTCGTGCACGCAGGGTATGGCGCGGCGCCGGCGGTGGAGCGGAAGAAGCCGGACACCGACGCGCTGCTGCGCGCGATGCGGAAGCGTCTTGCGGTGTCGCTCACATTTATGATCGTGCTGATGTATTTCACAATGGGGCACATGGTCGGACTGCCGATTCCGCATTTCCTGCACGGAACGGAAAACGCGCTTCGAATGGCTGTTTTGCAGCTTGCGCTGACGCTCCCGGTCGTGATCGTCAACCGCACCTATTATCAAAAGGGCTTCAAAACGCTGTTGCACGGCGCACCGAACATGGACAGCCTGATCGCGGTCGGCTCCGGCGCGGCGCTGGTCTACGGCGTTTTTGCGGCAGTCTGCATTGGCGTCGGTCTGCACCGCGGAGACATGGACATGGCAAAGCGCTACGCGGAGCAGCTGTACTTTGAGTCTGCATCGATGATTCTGACGCTGGTCACGCTGGGAAAATATTTTGAGACAAAATCCAAGGGAAAAACCGGTGCGGCAATTGCAAAGCTGATGGATCTTTCGCCAGACACCGCAACGGTAGAGCGGGACGGCGTCCAGCAGACGATCCCGACCGCGCAGGTGCAGTGCGGTGATGTGGTATTGGCCAAGCCCGGCACACGCATTCCGGTGGACGGAACCGTGCTGGAGGGCAGTTCAACGGTCGATCAGAGCGCACTGACCGGCGAGAGCATTCCGGTCGATAAAAAACCGGGGGATCGCGTGGCTTCCGCCACGATGAACCTGTCGGGCTTCCTGAAATTCCGCGCCGAGCAGGTCGGTGAGGATACCTCGCTTGCAAAGATCATCCGGCTTGTGGAGGAAGCGGGAAATTCCAAGGCGCCGATTGCACGCATGGCGGACAAGGTCGCGGGCGTGTTTGTCCCGGTGGTGATGTCCATTGCACTGCTGTCCGGCGTCGTGTGGCTGATAGCCGGAAAGAGCTTTTCGTTTGCACTCACAACGGCAATCGCCGTTTTGGTGATCTCTTGCCCTTGCGCGTTGGGCCTTGCCACGCCGGTCGCCATTATGGTCGGCACCGGACAGGGCGCAAAGAACGGGATCCTGATCAAGTCGGCTGAGGCATTGGAAACGCTTCATAAGGTCGATGTTGTTGCAATGGATAAGACCGGTACGCTTACCGAGGGAAAGCCGACGGTAACGGCCGTGCAGCCGAACGGAATCTCGGAGCAGGAGCTTCTGACCATTGTCTGCGCACTGGAGGCGCAGTCGGCGCACCCGCTTGCAAAGGCAATTCAGCGCTATGGGGAAGAACGTGCGCTGTCGCTGCAAACGCCGACCGGCTTTGAGGAAATCAGCGGACACGGTGTGCAGGGAAGCCTGAACGGGGAATTGTATTTGGTCGGCAACCGCAAGCTTTTGCGGGAAAAGGAAATCGACGCGCCCGCGTCCGCGGGCAACGGAACGCTTTTGTACTGCGCCGGAGAGAAGCGCGGCTATTTGGGCCTTGTTGTGTTGGCGGATCGTCCGAAGCCGGACGCGGCGGCGACGGTGGCGTCCTTGCGGGAGCAGGGAGCAGAGGTCGTTATGCTGACGGGCGATAATCAGGCTACGGCGGACAGCATTGCCGCCAAGCTTGGCGTGTCGCGTGCCTATGCGGAGATCCTGCCGCAGGATAAGGCGAGGATCATTCAGGAGCTGCAGGCGGGGGGAAAATGCGTTGCCATGGTCGGCGACGGAATCAACGATGCGCCGCCTCTTGCAGTTGCAGACATCGGCATTGCAATCGGTGCGGGCACGGACGTTGCCATCGAGTCGGCGGATATCGTTTTGATGAACAGCCGCCCGCAGGATGTTACTACGGCAATTCAGCTCAGCCGCGCGGTGATCCGCAATATTAAAATGAATTTGTTCTGGGCATTTTTCTATAACAGCCTTGGAATTCCCATCGCGGCCGGTGTTCTGTACCCCGCGTTCGGCATTCAGCTGTCGCCGATGATCGGCGCGGCGGCCATGAGCTTCAGCTCCGTCTGTGTGGTGTCCAATGCGCTGCGCTTACGGAATTTTAAACCGAAAATGTTAAAAACGGATGCGAAGGCAGAGGAGAAAGGAGGAACAGACGAAATGACAACGGTATTGCGGATCGAGGGTATGATGTGCGGACACTGCAAGGCGCATGTGGAAAAGGCGTTGGAGGCGTTGCCCGGCGTAGAGCGCGTGGAGGTCAGCTTGGAGAATAAAAACGCTGTCGTTTACGGCAGCGCTGAGCTTGCCGCGCTGAAAAAGGCAGTTGAGGAAGCTGGCTATGAAGTAAAATAAGCGAACAAAGCAAAGCGCTGCGGCGGACGGCGAAGCGTTTCTGAAGGACTTCGACCTGAAGAAACCACTTTCGCCGTCCGCCTTTATGAAATCAGAGAAAAAAACGGGAGAAATCGCGTGAAGCTGCGATTTCTCCCGTTTCCGTTCTACGATGGATCGGTTGTTATTTGTAATTATTGGGCATCCTCCTGAAAGCTTGCCGCCGGTGTGGCACGCATTGCCTGAATGGTACGCGCAATTAATTCGTCCAATGTCCAGCCGAGCATTTGCGCGCCGTTTGCAATTACGGTGCGAGAGCATCCCGCGGCGAAGTTTGCGCTCTTATACTTCTTCTTAACGGATTTCAGCTCCAGATCGTCTACGCTTTTCGATGGCCGCATGATCGCAACGGCACCGATCAAGCCGGCCAATTCGTCCGTAGCATACAGAACCTTCTCCATGGTGTGTTCCGGCTCGATATCTACGGTAATGCCATAGCCATGGCTTGCCGTTGCATGGATGATACGCTCATCCAGTCCCGCCGCGCGCATCAGCTCCTGCGACTTTATACAGTGCTGCTCTGGATGCTGTTCAAAGTCCAAATCATGCAGCAGGCCGACAATGCCCCAGAAATCTGCTTCCTCTCCGTAGCCCAGCTCCTTCGCAAAATACTCCATCACGCCGCTGACAATTTGCGCATGCTTTATATGGAACGGCTCATTGTTGTATTGCAGCAGGAGCTGCATGGCCTCGTCTTTTGTTGGAATCATAAGAAATGCTCCTTTCAAAAAATGTCCCGGCGAGGTGCATCGCCGGGACGCAGTGCCGCAGGCCTGAGGCGTCGCAGCATGGATCCTTTGTAGCGGACGACGGCGCTTTTCCGTCACGGCTTAAGCTTCCGGAAGGACATTCGGTATTCCGGCAAGGTTTAAGCCTTGCTTTGACGAAAAATTTTACACTGTCCGCTGCGTGTGGATTGGACGAAGGAGACCTTAATCGGCAAAAAGGGGAGTGGAAAGGTAACGGTCGCCGGTATCGGGCAAAAGGACAACGATAGTTTTTCCCTCGTTCCCTGGACGCTTTGCAACCTCAATCGCAGCGCGAACCGCCGCGCCGGAGGAGATGCCAACCAAAATGCCCTCGCGGCGGCCAATCTCGCGGCCGACGGCAAAGGCGTCGTCGTTTTCAACCGGAATGATCTCGTCATAAATGCCGGTATCCAGCACAGCAGGGACGAAGCCTGCGCCGATGCCCTGAATCTTGTGCGCGCCGGCAACCCCGGTAGACAGTACGGCGGAGCTTTTCGGCTCCACGGCGACCACCTTGACGGTCGGCTTCTGCTCCTTGAGGTAACGGCCGATGCCGGTTATTGTGCCGCCGGTTCCGACACCGGCGATAAAGTAATCAACATTTCCGCCCGTATCTGCAAAAATTTCCGGACCGGTTGTTTCATAGTGCGCCTTCGGGTTGGCCGCGTTGACAAACTGACCGGGAATGAAGCTATTAGGGATTTCCTTAGCAAGTTCATCGGCCTTTGCAATCGCGCCCTTCATGCCCTTCGCGCCCTCTGTCAGCACCAATTCGGCGCCATAAGCGCGCATGAGCTGGCGGCGCTCTACGCTCATGGTTTCCGGCATGACAATGATAATGCGATAGCCGCGGGCGGCGGCAACGGAGGCAAGACCAATGCCGGTATTGCCGGAGGTCGGCTCAATGATGACGGAACCTTCTCGCAGAAGTCCCTTGGATTCCGCATCGTCAATCATTGCTTTGGCAATGCGGTCCTTCACAGATCCGGCGGGATTAAAGTATTCAAGCTTTGCAAGAATTCTGGCCTTGAGGCCATAGGCGTGTTCTATATGGGTCAGCTCCAGCAGCGGCGTTTTGCCGATCAGCTGGTCGGCAGAGGTATAAATCTTAGACATGATGAAATTCTCCTTTTATTGTGTTGTTGTATTGTATCCTGATATAAAATGAATGGTTCCCGGTACGTCGGGGAAGATTTATCCAAGGAGACATCGAAACACAATGGCAGCCCAAGTGCGCATGACGATTGCTCGATCCTTTCTGCAGGTCGGCAGTAAACAATAAATACTACCAACTTAGTATGTTTGTAGTATTATAGGCGGGAAAATCATATTTGTCAATAGCTTCCGCAATTTTTTCTGTGCATTTCTATCATACCAGGCTGTTAGCAAGCGCCGCAATCGCTTGGTTCTCTGCGACGAACGACGCAGAGGTCAGGCGATATGGTTTCGATGCTGTACCTGCGAGTGTACCGGTACTTCACGCGGCGTGTCGAATGCAGAGCCCATTCGGTGTATCAAACCATTTTGGAGTATTTGTACTATCCGGAAAGGCGGTTATAAAAAATAAAGTGGATGCGCTGACGATTACTTGCGGGGCGAGAAACGGATGCCGCTAATTCCGGTAAAAGTAAAAATCACATTTATCACTGCCTCGTCCTATCGTACCGTGCCGCTCAAAGGTGATGCCGCACATATCTCCGTATACGCGGTCGTCGCTCAGGCAGAAAGTACCGGTCAGCTCTTTGCAGCCCAGCAGCTCGCAATATTTCATATAGGGGCATTGCAGAACATCGACCCTGTAATGCCTGCTGTCGAACTCGACTTCTTTGAAGTTGAAGCCTGCATCCCCGTTGAACATCGTGCCGATCATCCTGTGGAAAATCTTAAAGAACAGCAGCCGGGTAGTGGTCTCGATACTACTGCTCAAAAGTATCTTTGTAAAAATCGCAAGGTTTGGTATTACCAAGAAAATAGATCGGCAACGCCATTCTTATGTTCCTATATGGGCAGAGGAAATGGTGAACACGCTGCACCTTTTCGTTTTATTTTGAATCATACAAGCGCAATTGCTACGAATTCTTATTTAATGTTATATCCTAAAAATATTCTCCAAGAAGCAATTACTCAGGCACCAGATATATTACATGAGGTTTGGATCGCTTTGAGTAACATTACTGCCAGTGATCTTGAAAGTGAAGGCCGAGTGTATGGTGGAGGCTTGAAAAAAATCGAGCCCAAAGAACTATCTTATGTTAAGTGCCCACGTTTAGCTGAATTATTGGCATAATAGAAATAGAGAGAAGGTGTTTACTATATATGGCTTTTACTGTGGCTGCAGCTTTTGAACGGTTTTGTAAAAACCTCAGATTTTCAGACGACAATCTGAGTAAAATTAGCAATAGATATCATTCTATTACCAAGAGAATCAACATTGATTATTGGGGAACATCTTCTGACTCTTCTCACAGTTTGTATGTTGGTTCATATGGTCGTGATACTGAGATTTTCAGGAGAATAGAAAAACAGAGACTCGTGAGCTGGAGAGGAATCCTTCCTTTCCGGTTCACGAGCCTCTGCCTATCGCTTTAGTCCGGAGCCAAGATGCCCTGACTTTTGCGCAGCGGGTGAAAAAACTTCTTGGCACGTCCGGCAGATTATAAAGAACGCTTTGAGGACAGAAAATGCGCGGCCTTAGGGGAAAACGAGGTATGCCTACCGGCGCGTATTTTTACCGTCGGCTTTTTAAAATGAAAAAGCTACTCAGAGTGCATCTAACGCACGGCGGATATCGCCGATCATATAAAGACTGCCGTAAGCGAGAACGACGCCGTCCGTGCCGGCAAGCGAAACGGCCTTGCGAACGCCGTCCGCGACGGTCTGGCAGGCGAAAACCGGCTTGCCAAAGCGGGCAAGGTAGGCGGCAAGTGCATCGGCGGAAAGCGCGCGCGGATTCATTGGCTTAACGGCAACGAACTGCTTGGCGTATTGCTCGACCGGCGTATACATATCGGCATAATCCTTGTCGGCCAATACGCCGGTCAGAATCGTCAGCTGCTTGCCGGGCAGATAATCGCGAATGTTTTTCACAAGCGCGGCGATGCATTGCGGATTGTGTCCTCCGTCCACAATAAAGGTCGGATTTTCCCGCAGCAGCTCAAAGCGTCCCGGCCAGGTCACATCGCGCAGGCCGGCGTAGATGTTGTTTTCGGAAATGCGCCAGCCCTTCCCGATGAGCACATCGACTGTCTGCAAAACAACGGCGGCGTTATGAAGCTGATGGTCGCCCAGCAGCGGCAAAAACAGATCCTTGCGGGCGCCGCAGTCAAAGGACTGTCCGGCAAGCGAGTGGGTATGCTGCACAAGAGAGGCAAAGTCCGCTTTGTGCAGCCTGGCATGCCGCGCCTCGCAGACGGAGGCGAACACCTGCTCCACGCCGGGCGTTCCGCGGTAGACCACGACGTCGCCGCCCTCCTTGATGATGCCGGCCTTTGCCATTGCAATCTTCTCCAGTGTGTCGCCCAATACCTCGGTGTGGTCAAGGCCGATGTTGGTAATGACCGCGACCTCCGGGCAGGCAATGACGTTGGTGGAGTCCAGTTCACCGCCCATACCGACTTCCAATACGACGATATCGCAGCATTCGCGGGCGAAATAAACCATGGCAATGGCTGTGACCAGTTCAAATTCCGTGGGATGATCGGTCATGGCCTCTGCGTGCGGCCGTACCTGCTCGGTAATTTCACCGAGCAAATCGTCCGGGATCTCGCAGCCGTTGACCTGCATTCTTTCATGAAAACGGAAAATATAGGGCGAGGTATACAGGCCGACGCGATAGCCTGCCTTGCGCAGAATGGAGGCCGTCATTGCGGCGGTCGAGCCTTTTCCGTTCGTGCCTGCGATATGGACAAATTTGAGCCGATCCTGCGGATTTCCGAGCCGTGCGAGCAGCTCGCGTGTGCGGGAAAGACCCGGGACGGAACCCTTCCAGAAGAAGGAGTGAATATAGGAAATCGCTTCGTTGCCGGTCATAGAGATTACTTCTTTCTGTTTTTAAGTTTTTGCCAAACGGATGGCGAGGAAAAGGCCTTCGGCGGCCAGAGCTGGAGCGTTTTGAACGCACCGCTGCGGAACAGCAGGAAAAGAAGCAGCGAATTGACAACGGCGGTCACTGCAAACTGTGCAGCGCGCACGCTGAGGAAGGCTGCGAAGGTTCTGGTGCCGTAGAGTCTGGAGAGCCAGAAGCTCTGCCACAGGACGGAGCCCAAGACGGCGGGCGGAAGAAAGACGCCGAGAACGCGGAAAAAGTCAACCTTTCTTTTCAGCAGTCCGCGAAGAAGACCGCCGAACAGTCCGTAAAGCATGGGCGGTACCGTGAATACGAAATTCCAACCGTAGGGCGTAAACAGGCAGCCGATGGTATCGGCTGCGAAGCCGACAAGAAGACCGGCGACCGGCCCGAAGAACAGACCCGCCATGACGATGGGCAGCGCCTCAATGGAGAACCGCATGGTTTCCGAGGGCATGGGAATAATGAAGCGTGCAAACACGATGCTGAGCGCTGCGAGCAGCGAGCAGGAGACGAGTGTTTTGGTCGTCATTTTCGCGGTGTCGCGAAGCTGGGAATGGGTAGCGGCTACGGTTTTGGACATAAAAATACCTCCAGTAAATTTTGGAGGAGGTTGAAAAGAAAATATGAAATTTTCCGTGTCGTGCGCTTTGAATTTGGGCGGTTGCAAGATCGTATCGTGGAGCCGAAGCTCCTTCGCCCGCCGGCAACCTCCCATCCGACGGTACTTAACGCACGATCCCTACTCCCAAGCGTTTTGACCTCTCTATTGTAGCCGTTTTTTCGAAAAATGCAAGAGGAAAACGAAAAAAATCGATATTTTTTTATTGAAATGCAGAATTCGGAAGAAAACGGCCGGTAGAACGCGCTCTCCCACGGGGAGAACGCTCGATTTCAAGGCGTAGAATCGAGAAATGGGAACGGTTCGTGACATTTCCGGCCTGCTGCGGTACACTGATCGCAGCAAGCAAAGGAGGCATTTCGCATGAACAAGCTGTTTGCAAAGGCTGCAAAGGTAACGCGCGTGCTTACGACGGCGCCTGTTTTGGCTGCGATTTTTCTGACGCTGCTGCATGCGTTAACGCAGGATACATTTACTGCAACGCCGCATTACCTCCGCGCACTGTTTTATTTGGCGCTTCTGCCCATGCTGGCGTACCCGGTTGCGTGGCTTGTGCCGAAGCTGCGCCAAAAGGGGAGAGAGGGCGAGCGGAACCTTGCCATTGCGTTTTCGGTTGTCGGTTATGTGCTGGGCTTTGTGGACTTCGTCTTTACCGGCACACCGCTGGAAAAGGTCGTGTTTGGAACGTATCTGCTGTCCGGTGTCCTGATTGCCGCAACAACGAGGTTGCATTTTAAAGCAAGCGGGCACGCAAGCGGTGTTTCCGGGCCGATGGCCGTTTTGTGCCACAGCGTCAACCCGCTGTTTGCGCTTGGCTATGCGATGCTGGCGTTTGTGTTCTGGTCCAGCCTGCAGCTGAAGCGGCATACGGTGGCACAGCTGATCGTCGGCTCCCTGATTCCCGTTATGGCGATGTATTTGAATCTGGCAATTTTCTGCCGATAAAAGTCTCGTGTCAGAAAGGAATTTCGGACATGCGAAACCGGGAGAAATCGCGCGAAGGCAGCGATTTCTCCCAGCCAGACTGTCAATAAAGTCCGTAACCGTCAAAACAAGAAAACAATTTTGATGATTTTCACTTTAAACGCGTCAATTTTACTATATAGGGAAATTTGAATTAATTACGTTTAAATATAAGGATACGATCTTTTGTTTTGACTTACTTCGGAACTCGCGCCCTACCGTACCTATGTACGCCTACGGGCGCGAGTTTCTCGTCTTCCGCACTTTCTTGATAGTCCGCCAGCGTGTCAAAAAAGGTTTTTGACACGCTGACCGGGAGAAATCGCGCGAAGGCAGCGATTTCTCCCAGCCAGACTGTCAATAAAGTCCGTAACCGTCAAAACAAGAAAACAATTTTGATGATTTTCACTTTAAACGCGTCAATTTTACTATATAGGGAAATTTGAATTAATTACGTTTAAATATAAGGATACGATCTTTTGTTTTGACTTACTTCGGAACTCGCGCCCTACCGTACCTATGTACGCCTACGGGCGCGAGTTTCTCGTCTTCCGCACTTTCTTGATAGTCCGCCAGCGTGTCAAAAAAGGTTTTTGACACGCTGACCGGGAGAAATCGCGCGAAGGCAGCGATTTCTCCCGGTTATACGATTTCTCCCGGGTATACAATTCTGCTGCAGGCCTGCGGTTATTTCTCGCCGCGCAGCTCGATAATTTGGTCGCGAAGAACGGCTGCGTATTCGAATTCCATTCGCTGCGCCGCCTTCCGCATTTCTTTTTCCAGACGATCGATCTCGCGTTCGCGTTCCTTCTGTGTCATCTTGACGCCGTCCGCACGGCGTGCCTCCGATGCAGACTTCGAGATCTCAATCAAATCGCGGACGTCCTTAATGATCGTTTTGGGGACGATGCCGTGCGCTGCGTTATAGCCCGATTGAATGGCGCGGCGGCGCTCGGTCTCCCGAATCGCGGCGTCCATTGCGGGCGTCAGCTTATCGGCATACATAATCACGCGGCCCTCGGCGTTGCGCGCGGCGCGGCCGATCGTCTGAATCAAGCTGGTTTCCGATCGGAGAAAGCCCTCCTTGTCCGCGTCCAGTATGGCAATCAGGCTGACCTCCGGCAAATCCAGACCCTCGCGCAGCAGATTAATGCCGACGAGCACGTCAAATTTTGCAAGCCGCAGATCGCGTATGATTTCCATGCGCTCCATGGCGGAAATATCCGAGTGCATATAGCGCACCTTTAAGCCGGCCTTGCCAAGATAGGTGGTCAGATCCTCTGCCATTTTCTTGGTAAGGGTTGTTACAAGGGTGCGCTCTTTCTTTGCGATGGTTGCCTGAATCTCTTCAATCAGGTCGTCGATCTGACCGTCGATCGGCCGAACCTCTACCATGGGATCCAGCAGGCCGGTCGGACGAATGACCTGCTCGACGATTTGCCCGGCGCGCGTCGTTTCAAACTCCGCAGGCGTTGCCGAAACGTAAACGCGCTGGCCGATGCGCTGCAGAAATTCCTCAAAGTTCAGCGGACGGTTGTCAAACGCGGAGGGAAGGCGGAAGCCGTAATCCACGAGCGATTCCTTTCGGGAGCGATCGCCTGCGTACATCGCGCGCACCTGCGGCAGCGTGACATGGCTCTCGTCCACAAAGAGCAGAAAATCCTTGGGGAAATAGTCCAGAAGCGTCATGGGCGGCGTTCCCGGCGCGCGCCCGGCTATGACGCGGGAATAATTCTCGATCCCGGTGCAAAAGCCGATCTCCTGCATCATTTCCATGTCGTACATGGTACGCTGCTGAATCCTCTGCGCTTCTAAAAGCTTTCCCTGTTCCTTGAAGTAGGCGACGCGGGCGTCCATTTCGCGCGAAATCTCGTGAATGGCGCGCTCCATTTTGTCGCGTGTGGTGACATAGTGCGAGGCGGGATAAATCGCGACATGGTTTACGATTCGCTCCGCGACGCCCGTCACGGCATTAATCTCGCTGATGCGGTCGATCTCGTCGCCGAAGAATTCGATCCGGATCGCGCGTCCTGCCCAGTAGGCAGGGTAGACCTCCAGTGTGTCGCCGCGCACGCGGAAGGTGTTGCGGACAAAATTCAAGTCGTTGCGCTCATAGCGAATCTCGATCAGCTTCTTCATTAGCTCGTCGCGCGGCCGCTCCATGCCGGTACGCAGGGAAATCACCATGTTTTTGTAATCGATCGGGTCGCCCAGACCATAAATGCAGGAGACGGAGGCAACGACGATCACGTCACGCCGCTCAAACAGGGAGGAGGTGGCAGAGTGCCGCAGACGCTCGATCTCATCATTAATGGCGGAGTCCTTTTCGATATAGGTGTCCGTATGCGCAATATACGCCTCCGGCTGATAATAATCGTAATAGGAGATAAAGTACTCTACGGCGTTGTTCGGAAAGAACTCACGGAATTCAGAGCAGAGCTGTGCAGCCAGCGTTTTGTTGTGCGCAAGGATCAGCGTCGGCCGGTTGAGCTGGGCAATGACATTGGCCATGGTGAAGGTCTTTCCGGAGCCGGTTACGCCGAGCAGCACCTGCTCATCAATCCCGGCCTTCAGGCCGGAAATCAGCTTGGAGATTGCTTCCGGCTGATCGCCGGTCGGCCGGAACGGAGAGACAAGCTCAAAATGATCCATATTGACTGCTCCTTCCATAGCCGCTTTGGGAAAGCGAGACAAAATCCTCGTCGGCAACGATAATATGGTCGACCAAAACGATTCCGACGGCATCGAGCGCGGCGCGCAGCTTTTCCGTTGCGGCAATGTCGTCGCGGGAGGGAACGGCAATGCCGGACGGGTGATTATGCGCAAGAATGACGGAGGTCGCGTTGACAGCCAGCGCCTTTTCCACGATTTTTCGGATCGGCACGTTGGCGGAATTTACAGCGCCGTCGCCGATCAGGTGACAGGCGAGCACCTTGCATTTTGCATCCAGACTCAGAAGATATACCGCTTCGTTCCGCAGGCCGTAAAAGAACGGGACAAGGTAATTGCCGCAGGCATCGACCGTAGTGAGCACGTCGTTCATCTTTGCGCGATCGATCAGGTGACGGCGGCAGACGTCCGTTACAAGATGAAGAAGGATCGCGGCATGCTCCGAAACGCCGGGGATTTTGCTAACCGCCTCGACCGGCGCTTCCAGAACGCCGGACAGCGAACCGAACTGTGCGAGCAGCGCATGCGCCGCCTCGTTGCAGTCGCGGCGCGGCGTGCCGAAGGTCAGAAGCAGCTCCAGCACGTTGACGTCGTCAAAGGAGTCAAGTCCACCGCTCAGGTAGCGCTGCTTGAGCCGCTGCCGGTGTCCTGCATGGATGGATTTTTCGTCCATGTGCTTCCTCCTTTCAGCATTTTCCTAAGATACTGTCCCGTGTAGGAGGCGGGGCAATCGGCAATTTCCTCCGGCGTGCCGACGGCAACGATCGTGCCGCCGCCGTCGCCGCCCTCGGGGCCGAGATCAATAATGTGATCGGCGGTTTTAATGACGTCTAAGTTATGCTCGATTACCAGAACGGTGTTTCCGGCGTCCACCAGCATATGCAGAATTTTTACAAGCTTATGCACATCGTACATATGAAGGCCGGTGGTCGGCTCGTCTAAAATATAGATGGTCGAGCCGGTCGAGCGGCGGGAAAGCTCCGTCGCCAGCTTGACGCGCTGCGCCTCGCCGCCGGAGAGTGTGGTCGATGCCTGCCCCAACTTGATATAACCAAGTCCGACATCCACAAGTGTGGCTACGCGGTCGCGGATCTTCGGCAGATTTTCAAAAAACTCCAATGCCTCATCGGCGGTCATATCCAGTACGTCTGCAATGGATTTTCCTTTATAAAGCACCTCCAGCGTTTCGCGGCTGTAGCGCTTACCGTGGCAGACGTCACAGGGAACGTAAACATCCGGAAGGAAATGCATCTCGATTTTGAGAAGGCCGTCGCCGCAGCAGGCCTCGCAGCGGCCGCCCTTGACGTTAAAGGAGAAACGGCCGGGGCCGTAGCCGCGAAGCTTGGCGTCCTGCGTGGAGGCAAACAAGTCACGAATGTCGGAAAACAGTCCGGTATAGGTTGCCGGGTTGGAGCGCGGCGTTTTGCCGATCGGGCTTTGATCGATACAAATGACCTTGTCAAGGTACTCCGTGCCCTCGACCCGGTCGTGCTTTCCCGGGCGGATGCGCGCGTGGTTGAGTGCGCAGGCAAGCTTTTTATAAATGATCTCGTTCACAAGGCTGGATTTCCCGGAGCCGGAGACGCCGGTCACACAGGTGAAGGTGCCGAGGGGGATTTCTACGTCGATATTTTGCAGGTTGTTTTCCTGACAGCCGCAGACGCGAAGCAGATGCCCGTTTCCCTTACGGCGCGTTTCCGGAATCGGAATTTTTCGCTTGCCGGAAAGGTACTGCCCGGTAAGCGAGCGCTCACTGGAAATGATATCGTCAATGCTGCCCTGCGCAACCAGCTCGCCGCCGTGGACGCCTGCCCCGGGGCCGATGTCAATGATATGGTCGGCGGCGCGCATGGTGTCTTCGTCGTGCTCGACGACAATGAGTGTGTTGCCGAGATCGCGCAGGTGCTTTAGGGTCGCAAGCAGCTTGTCGTTATCGCGCTGGTGCAGACCGATGGACGGCTCGTCCAGAATATAAAGCACGCCCATGAGGCTGGCACCGATCTGCGTGGCAAGGCGAATGCGCTGCGCTTCGCCGCCGGAAAGCGTGCCTGCGGCGCGCGCAAGCGTCAGATACTGCAGACCGACGGAGGCAAGGAAGCCGAGCCGTGAGCGGATCTCCTTCAGGATCTGCTCTGCAATTCGCGCCTGATTGCCGGAAAGCTGCAGCTCCTCCATGAAATGGAGCGCCTGTGTGACCGGAAGCTTGCAGAAATCCGTAATCGACAGACCGCCGACCGTCACGTTGGCGGAGATGTCTGAAAGGCGGTTGCCGCCGCAGGCGGGACAGGGAAGCGCGGCCATGTATTCTTCCAGCTCCTTGCGCATGGCGTCCGACTGCGTTTCCCGGTAACGGCGTTCCAAATTGGGAAGAATGCCCTCAAACGCCTGTTCCAGTGTGCCGCGCCCATTTCCACGGTCATAATGAAGCTGAAGCTTCCGGCCTCTTGTGCCGTAAAGAATGACATCCAGCGCATCCTTCGGCAGCTTACGGATCGGCTCGGTCAGGCTGAAGTGATATTCCTGCGAGAGTGCGTCAAAGTACATCCGCGAGATCGAGTCGTTGCGCACGTTGCCCCAGCCGGAGGCTTGAATGCCGCCGTCATAGATGGAGAGATCCGGATTCGGAATAACGAGCGAGGCGTCCGCCTTGAGCTGGAAGCCCAGGCCGGTGCACTGCGGGCAGGCACCGAACGGGCTGTTAAAGGAGAACATGCGCGGGGAAAGCTCCGGCATGGAAACGCCGCAGTCGTCGCAGGCGTAGTTCAGGGAATACAGCTGTTCCTCGTCGGTTTCCGGCAGGTGGATAATGACGAGCCCGCCGGCGTGATTGCAGGCGGTCTCTATGGAGTCCGTCAGGCGGCGCGTAAGGTCGCCGCGCAGGACAAGGCGGTCAACGATCAGCTCGATGGTGTGCTTCTTGTTCTTTTCCAGCTTGATCTCCTCGCTCAGATCGTAAAGGTTCCCGTCCACGCGCACGCGCACGAAGCCCGCGCGCCGCGCATCTTCCAAAACCTTTGCGTGCTCGCCCTTTTTTGCGCGAATGACCGGAGCAAGCACCTGAAACTTTGTGCCCTCCGGCATGGACAGCACCTTATCCACAATCTGATCGACCGTCTGCTTGCGGATTTCCCTGCCGCACTTGGGACAGTGCGGCGTACCGACACGCGCCCAGAGCAAACGCAGATAATCATAGATCTCCGTGACCGTTCCGACTGTGGAGCGCGGGTTTTTCGAGGTCGTTTTCTGGTCGATGGAAATGGCGGGGGAAAGCCCCTCGATATAGTCTACATCCGGCTTGTCCATCTGCCCCAAAAACTGCCGCGCATAGGAGGACAGCGACTCAACATAGCGCCGCTGCCCCTCGGCATAGATTGTATCGAACGCGAGGGACGATTTGCCGGAGCCGGAAAGTCCCGTCACGACCACAAAGGCATCGCGCGGGATCTTGACGTCGATGTTTTTCAGGTTGTTTTCTCTTGCACCCTTAACAAAAATGGTATCTCTCATAGTAACCCCTTTGGAAACAAAATAAAACAAATGTTTGATTATGATATTATAGCACAACACGTTCGGTTGCACAACAGCAAATTGCGGGGAATCTTTTGTTTCCAACTGATATTTTGCGGCCGAGGCGCTCCGGCGGATGGCGGCCTGCGGTATATTTACCGCGAATTCGGACAGAATTGAAAAAATGACCGTGGAAGATGGAACATGGTCTCGCGCAGGAAAAACGACGGATTTTTTCCCAAAACGACATTTTGTTCCCGTTTTGTTGTTGTATATTTGCAGAATTGTGCTAATATATATGATAATTCGCAGATGGGAGGCGGGGCAATGAAGAAAATCATCAATTTTTTGACAAAGCGAACGATTGTGGTATCCCTTTGTATTCTGCTGCAGTTTGCCTTTGTTTATCTCGGTGTTTATTGGCTCTCCGCACAGTACCGCTGGATCGAACTGGTCATTACGCTGCTTGCATGGTCGACCACGCTGTTTATCCTGTCGCGCAATGTGAACCCTTCCTATAAGATCGCGTGGATCCTTCCAATCCTGGCGCTTCCGGTGTTCGGGATCGTGCTCTATGCCCTGTTTGGAGGCAATCGCCTTTCGGCGCGTCTGAAGCGCAAGATGGCGTCCGTGCAGCGCACGCTGCGGAGCAATTTGATCCCGGATGAGGAGATCTCCCGTCAGCTTGTGCGGGAGGATGCCGATGCGGCGGTGCAGTCGCAGTATTTGCTTGCGGCAGATTTCCCGGTGTACTGCAATACGCAGACGGTTTATTTTCCCTCCGGCGAAAGCTGCTTTGAGCGGATGAAGCAGGAGCTTTCCAAGGCGGAAAAGACGATTTTTCTGGAATACTTTATTATCAGCCCCGGCGTCATGTTTGACCCGATCATTGAAATTCTGCGTGAAAAGATTGCGCAAGGGGTGGATGTGCGCCTGATTTACGACGACTTCGGCTGCATCGAGAAGTTGCCGCGCGGCTATGATAAGCTGCTCCGCTCCTACGGGATCCGGGTCTGCGTGTTTAACCCCTATGTGCCGGTGCTGTCCTCGCGCCTGAATAACCGCGACCATCGGAAGCTGATGCTCATCGATGGGAAGGTTGGCTTTACCGGCGGCATCAACCTCAATGACGAATATATTAACCGCCGCGACCGCGGCTGCGGCCACTGGAAGGACTGCGGCCTGATGCTGCGCGGCGAGGCGGTTTGGTCGCTGACCGTTATGTTCCTTTCCATGTGGAATTATATTTCCGGGGAAAAGGAGCAGGTCTTTGTGCCGGTGAAGCTGTCCGAGCCTGCGGCATCCGGCTATGTGCAGCCGTTCGCGGATAGTCCGCTGGACAACGAAACCATTACAAGAACGGTCTACATGAACTTGATCAATAAGGCGAAGCGGCGGGTTTATATCATGACGCCGTATCTGATCATTGACGATTTGCTGATCGAGACGCTGTCGATCGCGGCAAAGTCCGGCGTGGACGTTCGGATCATTACGCCATCCATGGGAGATAAGGACTATGTGCACCTGATGACCCGGGCGTATTATATTCCGCTTGTGGAGGCTGGCGTTCGGATTTTTGAATATCAGCCCGGATTTATTCACTCGAAGGTGTTCCTCACGGATGACTCGCTTGCCGTGGTGGGAACGGTCAATCTGGACTTCCGCAGCCTGTATCTGCATTTTGAAAACGGCGTTTGGCTCTATGATGCCGACTGCATCGCACAGATCCACGACGATTTTGAGGAAACGTTTCTGCAGTGCCGCGAGGTGAGCTATCAGGATTGTATGGCGACGCCTTGGTATCTGCGCCTTGCACGGTCTATTCTGCGCATTTTCTCCCCCTTGATGTAATATGAAAAAGAATTCGCCCGCCGCAAGAAATTGCAGCGGGCGAATTCTCAGCGTGTCCAAAAACCTTTTTGACACGCTGGCAGACGATCAAGAAAGTTCGGAAGGCAAGGAGACTCGCGCCCGTCGGCGTACACAGGTACGGTAGGGCGCGAGTTCCGAAGCAAGTCAAAACAATAGGTAGCTTTCTATTCTAAACCAAGCCTATTTGAATTCTTCTCCAAAACGGAGTGAACGCATTTTTTAGAGTGGAAATCGTCATAAGTGTTTTCTCGTTTTGACGGTTACGGACTTGATTGACAGTCTGAAAAGAATTCGCCCGCCGCAATTTCTTGCAGCGGGCGAATTCTATGCTTCCGGCGCATCGGAAAGAATTTCGGCGGATATTGCAGAAATTTCATAGGCGGTTCGGCGCTCGGAGCTTTCGCCTAAAATTTTGATGTACTGCCTGCTTTGCAGTCGTCCGCAGAGTGTGATCCGCGTTCCGACCGGCGCATCGGCGATGGCCTCTGCCGTTCTGCCCCAGGCGATGCATGGCAGATAGTCCGTTCGATGATAGGCGCGGTTCACGGCGAGCATGACATCGCAGATTTCGCGCCCGAGCGGCGTGCGCCGATAGATCGGCTCCTTACAGATTGTGCCGGTCAGCGTTGCATAATTGAACGGCTCGGCACAGCCCGTTTCCAGCGACTCGGCATAGACGGAGATGACCAGCTTGCGTCCGGCGGGCCCCCGATTGTTGAAGGAGCGAATCTGTCCCTCCACCAGCAGCATGTCACCGCCGGAAAGATCCATTTCGTTCAGCAGCGTCTCTGACGCAATGATCTGCAGGGTATCGACCGTGCCGGAAAGCCGCTCAACATCCAGATAAAAGCGGTAGAACCGACGGCCGTGGTTCTCGTGGGAAAATTCGGGCAGCGAGTGCAGCATGCCTCGCAGTTCGATGTGGTTTACAGTATGTTCCATTGCCTCACCTCGTTTCGTTCTCCTGAAAGAGTATATTCGAAGCGGATTGGCAATAGACCAGCGTTCCCATTGACGTTTTTGTGAAAAACAGGAGAACGGAGGCAGAATGATGCCGCTTGGCAGGGGCAGAGCTTGGGCGGATCGCGGAAAGGAGGAGGGCACATTGCCGTATGGAAAAACTTGGACTGCTCCCGACGGAAAAGGAATGTTTTCCGTGCAGCAGACTGAAATGCGCACCGCTGGGCATACTGAGAGGAAAGGAGGAAGAAAAATGCAGGACAGCTTTGACACGATTATCGTTGGCGGCGGCGCAGCCGGATATACGGCGGCGCTCTATTTGGCACGCGGCGGACTGCATGCCCTGCTGCTGGAGCGGCAATACGCCGGAGGACAAATGGCGCTGACCGGCAGAGTGGAAAACTATCCCGGCTTTCCGGAGGGGGTCGACGGCGCGGCCCTCGGGCTTGCAATGCAGAAGGGGGCGGAGCGGTTCGGCGCAGTTACAGTTTACGACGAGGTGCTGCACACTGCAATTTCCGGCGAGCAGAAGCGCGTTTTTACAAGATCGCAGACGTTTTGCGCGAGAAGTGTGATCCTTGCAACCGGCGCGGATCCCAGAAGGCTGGAGGTTGCGCAGGAAAGACGGCTGCTGGGGCGCGGGCTGCATTATTGTGCGCATTGCGACGGTGCGTTCTATCGGGGACGCACCGTGGTTGTGGTTGGCGGTGGAAACGCAGCCGTCTCGGATGCACTATATCTTTCAACACTCGCGGAGCATGTGTATCTTGTGCATCGTGGGGCAAGCCTGCGTGCCGAGTCGCGCAGCGCCGCGGCGCTGCAAGCGTTGTCTAATGTAACGCTTGTCTGGAATGGTACCGTTTCCGCAATTCTGGGGGAGAACGCGGTGCGCGGGGTGCAGCTTCGCCACACGATAAGCGGCGCGGAGGAGGAGCTTGCCTGCGACGGCGTCTTTGTGAGCATTGGAAGAACGCCCGCGACTGGCTTTTTGCGCGGCGCGGTCGCGCTCGATGATCAGGGATATATTCTCGCCGATGAGACAACGCAAACGAGCATTCCCGGCGTTTTTGCCGCCGGAGATGTTCGAAGGAAACCGCTGCGCCAGATTGTGAGCGCTGTGGCGGACGGCGCGGTCGCGGCGCATTATGCGGCACAATTCATCGGCGCGGCGCGATAAAGAATCCAGGCGGCCATCGAGCCGCCCGGATTTCAGACTGTCAATAAAGTCCGTAACCGTCAAAACAGGAAAACAATTTTGACGATTTTTCTTTCAGCGAGTCCATTTCATTTTATGGAAAAATTCAAATAAATTGCGTTCGCAAATTGCAAGTGCAAGTTGGACACCTGCACGGTAGAACTTAGTGAATCAGAG